>CAZNWO010000207.1:0-5226 GCA_964576585.1 uncultured Puniceicoccaceae bacterium | reverse complement strand
CTTAAGGCGATGGCGGAGGACGGCGTGAGGAGAGTTTTCTTTAGTTCCCGAATCCTCTTCGGGATCACTGGACTTTCGACGCGAAACTCGCTTTGCGCCTCCCTTTCCAATCTTCCAGCCAAAGAAACTGACCATGACTCAAGCTTGAGAATCTTTTGCCGCGAGTGGAGTGCACCTGTCACTGTGCTCATCGTACGCCCGAATAATCCGAGAGACCATGGGATGGCGAACAACATCCAAATCGTCAAATCTGTGAAAGGAAATTCCAGACAATCCGCCCAAAACTCTTTCGGCTTCGACCAGACCGGAAACCCTCGACTTGGGTAGGTCAATCTGAGTAACGTCACCGGTAACGACCATTTTGCTGCCTTGACCAAGGCGCGTCAGGAACATTTTCAATTGGGAGGAAGTTGCGTTTTGCGCCTCGTCCAAAAGGGCAAAACACTTGTTTAGAGTCCGGCCCCTCATATAGGCCAAGGGAGCAATCTCCACGGCACCGCTTTCCATTAGCTTCCTCGCCTCCGAAGGACCCAAAGTCTCGTCCATGGCATCATACAATGGACGAAGGTAGGGCAGGAGTTTCTCCTCCAAGTCTCCGGGAAGAAACCCAAGGGCCTCACCAGCCTCGACTGCAGGACGAGCCAGGACGATTCTCTGAACCTCCCCTTCCAGCAAGGAATGCAGGGCCACGGACATGGCGAGGAAAGTCTTGCCGGTTCCGGCAGGTCCAATGCCGACCACCAGATCTTTTGACAGAATCTTCTTCAGGTAAGCCTTCTGGGAGAGGTTGCGCGGAACGACGCTTGTCTTTCGAACCTTAAGGGAGAGAGGATCGGAAAACAATTCCCGAAACTCAGGACCTTGGTCATCAGCTACCTTATCAAGTAGGCGAGCAAAATCCCCATTGCAGAAACCAAATCCTTGCTCGCGCCCTAGTCTCAACAAATCGAAGAACTCTTCGCATCGTCGAATGGGTTCTTCATCACCCTCGATTCTAAGCGTTCCTCCTCGAGCCACCAAGGCGATTCCAAGACTACTCTCGACAACGCGCAAATTGGCAGGATCTTCTGCATACAGCCTGTGCAGAAAGCGCTCGCTCTCAAATTCAATTTCCTTGACGGGCATAAATGCTAAGCTCTTGCAGAGAATTGACCAAATGACTTACAATGCAAAGGCAAAAGAAGAGCAATAAGGGTTATCTAAGGAGCACGATGATATTGCGAAGAACCACTACGAGCAAGCCTCGATTGCGAGGAAGTAGAAGCGAGGAAGAAAACGCGAAAAGATAGAAATCCCACAGCGAACAATAGCAAAACCGAATGGAATAAAATTGAAGGTTCTATTAGTAAGTCCGGAAGTAACTCCTCTTGCAAGGACAGGTGGACTCGGCGACGTAGTTGGCGCACTGCCTCCAGCCCTGATGGCTAAAGGTGTCGATGTAAGGATTTTGTGCCCGCTGCACAAGGGCAGCCTCAACGGCCGGGAGGGGAAGGCACTCCACGGATCTTTGCGAATCCGCGTGGGGAGCCGAAAGCGAAAGGTTCGTATCGTCGAGACCCAGCTTCCGGGCTCAACCATTCCAGTTTATCTAATTTCACATAAGGGTCTGTACGACAGGAAAGGATTGTACGCAGGTTCCAAGGGCGATTACTCCGACAACGCGGAACGTGCAATGGTGCTATGCAGGACTGCCTTGTACCAACAGAAGTTGACGGGATGGCAGCCCGATGTCTATCACTCACACGACTGGATGGCGGCCGCCTTACCGGCTTGCCTAAATGCGGAAAGCACTTGGAGCTCGAGTCCAAACCCAGCTTCCGTCCTTACAATTCACAACTTGGAACATCAGGGAATCTTTTCAGGAGACGCCTTCAATTTAACGGGGTTGCCCCAATCCTATTTCAGCTTCGAAGGTTTCGAACACTATGGAAACCTAAATCTGCTGAAAGGAGGTATCCAGCATGCAGACAAAATCACAACGGTAAGCCCGACCTACTCACGCGAAATCCAAGAAGAAGCCAACGGTCAAGGTCTGCATGAAACGCTTTCCTACAGAGCGGCCGACTTAATTGGAATCCTGAACGGCATCGACGAGGAGGCATGGAATCCGCAAAAGGATCATGCGTTGCCTTCGACTTTTGGAATCCACAATGTCAAGCTTGGCAAACAAGTTTGCCGCCAAAGCCTATGCAAGGAGTTGGGTATTTCCTGCAATCCTAAGCTACCCCTATTGGGTGTGGTTTCGAGGCTATGCCGCCAAAAGGGTCTGGATTTGCTGTTGGAGGTAGTTCCAAAAATGCTGGAAAAGAAGGAATGCCAGCTGGCACTTCTGGGAAGTGGGGACAAAGACCTAGAGAAAAAGTTCATTGAGCTCGGAAACCTCCATCCAAAGAGTGCGGGCATAAAGATTGGTTTCGACGACAAATTGGCTAGGAGAATATTCGGAGGCTCGGACTTCTTCGTGATGCCCAGTCGCTTCGAGCCTTGCGGCTTGGCCCAGCAATATGCCATGAGGTATGGGGCTTTGCCTATTGCTCGCAAGACCGGCGGACTTTCGGACACGATTGAAGACGGGAACGACAATAGCGTGTCACCTACCGGATTCCTCTTTGATGAAATCAATGAAGACTCTCTCCGCAATGCCATTGCAAGGGCGTTGAAACTGTTCCAACAACCCGAGGCATTTAACGAGATGCAGGTTGCCGCGATGGGAAAACCCGCGACATGGGATACACCTGCCGAACAATACATCAAGGTCTACCAATGGGCCCTTGAGAAGGCAAAACTAGGTCAAGGCAAGTAGTAGAGTCTCTCTGTAAAAAACTTTCAACGGGGCAGGAAGGATTTCTGCTTGCGGCACAAAAACCGAAAACCTTAGTCTGGACGGTTTGAATACAAGTTCGTACAAGTTGGTTCAGTTGCCGAGATGAAGGAAAAAGGTCCCTCCAAGACTTTCACTCAAGAAGCGGTCGAATCATGGCTTGTAAACCTGACGAGCAAAGAATGGGAACCTCATTTCGACAAATCCACTCTCCTTCGAGGTCGCGACCTCTACCGTCAAGGAGCCATCACGTCGTTGGATTTGCAGCAGAAGCAAGCGGTGGTTTCAAGAAAAGTAGACCGGAAGGTCACCTACTCGGTCATCGAGTGGAACGATAATACTCCAGAAATTCGTTCATCTACTAGAGACGAATGTCTGGGACCCGCAATTGCCGTAGCGGGAATGTATGAAATCGAGGAACTGATTGAAGAAGAGCATGAGCGCATGCCCTTACCCGAAAAGCCCACGGAAGTCATTGATGAAGAAAAAGCAACCGACAGCAATGCAGAAACTGCAGTAGAAGAGGAGACGGAGGAAGCCAGCACAAGCTCAACGCCGATTCTTCCTCTTGTAGTGGAACTCGAGGTAACTTTAGCAGGTGGACTTACGGCTACGCCAAAATGGAAAAACGGACGTTCTCGGCTTCTCGTATACGGCGAAAAAGACAAGTGTCATCCAGTGGAAACAGATCGCGAAACCTTGCTGCGATTTGTTGCCCTGGCGGGACAAAACAACTTCGTTTTCGAGAAAAAGAGGGGCATCTTTCGTCTTCGCAAATGGAAGGCTGTGGCGGACTTTGCGGAAAAAATCCTGCCTTCATGGAGAAAAAGTTTTGACCTGAAACTGAAGGGGGATGCAGTTTTTCTTACCAAAGGCAGGCGCGACCTTGGTTGGGAAATCAAGGCGAGAACAGCCAAGGACAGAGGCATCACCCTGCGGGAAAGCTTCCACCTCGAGGGTTTGACGATAAATGCCTCCCAGTCGCGTCGCATCGCCAAGGCAAAGGGTGGCCTGACCTTCGTACCCAAGCACGGACTGGTAAGGTTGAGCCAAGACCAGATGGATGACTTCGAGTGGTGGCGCAGGAACCGTGGTAAGGGAGCAAGAGCTCGCTGGCCTCGCTACATGATCTTTTCTTTCTTTGCCCGCAAATACGTCGAAGCTTCTCCCGACGGTAAGTTGTCGGCTTGGAAGAAGTCTGTGCTTGCCGCAAAAGCCAAGGGCAAGATTACTCTTCCGGCTTTCCTGAGGGACTATCAGGTCAGGGGAGTCACAAGAATGCTCGCCCTCCACAAGCTCGGATGCCACGGTTTGCTTGCCGATGAAATGGGTCTGGGGAAAACTGCTCAGGCACTTGCGCTCATGAATGCGGAACGCACAAGGAAATTTTCCGACTTGGTCGTGTGTCCTGCAGCCGTGATTCCCGTATGGATGATGGAAGCAAATGAAAGATTTCCCGACATCAATGTCCGGATTCTGGGCAAGAGTTCCGTCTTTGGGGACGAAAAAGGAAATTGCCTTTGGCTGGCAAGCTATACCCAACTCCGACGCCATCGTTCGCTTTTGGAAAAGGCACGCTTTTCTCATGCCATTCTCGACGAGGCTCAGCTGATCAAGAATCCAAAGGCCAAAGTAAGCCAAGCCTGCGTTTCGATAAGGGCGGAAAAAAGGTTGGCCCTGACAGGTACCCCAATCGAGAATTCACCGCTAGACCTGTGGACGATCTTTCGCTTCCTCATGCCGGGCCTGCTGGGGGGACGGAAGGAACTCGAACAAGATCTCGCCGAATCCCCGGTGGAAACTTCAGAGCTGCTTCGCCGACAAGTGACTCCGTTTATCGTTAGGAGGGTAAAGTCAGAAGTAGCAAAGGAGCTTCCACCCAAGCTTGAGACAGACCTGCCCTGCTCCCTCACGGAAGAACAAAGACGCGAATACCGGATACTCGTCGAGGGGGCGAGGAAGGAACACGGCGACGACCTAAGCCTGGCGATGAAACGAGCTCCCACCCATGTGTTCTCCCTGCTTACGCGCCTGCGCCAGATATCATGCGACGTAGCACTGCTCCCTTGGCGGAATGGCTCCGAATGCTCGGGAGGCAAAACGGAACTGCTCTTGGGAAAACTCCCGAATCTAATCCGATCCGGTTACAAAACATTGATTTTCAGTCAATTCACCTCATACCTCAAGATTCTCAGGAAGCTGATTCGCAAAGAGCTACCCGAGGCCGAATTGTTCGAACTGACGGGCAACACTCGAAATCGTGCAACCCCGGTAAAAGGATTCGAGGAAGCAATTGGAGGAGCCATCATGCTCGCGTCCCTCAAGGCAGGCGGACTCGGCGTCACGCTCAGAACCGCAGACTATGTCTTTCTCATGGATCCTTGGTGGAATCCTGCCGCAGAGGA
>CAZNWO010000206.1:0-5243 GCA_964576585.1 uncultured Puniceicoccaceae bacterium | reverse complement strand
CTCTAGACATCATGATTAATGCGGCGGGAATCAACGTACCCGATCGCGCCATGACTGACATCGCCCCCGAAACTTGGGATACAGTCCTGAAGATCAACCTAACGGGTGCTTTCGACTGCCTTCGCTTTGCGCTGGAAAGGATGCGAGCACAAGAGGACGGACTGGTGGTCATGATAAACTCCGTCTCGGGGAAGAGGTCCAATCCCTTGGGTGGAGTCGCCTACAACGCATCGAAGTTCGGCATGACCGCATTGGGTTCCTGCGTTGCAGAAGAAGAAAGAGACGCCGGCATCAGGATCACCAACGTTTTCCCCGGAGAGGTCAACACTCCTATCCTCGACAAGCGACCCGTGCCACCATCCCCGGAGCACAGGGAGGGGATCCTGCAGCCTGAAGACGTCGCAAAGGCCGTACTTATGCTGGCTGAACTACCACCGAGGGCTCATGTGCCCGAACTTGTGATCAAGCCCACGAACCAAAGCTACCTGTAAGGCAAGCTCCACGAACCAAGAACGGTTCGGTCGACTAGAGACGGAGGTTTTCCTTGATGCCGGCAACCGCCTTCTCGACGTTCTCGCGATGCCCAAAGGCACTCAACCGGAAAAAACCTTCTCCCGAGGGACCAAAGCCCGATCCAGGTGTGCCCACTACTCGACACTCCTCAAGAAGCTTATCAAAGAAATCCCATGAGGTAAGCCCTCCCGGCGTCTTCATCCAGACGTAAGGAGCATTTCCGCCCCCGTAAGTAGTAATTCCAAGGGAACGCAAGCCTTCAGCAATAATCTCCGCATTCTTGAGGTAAAAAGCCACTTGCTCCTCAGTTTGCCTGCGGCCCTCGGGCGAGAGGACCGCCAATCCACCGGCCTGAACGACGTTCGAAGCTCCATTGAAAAAGGTATTTTGGCGACGAGTCCACAGAGCATGCAGTTTTCCGGGATCCGCATCCTCGGCGACACATGCCTTGGGGACAATCGTCCAGGCGAGGCGCACGCCCGTAAAGCCTGCAGTCTTGGAAAAACTATTGATCTCGATGGCACAGTCGTGAGCGCCATCCACCTCGTAGATGCTCCTAGGTAAATCAGGATCCGTAATGAACGAAGCATAGGCGGAGTCGTAGAAAATCACCGCCTTGTTCTCACGGGCATAATCGACAAAGGTCTTTAATTGATCCTTGGTTGCAACCGCCCCGGTTGGATTGTTGGGACTGCACAGGTAGATGAGGTCGACCTTTTGTTCAGGCACAGCCGGGAAAAAGTCGTTTTCCTCGGAACAAGGCATGTAGACGAGAGAATCGTAACCCTCGCCGACGTAACTTCCGGCACGACCCGCAATTACGTTGCTGTCGACGTAGACGGGATAGGCGGGATCCTGAACGGCAACCACGTTGTCGTCGGAGAAAATGCTCTGGACGTTCGCGGAATCCGACTTCGCTCCATCGCTCACAAAGATTTCCTCGGCATCTACAGGAGCTCCAAGCTCACGGTAGAAGCCGGCAATGGCTTCTCGAAGTGGAGTGATTCCCTCCGAAGGACCGTAACCAGAGTAGCTCTCGGGCCTTGAAAGGTCGTCTACCCCCTTGTGCAGACCGTCCAACACAGCGGACACAATGGGTTCGGTGGTGTCGCCTATGCCCAACCGCATGACCTCCGAACCGGGATTCGCGTTTAGAAAAGCATTGGTCCGCTTTGCAATCTCGGGAAAAAGATAACCTGCGGCAAGCTTGTCGTAGTTTGAGTTGATCTTAGCCATAGCTATTCAAAAAAGGGATAAAAAAGAAAGATTTGCAGGGACTTTGCAACGAGCAAAAAGGTCATTCGCCAACTTGAAGAAGAAGACCGTGTCGACGAGCGGAACGAAACGCGATCAAAAAGGCCGTAAACCCAAAGGCAAGGTAAGCGCAATTCAGGAGAAAGGCATTCCACATTAAGTCGACCCGCAAGTCGCCATCCAGCAGGAGGGCCCGCATTCCCTCGAATACGTGAGAGGTGGAAACCCATTGGGCAATGACTTGAAGCCAACCGGGAAGAGTCTCCAAGGGGTAATAGATACAGGAGACGGGCGCGATGAGAAACGGCAAGACCCAAGTCAAGCTCTCCGCCCCCAGCCCATACCGAATCAGGATACCGGTAACAAGCAGGGAAATGGACCATCCGCAAAGAACCAAATTCATGAAGAAGGCAAGCAGCGGCAATCCAATCTCGAAAACCGAAACGTCGAAGAAGGGAATCGCCAGTAAGGCGGCTGGCACTATCCCGATTAGAGTTCGAATCATGCTGATCGATGAAAGTGCCAGAACAAGCTCCCAAGGTCGCAATGGCGCTACGAAAAGGTTCCCTAGGTTTCTCGACCACATTTCCTCTAGAAAGGACAAGGTGTAGCTGACGTGAGATCGAAAAAGGGAATCCCAGACAAGCACGGCGGAAATAAGAATACCTGAGGCGGAGAGCTTTTCGTCGTAACGCGCAAAGTGTTCCGTCACGAAGCCCCAGATAATCAACTGCATCGTCGGCCAGTAAGCGATCTCGACGACCCTCGGCCAAGAACTCCTGAGCAAGTACAAATAGCGCAAAAGCAAAGCTGTCACGCGACCAAAAGTGCCGATCCCAGACTCACTCATCGATTTGCTTGGTTTCCACCTGCAACCTCGAGAAAAACCTCCTCGAGATTCTTTCTTCCAAATTTTTCGAGCAACTTCGCCGGCGAACCGCTTTCAACTAGCTTGCCCTTCCTTAGAAGCAAGACCTCGTCGCAGATCAGCTCGACCTCCCGCATGTCGTGACTTGCAAGAAGGATGGTGGCTCCATGGCTTTCGCAATAATTCCTTAGAAACTTTCGAATCCATGCCGCAGTCTCGGGGTCAAGACTGGCAGTTGGCTCGTCCAGCAACAAGAGCTGGGGCTGATTTACGAAAGCCTTCGCCAAAGACACCCTCGTCTTCTGCCCGGAGGAAAGCCTTCGCACCCTGCGGTCGATAAACTCTCCCAGTTCCAAATCCTTTGTCAAACGCTCGACGACTTCCCCCGAATTCTTGATTCCGTAGAGCCTTGAATAGACGGTAAGGTTTTCACGTACCGTAAGGCGTTGGGGAAGATCCACGTACGGCGAGCAAAAATTCATGCGAGTAAGGGCCGGGAAGCGATTGGCCACGAAATCCTCGCCGAAAATTCTAATTTCTCCCGAGCAAGGCGACAGAAGGCCCAAGAGCATGGAAATGGTGGTGGACTTCCCAGCCCCATTCCCGCCAAGCAAGCCCGTAACGGTCCCCGTTCTTACCGAGAGGTCCAGTTCGTCTACTGCCACGACCTCACGGAAGCGCTTGGTCAGACTTCTGGTTTGAATAATAGTCTCCATCGAGGCTTCTGCGAGGAACGGGGTGAAGGAGGAGGAATTAATCCTGAGTCAGGGACATCAAGTCATCCTGAACGATTCTTGCTGCCTCCTCGGGAGAGTTCCCCGAAAGCAGGGCTTCCGAATCAATCATCTTCCCACTTGCCGAAACCCTAGAGAAAGGAAACGGAACAAAGAAGGAATCCCAACTGGACAAACGAAGGGCTCGATGGAAGCGAAAGGAGAGAAGGAGAATCGGAGACTTGGAAATCTTGGCCAAAAGCAAGGCGCCCGGCTTCACCTCATAGCATGGCCCGCGGGAACCGTCCGGGGTGATGCCTATGTCGCTCCCATTCTTGATTACACGGGCAAGTTCACGCAAGGCGCTTGCCCCTCTCTTGTTGCGAGAACCGCGAACAGCAAGAATGCCCGACCACCCATAAAAGCTCTCCAACCACGCCCCATCTCTACTGCCACTGATCAATCCATAGCACTTTCGGCTCGAGCGGAACCTGCCATGCCATTCCCCCGCGACAAAAAGCCGGTTGTGCCAAAGCAAGATGATTGCAGGACTTTCGGAATCCTTGAGAATCGCCTCATCCTCCGGAGAGAGGAAATCCATCCTCAAGCTCTTGGTCCAGAGCCGATAAACCAAACCCAGCGGCAATAGCAGAAAACGAATCCACCAACTGTGAGACCGAGGTTTCCCGGACGAGTTCATGGCATGCTCGCTCAAACCCGAACCCGACTAAAAGTCGATTTCAAGGCCAAGGTCCGCATTGTGCGTGGGGACCTCCTCCGCGGCAAAATAGCGATAGGACAAAATCAGTGAAGCACTTTGAGAAAAACTCCACTCCAAACCCGTCCCCGCAGACCAAATGAAATCTCCATACGACCTCGAACTGGAAACGGAATTTGCACCAAGGGTAAATTCATAATTGGACCTCGTCCAAGCATGCCCACAGCCCCCGCCCAAGCTGAGCTTGAGGGACGACCACAAGGGGACCAAATGGGAAACCTCTAGCAAGGCAGCAGTCACCGTCGTCTTTCCCGACCAATCGTACTTTGGCCAAGTAGTCCCAAAACTGGCAGCCCAGGAATCGGCATGCAGCTCGTTTGCCTGATGAACCCCGGCGATCCCTATGCGCCAACGGTCCGTGCGAATGCCCCCCGACAAACCGGCGCTGAATCCAGGATCATACCGCTGGTAGTGAGGCTGGAGTGGATTGCCTTGGTTCTTCTTCATTCGATAGGGATAGGCGATGGAGCCTCTCGGTAAAAAATAGTATTCGAAACGCCCGGAAGTTGAGGAAGTCACTTCTTGTCCGGGGCTAAAACCAAAGGACGGGGGTGGAGCAATCAATTGATTGTCATGGGAAAGGTAGGTCCCCGGAGCCTGCACGTTGAAGGCCAACAAGTTCTCCTCGCTTATCGGGGCGATGGGCTGAGGAGGAGGCTGATTATTCTCCTCGGGGAAGAAATAGGGTACGGAAGCCGGGGGCTCGGGCGGAGGAGACGGTGGCACGTACCTGACCCTTCGGCCTGAATCGGGAGCAACAGGCAACCTTGGCTCGGGCCCGACAAGAAAGGGGTCGCTCCTGTCCACGGCGGAATTCTTGCCGAAAAAGGCTTGATCAAAACGCCTCCGAAGGTCGTACAGATTCCTCGAGTGGTCGTTCAAGTCTTTCTTCATGCCGTGAATCTGCCGGGCATGATAAAACCTCTTCTCGTTCAAAGTGCTGTAGATGGGAGGAATCGTAGATCCGTCGGATGAATCCAAGGAAGAGTAATCGTCTTCCAAACCGGAGGAAAACTGAGCGAAGACGGGGAATGCCCAAAGCAGACAGAAAGCCTTTAGAAATGAAGACCTGAGCATCATGTCTTGAAGGACTATAGGTCCCCGAACCCGGTGTCCT
>CAZNWO010000205.1:0-5246 GCA_964576585.1 uncultured Puniceicoccaceae bacterium | reverse complement strand
AAGGAATGAAGGGACTGAAGCGTTATTTGCTTCAGGAAAGACAAGATCAATTTGCTCGGGCCTTAGTTCGAAAGATGACCACTTATGCCCTCGGTCGCCCACTCTCTTTTTCCGATCATGCCGAGGTGGAAGACCTAGCGGTGAAGTTCAGGAAAAAGGGGGACCGCTTGGGAGACCTCATTTTTTTAATTACACAAAGCGGGATTTTTAACTCGAAGTAATCTTTTGTTGGTTTAATTTAAAAATAGCGGATGAGTATGTACGACAAATCAAACTCTTTGGGACGCAGAACCTTTTTGCATGGCACCGGACTCGCTCTGGCCTTACCGTGGTTCGAATCCTTTGGCTCCACAAGTCGCACCTCCGAAAAGACACCTAGGCGATTCGTGAGCATATACCACCCGGATGGAGTGGGTGTCCCTCTGAAGGAAGACCCTGCTTGGAGGGATTGGAGTTGGTTCCCTCATGGCAGCGAGAAGGATTTCGAATTCACCAAGGTACTTGACGTTCTCGAACCTCTTAGAAGCGACGTCACCGTGTACGCAGGTCTTTCCCATCCGGCAGTTAGGCGCGTTCACGGTCATTCCAATGCCGACCAGTATTTGACGGGAGCCGACACGAAGGGCCACGGCCCGTACAAGAATTCGATTTCTCTCGATCAGCTATATGCCGAATATATCGGCGATGAAACGCGGCATTCCTCTTTGGTCATGTCTACCAACGGAGGCATCGGAGGTCCCCGGGGTGCTCAAACCCAGTCCTTCAACCGGGAAGGAAGACCCATTCCGGCGATGAACAAGCCCAAGCAAATTTTCGACATGCTTTTTGTAGCCAGAGACAAGGATGCTTCCGCGAAATTGGCTCGGAGTAAAAGTGCCTTGGATTTACTGATGGATGATACCCGTTCCTTGGGAAGAAAACTTTCGAAGCATGATCAGGACACTCTCCAGCAGTATCTTGATTCGGTCCGGGATACGGAGGTCAAGCTGGTCAAAGCCCAGCAATGGCTGGATGCACCCTTGCCTCAAGTTGATTCCTCAAGCCTGCACCTCGAAGCTGGCCCGCAGGAGGCGAAGCAATATTTTCAGACCATGTATGACCTGATCTACCTTGCCTTTTTGAGCGACTCAACCCGTGTCGCGACTTTTCAATTGGGAAGGGAGAACGGGGGAGGCCCGCATGATTTGCTTTCCAAGGCCGTTGACTTGGGTAATGCTCATGGCCTGACTCATGACGTCAAAAAGAAAGACGGTTGGCAAAATCTCGGAACTTACAACCGCTATCAGGCGGAGGAATTCGGGCGCTTTGTTTCAAAACTCAAGAATACGAACGAACCAAAGGGCGTAGGCAACATGTTGGACAACACCTTTGCCATGCATGGTTCGGCATCCAGTAGCTTTCACCTATCCCGCAATTATCCCATTATCTCCGCAGGAGGAAAGAACCTTGGGTTTTCCAATGGCCGTTACCTCAATTACGTCGGCCTTCGCGAGGATGGCAGTCTTCCGGGCGCCGGAGTCATAAGTGATGCCGGATGGCGAAGCCAAGTGGCGGAAGAAGAACCCCCGCTTGCGAAGCTCTTTGTGAGCATCCTCCAGAGGCTCGGAGTTGAGACCGATTCATTCGCCGGATATTCCGGGACTTTGGATCGGGTCTGAATAGGGGCTGAGGGGTCCCTCGTCACAGCGATTCCAATGTCCTTCCAGAGGATTGACATCGGATTATCCGTCGGTGGAATTTTCCTCGTTGGATAAATTTGATTTTTTAAATACTAATCTTTTATCCCAAGTACTTTCTTGAAAAATGCACTCAAATTACATCCCGCCCAAGCAGCCTCGTAAACGTAGAAATTAGCAACGAACGTTTCGTTAGAGGTTGTTTTCGCCATTATTTTTGCTTATTCGTTAGTTTAGGTTATGAGTTCAGGTCTTGATCATCAGGAAATTTCTCGTCGCTCCTTTCTGACGGCTGGCGCCTTGGGTGTTGGGGGTCTCGGCTTGTCAGACCTTTTGCGCCTGCGTGCTGCTGCGGCAACGAAAGCCAAACCCATTCCCGATACCTCAGTCATTTTTGTCTGGCTTGCCGGTGGACCTCCTCACATGGAGACCTACGACATGAAGCCCGATGCGCCATCGGACTATCGAGGGCTTTTCAGTCCAATGCGGACCAACGTGCCGGGTATCGACGTTTGCGAATTGCTTCCCATGCACGCCAAATGCGCCGACAAGTACACGCTTATCCGCAGCATTGCCCATACTTTCAACGATCATGGTGGTGGTAGCAAGCGGTTCATGACTGGCCGTATACCCGATACGCCAACCGGAACCAAGAACGACTCTCCATCGGTCATCTCGATCGTCAACAAGATGCGCGAGAACATAGACGTCGGTTTGCCCAATTGCGTTACCTTGGCGAACGGAGGGCGATCAAAGGTCAATACCTATGCTCAGGGAGCGGCTTATTTGGGGATGAAGTACAATTACTTTCCTGTTGGCGATGATCCCAGTGCGCCCAATTTCGCTGTCAGGAATATGTACCTTAGCAAGGGCATGGAGGAGCGATTGGATGACCGCCGACATCTTCTCGGAGGTTTCGACTCGTTGAGAAGAGAAGTGGACGCCAGTGGTGCCGTTGAGGCGATGGATGAGTTTGGTCAAAAGGCATTCGATCTTTTGACTAGTCCTAGAATGCATGAGGCATTCGATCTTTCGAAGGAACCCCAAAAGCTTCGTGAACGCTACGGTATGCATGGTTGGGGGCAGCGGGCCCTCATGGCTCGTCGATTGGTTGAGGCTGGATCCAGCTTTGTCACCGTGGCAATGGAGAACCCCTTCATTTCAGGTCTCAAGTATCCCAAGTTGGGTTTTTACAACTGGGACTCACATGCGGTGAATTGCGACCTCTGGGTTGATGCCCGACATAGATTTCCCATCTACGACCGTGCAATAACTGCCCTGATCGAGGACTTGCACGACAAGAGGTTGACTGAAAAAGTTTTGCTGGTTGTGACCGGAGAATTCGGTCGTTCCCCTAAAATTAGTCGAGCGGATACGGGCCGCAAGGGACTTCGCCATGGTCGTGAACACTGGCCACAGGCGATGTCCGTGCTCGTTTGCGGAGGTGGTATCGAACATGGTCAAGTAATTGGTTCCACCAACGCCAAGGGCGAGCATCCGCACGATCGACCGCTCACTCCGAATGATTTGTGGGCAACCGTATACAAGCACTTGGGCATCGATCAAAACGCTACTATAAACGACTTTTCGGGCCGCCCCCAGTTGCTCCTTCCTTTTGGCAGGCCGATTCGTGAATTGATCTAAGGTTGACGCTCGATCTGGAAAGCTTGAACAGGATCAAACTCTTCGCCTGAATCAACTGGCAAAAGCGATGCTTGGTCGCTAGATTGCCCCACTCCATGGAGCAGAATGAAATCGATCGGTTCATTTTGGAGCTGACTCAAGCCGATGCGCTGAAAAACCTAGGCGTGGTGCAAAGCCTCTGGAGTGGGTACGGGAGCATCCACCGGATCGGTTTGGAGGGCTCCGTAGTTCCCAGCGTTATCGTCAAACACGTTCAACCGGGTGACGGTGGTCACCCCCGCGGTTGGAACACGGACTTGTCCCACCGGCGTAAACTCAAGTCCTACCAAGTCGAAACCCATTGGTATGAACGGCAACGGGAACTAGCCGAGCGAAGCTTTGCCCGGATACCGCAATGCCTTGGGACAAAAACCGATGGGGAGGAGGTTTTGCTTGTACTGGAGGATTTGGACTTAGCCGGATTCGCCGGTCGGCGAAGCTTTGTGACTCAACTCGAATGGCAGGCTTGCGTCAGATGGTTGGCCACCTTTCATGCCGAGCATCTGGGCGTTGATCCGGATGGCCTTTGGGAAAGCGGCACCTATTGGCACCTTGAGACCCGTCCCGACGAACTGGACGAACTCGATGACTTACCCTTGAAGAACGCTGCATCGGCGATCGACGCCAAGCTCAAGGCATCGGATTTTCAAACACTTGTGCATGGCGACGCCAAGCTGGCCAACTTTTGCTTCAGAGACGATGGTTCGGAAGTCGCTGCGGTGGACTTTCAGTACGTCGGCGGCGGATGTGGGATGAAGGACCTAGCCTATTTCGTGGGAAGTTGTTTCCGGGACGAGGAAGCCGAGCGCCGCGTGGAGGAGGTTCTCGACTTCTACTTCCGGGAACTTGAGGGTTTTGTCAAACGGACCGGGGTCCAGGTTGACCCGGCTGACCTGGAATCGGACTGGCGATACTTGTTTCCTGTGGCATGGGCCGATTTCCATCGCTTCATGAAAGGTTGGAGTCCCGGGCATTGGAAGCTCAGCGACTACAGTGAACGAGTTACCCGGGAGGTCATCGATTCCTTACAGGAGGTAGGTGTCTGATGAACCTTACTGAATTGACCGAGCAAGCCGTTCGGGCGGCCCTTCATGCCGGTAAGGTCATCCGTTCATACCAAGACGGCGAAGTCGAAGTTTTCCGGAAGGAGGGCGGGGACACCTATGCGTCGCAAGTGGTGACAGAGGTCGACCGCAAGGCCCAGAATGCGATCCTCCAAGTCCTTGAGCCGTCCTGTGATGAGTTCGATCTCGCGGTACTTACGGAGGAGAGCGAGGACGACGGAGGGCGCTTCGAGAAGGATGCTTTTTGGTGTATCGATCCGATGGACGGCACCTTGCCGTTCATTCGAAAGGAACCCGGATATTCCGTTTCCATTGGGTTGGTGGCTCGAAACGGGTCGCCCAAAATCGGGGTGGTCTATGATCCCGTTCATGACGTTTTATGGCAGGCAACGAAAGGGCAGGGGATTAGAAAAAACGGGGAGTCTTGGACTTTGAGTTCAAAAGGTACGGAGTTGACCTTCACTTATGATCGAAGCTTTGAGGACCGTCCCGAGCGTGACCAAGTTTTGCGTAAACTGGAGGCTTACGCCCATTCCATCGGCTTGAAGAAGCTGGTGGCCACACAGTTTGGCGGAGCGGTGATCAATGCCTGCCATGCCCTTGAGAGTGCCCCGGCTTGTCATTTCAAGTTCGCCAAACCGCAGGAGGGTGGGGGAAGCCTTTGGGATTACGCCGCCACAGCATGTCTGTTCGAGGAAGCGGGGGCGGTGGTAAGCGACGTCCACGGGGATCCCCTCGACCTCAACCGTCCGGATTCCACCTTCATGAATCATCGTGGAGTCGTCTATGCGACCGACGAGAACTTGGCTCAACGTATCCGTGA
>CAZNWO010000204.1:0-5250 GCA_964576585.1 uncultured Puniceicoccaceae bacterium | reverse complement strand
GAGATGAGTGGAAATGGCATTTTGACATACCCGGTTTCGACATTCGTTTTGCTGCGCTCGATCTGCATCACATCTCGGATCAAGGCAGCACTTGGCAGTCATGCCATTCATTTGGAAAAGATTCTGAGCAATTTCTTTGGTACGACAAACTGATGAAGAAAAAGGTGCGTAAGTTCTTCGTCACTCTCTATAACGAGAGAAACGGATCCATGCGAGCACAAGCGCGGGGGGCATGGCATGGCATGTTTCGCAAGGGTACGATCGCAATAACCGGCTTCGGCCACTATGCCGAACGCGCCGAAGTCGATGGCTTCACCTATTACAATACTTCGCTGAGCGGAAAAGGCACTCAGTATCCTGATCCCAAATCGGCGTTCCTGAAAGGCTCCGACAGCTACATCCTCCTTACACTTTTGAATAATCCGGCGAAGATGGTCGTCGAGATCAAGGGACTGGATGGAAGAGCACTGGATCGAAAGGAGTATCAATTTTGATGAGAAATATCGTTACCAGTTACCCGATAGTGCTCATGCTGTTGAGTTTTCCAGTCGTTCCTTTCGCCGCAACTCCCCTCGACTATACGCGCGACATCGCACCGATTCTTGCCGAAAACTGCTTTGAATGCCATGGACCAGACAAAGCTGCTCGCAAGGCAGACCTTCGACTCGATTCCGACACAGGCGACAAGAATTGGTCGGCTTTGTTGAAGCGAATAGGCTCGCTTGATCCCGAAGAGGTGATGCCGCCGCCGAAGACGGGGAAGCGGTTGTCGGTAGAAGAAATTAATTCGCTTAAAAAGTGGATCGAGAGTGGAGCAAGGTATGAGCGGCATTGGGCTTTTCGTCCAATTCGCCAACATAAACCTCCTTCGATTGCAGGTAATGAGCTGACGGAAATCGACCGATTTATCGTCGACCGCTTGAGTACCAAAGGTCTCGAGCTTTCAAAACCCATTTCCCGACAACGTTTGATTCGCAGGGCTACCTTCGACCTTACGGGATTGCCGCCATCATGGAGTGAGGTCGAGGTCTTCGTCAACGATGTGGATTCCGATGAGGTGGCCTTCGCCAAGGTCGTCGATCGCCTGCTTGAATCCCCAGCCTACGGTGAACGCTGGGGGCGGCACTGGCTCGATCTCGCCCGTTACGCCGACACCCATGGCGGGAGCGCCATCGGCTTCAAGCGCTTTCCTTTTTCCTACACCTACCGCGACTACGTCATCAGATCGTTCAACGAGGACAAGGCTTATGACCAATTTGTCCTCGAACAGTTGGCGGCCGACCAGTTGAAGCTAAAAGAGAACGATACGTCCTTGGCCGCCCTTGGCTTCCTCACCGTAGGTCGTCAGTATCGTAATCGGCACGATCGCTTGGACGATCGTATCGACGTTATTTCTCGCGGGATGCTGGGACTTACCGTTACCTGCGCCCGTTGCCACGACCACAAGTTCGATCCCATTCCCACGTCTGATTATTATTCCCTACACGCAACCCTAGCGAACAGCCGCGTCCCCAACGAACTACCTTTGCTTGGCAAGCCCGAGATCTCTGAAAAATTCGTTCGAGACTTCTCGGGGTTGAAGCAAAAGAGTGCTGACGTACTTCGGGAGCAGGGCGATGTCTTCCGAGGCAGGCTAAGGATGCAGGTAGGCGAATACCTTGAAGAACTTGCAAAGGGCACGCCTGAAAAGGATACCTCCACCAGTTTCCTTTCCTACCGCACGGAGGACTTGCGTCCGGTGGTCTTGGAGCGATGGCGCAAGTACCTGAAGGCACGAGGGGGCGACGATCCCGTCTTCGGGCCATGGCTACACCTTTCCAATCTGGAGACTGATGGTTTTGCGGATAAGAGCAGGCAACTGGTGGCCAAGTGGACCAAGGAGAACGGCGATCCAGCCAAGTTCGCCAACGAGCACAGCTTTGGCACCAAGCCACCCAAGTGGAATCCTCGAGTGCTGGAAGCCCTGAATGCGGGCAAGTCCGATACCTTCGTTGATGTGGCGACTGCTTACGGCAAGGTCTTTACGGAAGTCCAGCGCCGTTGGCTTGCCTCCCTCTTGGAAGCTTCCCTTGAAGCAGCCCCCGGAGGCAAGGTCATCCCTGACCAGGATGCACGTCACAAAATCGTGAACAGTTCCATCGAACGGCAACTTCGACACCACCTACATGCTCCCGGAACCCCTACCGCCATAACCTTCGAAAACCGACGTGAACTCGGAATGTTGAATAGAGGCGTTCGGGACGCCACTCGGGGCATCGCCCAAGGAGACATCGAAAGTCTGAACCTTGCCTCGAACTCGCCGCCTCGCTCGATGATTCTGCAGGAATCGGTCGAAACGGACCCAGCCTTCGTCTTCTTGCGAGGCAATCCTGTCTCACGCGGCCAAGCCGTCGATCCTCGATTTCTCTCCGCCTTGTCCGTGGATTCGCCAAAACGTTTTGTCGATGGGGAACGCCGCCTCGGTTTGGCTCGGGCCATCATCGATTCCCGGAACCCGCTCACAAGAAGGGTCATCGTCAACTGGGTCTGGCGCCACCACTTCGGACGAGGATTGGTTCGTACACCCGACGATTTCGGTACGCGCGGTACTCCACCGACGCATCCCGAATTGCTCGATTACCTTGCCCTGCAGTTTGAAGCGGACGGATGGTCGATCAAGCAACTGCACCGTCGGCTCATGTTGACGGCAGCCTACAGGCAGGATTCCCGGGAGAAGGCACAGGCTCGCGCAGTGGATCCCGAGAACAGCCTGCTATGGCGCATGCCCCTTCGGAAGCTGGAGATGGAGGCCATGCGAGACGCCCTGCTGGCTGCCGCAGGGGAACTGAAGTTGACTCCTCGAGGAGGTCGACCTTTCGAACTGGACAAGGGAGTCAAGCGACGGAGCGTCTACGCCTTCGTTAACCGGGACGTCATCCACAAGCTGTTCTCGACCTTCGATGGAGCCGATCCCAGTGCATGTACCGTGAAACGCCCCCGCACAATGGTCCCCCAGCAGACACTCTTTGCCCTTAATTCGGCCTTTATTCAGGACCGGGCAGCTGCTCTTCTAAAGGTTCCTGAGATTCAAAAAGCTCCTGACGACAAAGAGCGAATCAACCGGCTTTACCGAAGGACTTTTTCTCGACAACCCAGCCCGGAGGAAATCATAGAAGCCACCAGTTACATCAACAAATCCAAAAACAAAGAAGAAGCCCGACGTCATCTGGTTCATGCGCTCCTCGCTTCCAACGAGTTTCACTTTGTGGATTAGGCATGATCGCTTGCTTTGTTCGTGAAACCCAAGCACAATGCTTTTACCAAGAGACTATCAATTTCTTCCCACAGCGCCATGACGATTAACTCAACAATGGACAATTTCCTCACTCGGCGCAGGTTTCTAACCCGGAGCGCCTTGGGGTTGGGCATGGTCGGCTTGGCCCGTGAGCTTTCCGCCGGAACCTCCTCAGGACTTCACTTCCCCGCCAAGGCCAAGGCCGTCATCCAGATCTTTCTCAATGGCGGCATGTCGCAGGTAGACACTTTCGACCCCAAGCCAGAGTTGAGCCGTCAAGCCGGGAAGAAGCTCCCCTACGACAACCTCCAGACCGAGCGCCGTACGGGCGTCGCCCTTCCCTCTCCCTTCACCTTCAAGCCCTACGGCCAAAGCGGCATCCCCGTCAGCGACATCTTTCCTCATCTTGCCAAGTGCGTGGACAAGATGGCAGTCATTCGTTCCATGTATGCGGAACTGCCTAGCCACGAGATGTCCCTCATGCTGATGAACTCGGGAGATCAGCGGCTTGTGCGCCCCAGCCTCGGTTCTTGGTTGAATTGGGGCATGGGTTCGGAAAACCAAAACCTCCCTGGTTACGTCGCCCTTTGCCCCTCAGGTATTCCCGTGGGAGGGGCCAACAACTGGCGCTCGGCATTTCTCCCCGGTGCTCATCAGGCAACTTACGTGAGGACTGCCGGAAAGGATCCGCGCAAACTTATCCCTCATGTCCAAAACCAACGCATCTCGATTTCCGAGCAACGGCGACAGTACGATTTTCTGCAAAAGCTAAACGACCACCACCTTCGCAATCGACCTGGTGAGGTGGGTCTGGAGGCACGCATTCGCTCTTTCGAGATGGCCTATCGCATGCAAGCCGAAGCCACCGACGCCTTTGACGTTGGCCGCGAGCCCAAGCATGTTAGGGAAGCCTACGGCAAAGGTCCGCAGAACCAGCAACTCCTGATGGCCCGCAGGCTGGTGGAGAGAGGTGTTAGGTTCGTACAGGTCTGGCACGGCAACATGCAACCTTGGGACAGCCACGGCAACATAAAGTCCGCCCATCGCAAGGTGGCATCCGAATGCGACCAAGGCCTCGCCACCCTCATCACCGACCTCGAACAGCGAGGGATGCTCGACGAGACGCTCATCGTCTGCTCGGGCGAGTTCGGGCGTACGCCAACAGTTGAACTGGAAACCTCGGGCGGCGGCGCTACCGCCGGACGCGACCATAACCACTGGGGTTTCTCCCTCTGGATGGCGGGAGGCGGCATCAAGGGAGGTACCATCCACGGCGCCACCGACGAGTTCGGCTTCAAGGCTGTTGAGAACCGAGTCTCCATTCACGACCTTCACGCTACCATTCTTCACTTGCTCGGCATCGACCACGAACGCTTCACCTATCGGTATGCGGGACGCGATTTCAGCCTTACCGATGTCCATGGTCAGGTCGTCAAGGAAGTCATTGCCTAAAACCAAACCACTTCGTGAAAGCCATTGTCTTACTTTTCCCATTACTTGCATTCGTTAATCAACTAGCAGCCAAGTCCGAGGCTTGGCCCGTCTACGCCTTCCAGAACGGAGTGCACTTCAAAAGCGCCGAGGAACGCGTCAAGGTCTTGAAGGAACTTGGCTACGACGGCATTGGCTCGGCCCGGGTGAGGGACGCTCTCCCCTTGCCTCAGCGACTCAAGCTCTATGATGAAGCCGGGCTTAAGCTCTTCAGCTTCTACGTCGGTGGCCGGCTTGGTCCCAAAGGTCACAGTTACGGCAAGGAAATCAGCCAGGCGATCAAGGAACTCAATGGACGGGATACCATTCTCGAACTGTTCGTCCAAGGGAACAAGAAGAGCAACACCGACGAGCAAGCAGTGGCCTTCGTCCGCGAAATCGCCGACCAAGCCAAGGAGTCTGGACTACGTATCGTGCTCTATCCACACGCTGGTTTCTACGTCGACACCTTGGGCGATGCAGTGCGGGTAGCCCGTAAATGTGAA
>CAZNWO010000203.1:1749-5283 GCA_964576585.1 uncultured Puniceicoccaceae bacterium | reverse complement strand
TCAACAAGGTATTTCTCACCCTCGCGGAAGAAGCGGGAGACCACTCCGTAACGCTCGAAGGTGGAGCCGTTGAAGTCGGCTCGGACGGTTTCCGGAGATGGCTTTTCCATGGCGTGGAAGTGATGCGAGCCCTTCCACTTGCCGTGTTCCTCCTGATGGCAATCGATGCAGCTTGCCGAGCCGACGTACTCGTCCGCCCGGGCGTTGCCCAAAGCCGAGATGCCCGAGTATTCCTTACCGTCTTTCTGTTCTCCGCCTCCGCAACCGAATTGCGCAAGCAGCATCCAGCAGCAAGCGCTTGCCGTGGTTGCTGGAGCCTTGAGAAATGCTGTTCCTCGAATTTTCACAAGGGTTTCTACATTAGGAGTTCATCCGACTTTTGCAACACGAGCTTGCCGAACGCAGCTTAATGCTCCATCTACGGACATCTGGAACCCTGACTCATGCGTCGCTTTTTCCGGAAGCAAATTCTCTTCTCATTCCCGCGTTTTGCGTGGGCTAAACCTTGCGACCTTTTCCCAAGGTGATTTCTCGACTGCCTTATATCCTTACTCCCATTTGCCTTGCTTGCGCTCAGGAAGGCGAGTTGGAGCCCCTGCAGGTTCTGCGGGGCAAGTCGCCCGCAGTCGGGGCAGGGTGGTCCCGAGCCTACGATCGAGAGGACCTCGACGCCTCCCGTGGGCTGCATCTGGATACTCTTTTGCGTTCATACCCCGGTTTCTCGACTTTCCGGAGGTCGGGATCGGGGATCGCTCACCCGACAAGTCAGGGAGTTTCCCTCCGCGGAATGGGAGCTAGCGGAGTCTCTCGTTCCCTCGTCTTTCTGGACGGGATTCCTATGAACGATCCATTCGGGGACTGGATGCGTTGGAATCGTTTCTCGCTCGGAGAGCTTGAGAGCGTTCGACTGGGATCGCCCAATGCCTTCGGTTACACTGCACCCGGTATCGATTTGAGGAGTCGTAGACTTTCCGGAGATTCGGTCGGCTCCCTCGGTCTTTCGGGGGGTGACGTACGAGGCCTTTCTGGGGAGGGTTTTGCCGGCTTTTCCTCTCCCGAAAGTCCTTGGCAGTCTCGCGGAAGCTTCAAGTACGAGGACTTTGCGGGTCATCCCGTGATCAGGTCTGCCCAGCGAGGTCTCGTGGACGAGAAGGTGTGGAGCCGAATGAAGTCGGGTCGCTTCTCGCTTGAACGTGCCTTCCCTTCGGGTTCCTTCGCGATGTCCTTCGCCGGGTTCGACGAGCATCGGGGAAACGGCACCCCTCTATCGCGCAACCGTGGAGACGGCGTGGATTGGTCTCTTGGCTGGCGCGAGGGTGCCCTGCACGCCTCCGTATTCGGGCAGGAAAGGGATTTTTCCAGCGTTTTCCCCATGATCGCGGACAATCGAGCCTCCGAGAGTGTGATCCTGGACCAATTTTCCGTACCATCTTCTTCCCTAGGCTTCCTTGCAGGCGACGTCTGGGAAGCCGGCGAGCATGAGATCGGATTGTCGGTACTCGGTCGGAGACGAGAAGGTCGTACCCATGAAACCCATGCCTTTTCGGGTGACCGCAACGCGGGTGGTCGACAAGATTACCTTGGGCTTTCCTTGTCCGATCAGCTCGGCATCGCCGAAGACTGGAGCCTGATCGCCATTGGGAAGGGTTCTTGGTTTTTTGACGACGAAGCAAGCCGAATGGGCTGGAAGGCGAACAACGGTGCCTTGCCCGATCGAAAGGAATTCGAGTTCGGGGGCTCCCTAGGGCTTTCCGGTTCGATGAATGAGTCTCTGTCGGGATGGGTGAAGTTTCGTTCCGAGGTGCGTCGGCCGAACTTGAACGAGCTTTACAGGGATTATCGCGTCGGAGACTTTTCCGTCGCTGCCAATTCCAGCCTCGAGACCGAGCGCTCCACGGGTGGGGAACTCGGGTTAAGTTGGGATCCGATGGACGACTTCTCCATCTCCTGCACGCTTTTCCATGATGTCTTGTTTGATTCGGTTGCAAACGTATCGAACCCCGCTCTAGGGCAGGAGAACAATGCGACTAGACGCAACGTGAAGGAATCTCGGAGCAGGGGAATTGAAGTGAGCGCCCGATATTTTCTTTCAGACGCTCTTTCCCTTCGCGTTGCGGGAATTCGTTCTGAGGTCGAAATCCTCGAATGCCCCGAGAACTCGGGCCTAGCGGGCAATCGTTTTCCTCAGGTTCCCGAGAATCGCATCGTCTCGACTCTGATGTGGGAACCTGAGCCATGGGAGCTGCGGTTGGAGTCCTTCTGGGAGTCCGGGCGATTTGACGATTTGCGCAACTTCCGAACGCTGAACGGCTTTCACGCCATCAATTTTTCCCTTTCACGCAAATTTGCAAAGGATTCTCGGATCATTCTCGGTGTGCGAAACCTATTCGACGAGGAGATCGAGACTCGTCGAAGCTCGGATGGAGTGGTTTACCTCGGCGAGCCTCGCAACTGGTTTCTTTCGTCCGTCTTTTCCTTCTGAAGCCTCGCTTCCTGCGTTTAAATAATGAAACTTACGTAACCTTTCGAGCATTTGGACTGTAATTAAGAGTAAACCATCTTCAAATTACTGAATTCAAAGGGGAAATCACAAAAATGAATGCAAAGACAATCACCGCTCTAATTCTAGTCTTAACGTCAGCTGCAGGAATTCATGGAAAGCCCTTGGACCTTTCGCAAGTTTCTGATGAAGCGAACTGGTTGATGCACGTAGACTTCGACGCCGCCAGGAAATCGACCATCGGATCGTTCATCCTTGAGGAGTTGGATGCAAAGCCCGGCGCAATGGAGCGCCTCACTAGCATGGCACACAAGGTCGGACTGGACCCGATGGCCTTCGCAAACCTAACCATGTTCGGCAGTGGTGAGCATAAGAAAGGCACCGCCATCATGAAGGGGGGCCTCAATGAACAGAAGCTTGTGGCCTTCGCCAAGAAGAACGAAACCTTCGAAACGACCACCGTTGGAAAGAGCAAGGTTCATACCCTAAACCCAGATCGACGGCATCCCATGGCGTTTTCCGTCATCAAGAAGGATACAGTGGTTGCAGGACCGGATTCCAGCTATGTTTCGCAAGGGATAAGGTTGGCGAAAGGCAAGGCTGCCTCCCGTGCTCCAATCGGCTTGCTCGACGAGCTTAAGGTAATCTTGAAGAAACCCGGTTTTATCTCTTACGTAAACGTGAGCAAAGCGTCCAAGTTTCACGACCTCGAAAGACGGGGCGGGGCCATGGCGAAGAAGGTGCGATCCGCTGGAGTGGCAATGGGCGAAAGTGCCGGAGAACTCAAAGTCGTCGCAATCGTCAAGGCCGACAACGAAGAGACCGCAATTCAACTTGAGAACATGGCGCGCGGCATGATGGCAATGGCGGCTCTAGGAAAGGAATCGAAACCCTTCCTTGCCGAAATTCTCGAAAGCCAGAAAGTTGTCAGGAAAGGCAGCGACGTCAGAATGGAGGTTGGTTTGGCGATTGAAACGATCAAGGAGTTGATTGATCGGGAAATGGAAAAAAACATTTAGTTTCCAAGCTTCCCC
>CAZNWO010000203.1:0-1649 GCA_964576585.1 uncultured Puniceicoccaceae bacterium | reverse complement strand
ACTTCCATTACGGGGGAAAAGATAGAAGGGGAGGTGGTAAAGAATTTTGGGGACTATCTTCTCTTCAAGCGTGCAGACGACCACCAGCTTTTCCGATTTAAGACAGACATCCTCTGCGATAAGGATAGGGCCTTCGTTAAAAATAATTTTGCTCCTGTCCGGGAGGAGATTCCCAAGATGCAGCGTCCTCTTCCTGAGCGACAGCTCCTGCAGTTGGCTCAGGGAGCAGACAGCCTTGTCGAGCAACAGCTTCGCAAGTACAACTCCCGACCCAATCCGACCATTGACGACGAGACCTTCCTTCGCCGGGCTTATCTCAAGATCGTGGGTCGCATTCCTTCCCTCGACGAGGTTAACGAGTTTCTTGATAATCGGGACCGAACCAAAAAGCGACGTCAGTTGGTCGACAAGCTGTTGGCTTCCGAGGGCTACGTCAGCAATTGGTTTCACTTTTGGGCGGACATCCTGCGTGCCAAGGATCGGATGCAAGGAGCTTCAGGGCAAACGGGCAAGCCTTACGTCACCTTCATCAAGGACTTCATCCGAGCAAACAAGCCGTATGATCATTTCGTGCGTGATCTTATCTCCTCGAGTGGTCCCGTCTGGGAGAAAGGCAATGGTGCAGTCGGCTACTATTTCCGCGACAGGGGCATGCCCTTGGACAACATGGCCAACACGGTCCGCATCTTCCTGGGAACCAGCTTGGAATGCGCCCAATGCCATGATCACCCCTTCGACAGGTGGACTCAGAAGCAGTTCTACGAGATGTCTGCATTTACCCATGGGGTGGGTGACTTACGCCGGAAAAAGGGAACGGAAAACCTGGCCTCCTTCAATAAGCTTGTCCGCGAACAGGACGACGAAGACGGAAAAATCCGCCGTTCCTCCCGGATGATTCGTGATATTCTCCAGTTCGGCTTGGACAGCAAGGGCGAAGGCAAGATCCGCTTGCCCAAGGACTACCAGTACGACAACGCCAAGCCCAACGAGCAAGTCCAGGCCAAGACCATCTTCGGGCTCGCCGTAGAGCTTGACCAAGACCTTAAGGAAATCGCCTCTCGTGAATCCTATGCCAACTGGCTTGCCTCGGACGCTAATCCCAGGTTTACCACCGTGATCGCCAACAGACTTTGGAAGGAAGTCATGGGTATCGGGTTGATCGAGCCTGTCGACAACATGATGGACGACACCACGGCCTCTAATCCCGAACTCTTGGTGTATCTCGAGAAGTTGATGTATGCCCTCGACTACGACATCAAGGAATTCTTGCGAGTCCTTTATAACACCAAGATTTTTCATCGAGCTGCCCCCAAGCAGCAATTCAGCTTGTCCTCCGAAGTTCCTTACCTGTATCCCGGCCCAATTCTCGACCGCTTGACGGCCGAGCAAATTTGGGACTCCCTCTTGGTTCTCACCTATCCCGACGTGGATAACCGTAAGGTTAAGGGCGAGCCCATGGAATACGAGAGATTCGTTCGCTATTCCGCCATGTCGGGTGAGGAACTGCTTTCAGAGCTTCTCAGCAACGTTAACGGAGGTAACAAGAAGAAGGATGGCAACGAGATGGCCATGAAAAAGAAGGTTGCTCCTGCGGACAACGTCAACTGCCCGATAAAGCCCAACCGGGCCGCCGATCCTTCCATCACCGC
>CAZNWO010000202.1:0-5299 GCA_964576585.1 uncultured Puniceicoccaceae bacterium | reverse complement strand
CCCTCAAAACCGCCCTCTTCAACTCGTCGCTGAGACCACCCCATCTTTCGACGATCTGCGAAGATCCACCGTACAACCGGAAGGAGATGTCCGCCCCCAATGTTCCCGTTTTTGCTCTGAAAGCTCCCACGCCGATCCCCCGAAGGCCAGCTTTCATCGTACATCCGGGGTCAGGAAACGGGCCAAAAAGTGATACGTTTTTTGATACGTCTACACCCTTGACCCGGACCTCAATTCCTTGAAAATCAGCCTCGAACTACAACCAAGAAACAACGGACTGAAAGATTGGAAACCCGCATGAAAACTGGTCAAGCCAGAGCAGGAATGGAGCCGGGAATCGGACTCGAACCGACGACCCACGCATTACGAATGCGTTGCTCTACCAACTGAGCTATCCCGGCAAACCTTGAGTTTATCCGCACTCTGGCGAATCCCGAAGTACTTGGCAAACTTCAAATTACGGCATTCCGAATCAAGGTGCCGTCAATTCAAGGGAGCGTAATTGCTTGCACTTCCAATGCTTGGACGGAATGTGCAGTTTGCCAATGATCGGACCATGGCATCCGTCACTTGACACGAATAAAAAAGTCTGAACGGTTGAAGGGAAGAACATGAAAAAACTTCCGCCCAATCCATTTTCAACTGGTAGCATACTGCTTGGCTTGACTTTCCTTTTTTCGTCAATTCCAGCCCATGGAGAACAACCTCTCGCCTTGGGCAAACACGGTACGCAGCTTCAGCTTTTCATCGATGACTACGTCTTGGAAAATCTTTCGGGCGATGCGAAAAAGATCCTCCTAAAGCCGACACCTAGGGAAGTAGTGCTGACGACGGACGCGCCTTGGGAGGGCAACACTTGCGCATACTACACCATATTCAGGGATGGAAACCTGTTCAGGATGTACTACCGTGGGTCTCACCAAGACCAGAAAACCAAGAAGGCGGGACACAGGGAGGTGACGTGTTATGCCGAAAGCAAAGACGGCATAAACTGGGAGAAACCCGACTTGGGTTTGTTCAGCTTCAATGGCTCCAAGAAGAACAACATCGTTTGGGACGGCTTGGGTTCTCACTGCTTCGTCGCCTTCAGGGACACGAACCCGAACTGCGCCAAAGAAGCCAAGTACAAGGGAATCGGGGCTGCATATCCACCCAAGCGCAAGCTTGGCTTGTACGCCTTCCAATCGCCCGACGGGAAGAACTGGAAGCAAATTCGAAAAGATCCCGTGGTCAGTCAATTTCACTGGGCATACGATTCGCAGAACGTCGCCTTCTGGGACAACAACGCGAATCTGTACCGTGAATATCACAGGGTTTACCACCAAGAAAAAAGAGCGATCATGACCAGTACCTCGAAGGATTTCATAAACTGGACGAAACCGAAGCTCCTCCGTTACCAAGAGGGGATTCCTCCTCAGCACCTTTACACCAATGCCGTCCAACCCTACGCAAGGGATCGGAGCCTGCTCATCGGATTCCCGACCAGGTACCTGCCCGACCAGGAATCCCGCGTCGAGCCCATCCTGATGGCAAGCAGAGACGGGCTGAGCTTTTATCGCTGGCAGGAACCCGTGATCCCCGAAAGCGCCCCAAAGGATCGAAGAGGCAACCGCAGCAACTACATGGCTTGGGGCATGGTTGAGCTACCGGATCGACCGAAGCATTTTTCGGTATACGCAACCGAGGCATACAAGACCGGAATGGACAGTCGCTTGAGGAGATTCGAGTACAGGAAGGATGGCTTCGTCTGCGTAAGGGGAGGTTCCGAATCGGGGCAAATCGTTACCAAGCCATTCAAGCTGGGCAACTTGGCTGAAAGGCTGACCCTGAACTTCAAGACATTGAAGGGAGGTTACCTCTTGGTGGGTTTGGAAAGCATGGACGGGAAGAAAATAAAAGGACACGAAATCGAAAGCTGCAAAGCTCTGGAAGGTGATTCACTATCCAAAACGGTAACCTGGAAAAAAGGTTCCGACATAAGCTACCTGGATGGAAAAAACCTACGCTTGCGGATCGAGCTAAAGAACGCCGAGCTTTATTCCTTTCAATTTCAGCCTTGGCTCAGGTAAACCTAGGTACTCGACTTTCCGAAATGAGGCAAATCGTTCTAGCAACAGCCATAACCCTGCTCGCCTCAAGCTGTGGAAGTTCGAGCAAATCCTTTCTGTGGCATTGGCCGGACGGACAAAAACTTGCCGAGGTGGGATCGAGGAGAGGCAAGGAACACGGGCTTTACCAAGGTTGGCATGCAAACGGGAAGAGAGCCTGCGAGGGGAGGTACAAAAACGGAAAGAAAGTGGGCGAATGGATTCATTACGATTCAGACGGCAACTACGTCCTGTATCGAAAAACCTACGTGGACGGATTCGAGGTCGAGTTGCGTTTCTTTTGAATCGGGTTGAACGAGAAGCCAACGGACTACCTATACCGCCGTATTCGAACGGACCTTCTCGATAGAGGCTGCGACGTCGCGCCAAGCCCTCACGAGCTCAAGCGCCAGCGAATGGAGAAAGGGAATCGTCGGGATTCCCAAAACTGAATCCTCGAAGAAGCTTAGCTCAGTCCGGCAAGCGATTGCTTGATCGCATCGAAATTGGGCAGATCCAGAGGAGTGGGAGTTTGTTCGGCGTATTGAACGGTACCCTCCTTGTCCACCACAAAGGCAGCACGAGCGCTTACGCTGCCAACGCCAATCAAGTCATCGAGCAAAACGCCGTAATCGGAGGCAACCTGTTTGTTGAGGTCACTTGCTATGGTGATTCCGATTCCCTCTTTTTCCGCCCACTGTCCTTGAGCGAAGGGGCTGTCCACGCTGATGGCGATCACGTCGGCATTCAAGTCGCCATAGGCCGAAAGGCCGGAGGTGACGTCGCAAAGTTCTTGGGTGCAAACCCCGGTAAAAGCCAGAGGGAAAAAGAGAATGACGGTGTTCTTTTGACCGGCATTGGATCCCAAGGAGACGTCGCTGAGTCCGAAATCGTCCTTTTCGCCGGAAGCGTTGATTGATTTCAAGGTAAAATCTGGTGCTTTGGAGCCTACTTCAATAGCCATGATAATATGTGGATTTAGGGTTAGTGAAAAAAGAAAAAAACCTCATAGGTCGGGCATAGACTTCTGTCAAACTGCAAACGGTGATTGGATCACTTCTTTCAAAAGGAAGGTAGGTCTCGTTTGAGAAATTCAACTAATCAAACCAACGACTCGGCGGGTGTCGAAGCATTCTCCACGTCTTCAGAAATGCCCATATGGCGATACCGACCGCAGGCGCGCCCCAAGCGAAGTCACCGCGAACAATGGTCTCGATACCCTTGAAGAGCAAGAGCCCGGAAAAAGACAACCCGAATGCGGCCAAGATCAACCTGGCAAATTGAATTTTTAGCTTCAGAAAAAGTTAACCTAAGATGCAGGGATCGAACTTGAGATTTGTCCGAAAAAGCAGAGATTTTAAGGCGAGGATCAAGGAGCAACCCATGCTAAGCGATGCCATACTTGTAAAAGAGCACAAGCAAGACGACAAGGGCTATCAAGAGACCCACAAAGAAAAACTCCGCCAATCCGAAGAACCTGTGCCCATCATCTCCTGCGGACGCTTTCCCGCCAACCGCTTTTCTACGACTGGGCTTTGCCTTGGGAAGCTTGAACACCTTTTTTCGTTCAGTGGACACGTAGGTTTGATTGAGGACTAAACAAAAATGGTCAAGCTGGATCATTCCATCAGATGTTAGACGGTTTAGGTTTCAATCAAACGAGATAAATGTACGCCATCTGAAAGCCGAACCTTGACCGAACGGAAAAGGGAAATAGTTTTCAAAGCATGCAAACTGCGCCCGCAATCCTTCTAGCCTTGCTCTTGACTGCTACCGAGGTCGCGTCGGAAGACTGGACGGGTTGGCGCGGACTGCGCGGGGATGGTTCCAGTCGCGAAAAAGCAATCCCCACGAAATGGAACCAAGAGCAAAACATAGCATGGAGGGTCGAGATTCCGGGAGTCGGCCATTCCTCCCCGATTGTTGTGGGAAATCAGGTATTCGTCACAACCTGCCTGGAAAACACCAAGGAAAGGGTTCTCTTGTGCCTGAATCGCCTCACGGGCGAGGAAGTCTGGAGAAGGGTCGTGATCCGGGCTCCTCTCGAGGCGATTCATCGCCTGAACAGTCGTTCCTCCAGCACACCTTCCTGCGATGGCGAGCTCGTCTACGTCTCTTTTCTGGAACCCGACGGAACTTCGGTCCCGGCGGAAGTGGTTCGGGAAAGAAGCGGAGACCTGCGCGCAAACAACGCCGGACTGCCGGTAAACCCGGGAAAGATGTGCATTGCGGCTTACGATTTGAAGGGGAACCGCAAGTGGATCGCGAGACCGGGAGAATTCGCAAGCGTCTGGGGCTATTGCGCCAATCCCGTGGTGTTCGAGGACAAGGTCATCCTCAACGGCGACTACGATGGCGACGCCTTCATCGTGGCCCTTGACCGCAGGACGGGGGAAACCGCGTGGAAGGTCGCCCGCGAAAACCGCATTCGCAGCCATTGCACGCCGCTGATCCGAAAGCTGGACGGGAAGTATCAGATGGTCGTGGCGGGAAGCCACTCGATCGTGAGCTACGACCCAAGCAATGGATCGAAACATTGGTACACCGTGGGTCCCAAAGGCAGGGCCGTGGCCTCACCCGTCTTTGGCAAAGGTCTATTCTTCGTAAGCACAGCCTACCCAAGCAAGGAAATGCTGGCGATCAGGCCGGATGGTCGCGGAAACGTCACCCGCACGCACATCGCATGGCGAACCCGCGACTCCGCTCCCTACGTGCCCTCCCCTATTGCTGCGGGTAACTACTTCCTGTCCGTTTCAGACTCGGGAGTCGCCAGCTGCTTCGACGCAAAAACGGGCCAAAGGCATTGGCGAGAAAGGCTGGGCGGGGGGCACAGCGCTGCTCCCGTCACCGCCGATGGCTTGGTTTACTTTGTCTCAGACCTAGGTGTGACCAAGGTCGTGAAGGCGGGAGAACAGTTCCACTTGGTCTCGGAGAACCCGATCGGGGAAACCTGTTACGCCTCGCCTGCGATAAGCGGAGGACAAATCTTCCTGCGCACAGTGAAGCACCTTTTCTGCATAGGCGAAAGACGATAGTAGCTCATCCGCAAGGTGCGTTCTCCGCCCTCACTCACCCTCCGTGACCCAACGCTCCAAGGCATAGTCGTAGAACGCGAGAGGCTTTCCGCTATCAGGTCGAAGGTACAGCCAATTCGAGGAACTTGCGGAATAGAGGAAAGGGAAACTTCTCTCGGAAGTCCACAGCCAGCCTTG
>CAZNWO010000201.1:0-5389 GCA_964576585.1 uncultured Puniceicoccaceae bacterium | reverse complement strand
CCACCTCGGACGACTACAGCAGTCGACACGAATACAAGGCTTTCAAGGGACATGGCTTGAACGGGGACAGGCACGACAGCAGCTACAACAACATGTGGTTGTCGAACGGGGGCGTGTCCGGCGAGTGGCTCAAGGTGGACTTGAACGGAACCTACGAGCTGAGCCACCTGCGGGTGTGGAACTACAACGAATCCGGGAACTGGTGGAAGCGCGGCATAAAGCTGGCGGACGTCTACGTGGCTGCTACGGATCCGGGAGTGAATATTGACGACTCGAGGGCGAACTTCAACGCCACAGGCTGGACACGCATACTGGATAACCAACCCTTTGCCAAGTCTCCCGGAGGATCCATCGCGAATACCGATCCCGGCATCGGCTTGGGCGGGGTCTCGGCCGCCTTCCTCGCCATCAAGGTGGAGAGCAACCATGGCGGCGACAACTACGTAGGCTTGAGCGAAGCCCAAATCTATGCGCGAACTTACGCCCCGGGGGCCACCCTGACCAATCCCAACGTACTCGTTGTCTTGAGCGAGGACAACGCCAGCCTCAGGGGGGTAGGCTTCCGCTACGACCAGCTCAAGCCCGACGGTGCCGACCTGCGGTTCAGGACAACCGGCGGGAACGAGTTGAAGCACGAGATCGTGGAATGGAATCCGGCGGGCGAATCCTCCGTCCGAGTGCAATTCCCGACCATGGCCATCGGAGACAAGATGCTCATGTACTGGGGCAACCCCGACGCCAACGCCACTGCCCATGCCTTCAGCGGAGGGACGAGCGCCCCGACGTTCGCCTACTCCAACCTCGCCGGCCCGCCCGCGCTCGACGACGGCCTCACGGTCCACGGGAAGACGGGTTCGGCGATTGCCCGCACGGTATCCGCCGGGGGCGGCGGAACCCTGACCTACTCGGCGAGCGGACTGCCGACCGGGCTGAGCCTCAACGCCGCCACGGGGGTGATCACGGGAACCCCCGCCCAGGGAGGCGATACGCAGGCCACCCTCACGGTGACGGGAAAGAACCGGGCGGGGCAGACCGTAACCGACTCCAAGGCGCTCGTCTTCAAGGTGGTCGACCTCTCGACCTTCGCCTACCGCAGGGACCTCTCCATCTCGGGCTACGACGTCAACGCCACCTTGACCGACGTTCCCGTCGTCCTCGACCTCGGGCCCGACGTCCCCCACTTCAATTATCGTTCCTTCCTTTCCTCCACGGGGGGCGACCTGCGCTTCTTCGACGCCACCGGGCGCGAACTGGCCTACAAGGTCGACAGCTGGGACGCGACGGGCAATTCCTCGATCCGGGTACTTGCTCCCGTCTTGTCCGGCCCGAGCACCCAGATCACCATGGCCTGGGCCAATCCCGCCCTGACGGTCGCCCCAGCCTACGTTTCCGACGATTCCGTCTGGGCCGCCGCAAACCCGACGGTCGACGACTTGACCATTTCCTACGGAAACGTCTCGGGAGCACGCATGATATCGAGTTTCCCGAACGCCTCCGCCACCGTTGGCCAACCCTTCGCCTACGGGCTTACCGCCCTCGGGTCGCCCGAGGAATACCTCGCCCTCAACCTGCCCGCCGGACTCCGCATCGACTCTTCCACCGGAGCCGTCACGGGAATCCCGGAGGAAGCCGGCGTATTTTCCGTATCGGTCTACGTCTCCTATGCGGACGGCTTCTCCCTCGGCACCCTCAACCCCTCTGACGAGACCAACCGGGAAAGCATCGCGCTGACCATCGGGGCGGCCGCCCCCGCCATCGTAGTCACACCCGCCACCGAGGTATCCGGCGACTCCGCGCAGCTCAACGGAGTAGTGACCAACGACGGCGGCGCAACACCCACCGTCCTTCTTTACTTCGGCAAGACCATTGGTGGGAACGACGCAAACGCATGGGATTCGGTACGCAACCTGGGCGCCAAACCCAAGGGCGCGTTCGACCTGACAATCCGCGAACTTGCACCCGAAACCACTTACCACTTCATAGTACGAGCCTTCAACGAGGCAGCCCCCGAGGGTGTGTGGGCGCCGGTCACCCAAAGCTTCTCCACCTCCGCGTCTCCGCTCCCGGTTGCCTTGAACGGCCCCGTCCGCGACCTGACCGAAACCACAGCCACCATCCGGGCAGGCGTGGCTCACGTGGGATCGGGACTGGTGACCGAAGGAGAACCCCTGTTCTCGGCCTCCACCTACCCAAGACTCCTGCTTTGGCTCGATGCCAACGCCACCGACAGCCTCGACCGGGCTCCGGGAGCCGACGGAGGGGAGCCAGACAACAACCAGACCGTCGCCTATTGGGACGACCGCAGCGGCCACGGACGGTTCGCCGCCACCTACCGAGGAGCCGAAGAACGCGAACCCAACTACCTCGCCACCGGGCTCAACGGCAAGCCGACCCTACGCTTCGACGGGATCGACGACCTCATGCGGGTACAGGATTCCGCCGCATTCGCGGGACTGGACGCCCTCACGGTGTACGTCGTGGCCAAGGGCGAGTCCCTTGACGAATACGACGCCCTTCTATCGCAGGACGGCTCGGCAGGCTCCACGGGCTGGCTTTTCGGAAAGAAGACCGGCGCCAACATGCGGTGGTTGCTGAAGGGAACCGACGCAGGTGACGAGAGCGCCTTCTCTCAAGACCTCGGGGCTCCCCGTATCTGGGCTCTCGTCTACGGCGACGGGGCCCGCCGCAGCTACGCCGACGGGGTGGTAAAGACCAACGCAAGCGACTCCGGGGCCATTTCCGCCGTCGCCGACCCCGGCCTCTCCATCGGGGGCCAACGCTCGGGCAACGGCTTCACCGGATACGCCGGGGCCGCCATTTCCGAGATTCTCGTCTACAACGCCTCCCTGACCAATGCGGAAAGGCGACGCCTCGAGGGACACCTCGCCCACAAGTGGGGCCTGACGGGCAACCTGCCCGCCGACCATCCCCACAAGAGCGCCGTTCCCGACTTCGGCAACCCCTCCGCAGGGGTAGCCCTCACCCTTTACTGGGGAAGCTCCGACGGGGGCGAGGAAGCCGCCAAGTGGGAAAACGCAACCTCCATCGGCAACTATTACGGGACGGGCGGATCCGTGAATGGATTCACCGGTTACGGTTACAACAAGAATCCGAGCGACGGCTACTGGAACAACGTCGAGACCTTGCGCGCCCTCGAAGCGGACGGTTTTGGACTGGTGGAGGGCGAACCCGACAATCCAGCCGGCAACGGATTCTACTTCAGCGGAGACAACGACTTCAAGAACGCTGGCATCGGCATCACGCGCAACGACAACTACATGGATCTCTTTCTGGCCGACTTCAACGCCCCCACCACGGGCAACTACAAGTTCAAGATGGATCTGAAGGACGACCGCGTCACCATCTGGCTGGACCGCGACCAGGACGGCGTGTTCGAAACTGCGGGCGACAACGGCAACGAGAAACTGGGCGGCAACTCCAACTTCACCTCGGGAGACGTCCCTCTGGTCGGAGGGAAGTCCTACAAGATCGCGTTGGCTCACGGCGAAGGTTACGGCGATTCAAGTTTTCGGGCCTGGGTGCAGCTACCGGGCGGCTCCATGCAGGTCATAAAGCCCCTGCACGCCGATCAGGACGGTCTCTTCACGACAACTTTGGGCCTCACCAACGGCAAGCGCGTCGAGGAGCAACTTAATCCCGAGACCACCCTGACCGGACTCGTCCCGGGAAAAACCTACCATTATCGGATATTCGGCGGCAACTCGGTCGGCGGCGACTGGGCGGACTCCTCCTCCTCATTCGTTCCGCGGAAACCGAAGATCGACCTGAAGGCCGGATCCCTCGTCATCGACACCTCCGGACCCACCCCGACCTGGACCACGGGAGACGGCTCGGGGGGATCGGGCGAAATCGTCACCACGTCCTACTTCAATGAATTTGGAAACCCCGTCACCTACGAGGTGGCCCGCTTCAGCTTCGACTCCGTCAGCGTGAGCAACGAGGTCGAGGTGACCCTTCGTGGTAACAACGCATTGGAAATCGTATCCGCGAGCGACCTTTCCATCCTCGCCGACCTCGATCTCTCCGGTTCCAACGGGAGCGGCGGCGACTCGCCCGGCAGGCTGGGCGGCTTCGCGGGCGGAAACAAGAGCGCCGCCGGTCAAGGCTTCGGCAAGGGCCACCCGCGCGACTCCTACCGGCCCGGCGGGGCCGGCTACGGCGGACGCGGCGGACATCCCGACGCCGACGGTGGTTACGGAGGAACCTACGGCGACGGGAATCTCACCCATCTCCACGGCGGCTCGGGCGGAGGAGGAGGCTACTACCGATCGGGAGGTGCGGGAGGAGGAGCGATCAAGCTGGTCGCGGAAGAGAACCTTACCATAGGGGGACGAATCGAAGCCGACGGCGGCAGGGGCGGCGCCTACGGCACGGGGGCATACCACAGCGGGGCCGGTGGTTCCGGCGGAGCCATCTACCTGAAAGCAAAGAAAGTCACACTCGAGAACGGCGCCCGCCTTCACGCCGACGGCGCCTCGGCTCCCTCAGCGGTAACCGGCCATGGCGGAGCCGCCGGGGGCGGGGGCGGACGCGTCTACCTTAAGGCGACCGAAACCTTCCGGAACTTGGGACAACCGGGCAACCTGAGCGCCTCGGGGGGAACGGGCGCATTATCGGGAACGCACGACGGCGAGAACGGCTCGGTCAGGATTGATGCGCCTCAGTCGGAAGAACTGGTCTTTGACTCGGGAGTCCTAACGATCGACACGTCGTCCGCAGTCATCTTCCACAGTGACGGAGCATTTCTAAGAGGGAACCTCGTCGACGGCGTCTATACGGGGGACGATGATTCCGCGTACCCCTACAAGGTGTGCGTCTTCACCGTGGACAGGATTCAACTCGGAAAGAACCTGACCGTGCATCTTCTCGGCTCCCACGCCCTTTCCCTGCGCACCCGAGAGAACGGAAACTTGTGGATCGGAACGGATCTCGACGCTTCCGGGGGAGACGCCTCGGGCATAAACGGCGGTACAGGCAAGCTTGGGGGCTGGAACGGCGGACGGGCAGACCGGAATGGCGGCGGTCCCGGGCACGGCATACCGTCCTCCAACGACGGGAGCGGCGCAGGCTACGGTGGAGACGGTCGCAATTGGTCCGACTTCGGCAGGAGCTACGGAGACCATGCGCTCTCGCACTTGCTCGGCGGCTCGGGCGGAGGCGGCGGAGACTTTTCCGGAGGCGGAGCCGGGGGCGGTGCCATCGAGTTGGTGGCAGACGGCAACGGCACCCTCACCATAGCCGAGGGGGCCACCCTCTCGGTCAACGGCGGAGACGCCCACAGCAACGACCAGGGCGGCGGCGGCGGCGCGGGCGGAGCCATCCGCCTGCAGGGGGGAACCATCGTGAACAACGGCTCCCTCGAGGCCCG
>CAZNWO010000200.1:0-5458 GCA_964576585.1 uncultured Puniceicoccaceae bacterium | reverse complement strand
CGAGCGTAGATTTCCTTGGGGGCCTCCTCGAAGTACTTCAAGAGGGCCGGGCAGAGCCAGCCTTCCATGTCGAATTGTTCGGACGCATACCAGTTGCCGCCATCACCTTCTCGCAGCCAATCGAGCTTGAGGTGGTAGTCGGGAAAGGGATTGGCGGAAAAAACGAGTCGGAAGCCTTTTCGGGCATTCTGAATGCCTAGGGTATCGACGGCGTGATCGATTATGGTGTCCGCCCCAGATACGAAAGGTTCCTTCCTTAGGCCGACGTCCTCATCGTCGAAAACCCACATTCCCTTGTGTCGATAAGGAAAGATGACCATGAGGGCATTACTCATGCTTTAAAGTTAACGCAAGCGGCCCTCCTCGTCAAGTAGACCGCTGCAGGCGAATCCTAGAGAGGTCGGACGACAATGTCCTTGAACCATACGACTTGGCCGTGGTTCTGGAAGCCGATGCGACCTTTGCGTGGGAGGTCTTTCAGGGCGGTCTTGAATTTGTTTGTGGAACCGTCGGGGTTCTTCCCGGCTTCCGACCAGTCGTCCACATTCACTTGGAAGGCGAGCTTGCCGTTGAGTCGGCAGGTGATCCGGGGACCCTTGCAGACCAGTTGGAGTTGGTTCCATTGGCCGATGGGTTTGGAGAAGTCTCCGGCAGGGGCAAGACCGTCGTAGAAGGAGGCGTTGAGCTTGCGGGGAGGCAGTTTGCGCCCGGACTTCTTCTGGAAACCTTCGTTGTCCATTAGCTGAAGCTCGAAGCCGCCCTGCACGGGGTTGTCCTTGTCCGTGCGATAAAAGACACCAGAGTTGGCTCCGGGGGAAAGCTTGTAGGATAGGGTTAGGTCGAAGTCGGAGAACTCCTTCTTGGTCCAGAGGTAGCCCATCCCTCGGATGCGGGTTTTTCCCTTCTTGTCCTTTGTTTTCTGCATTCGGCAGACGACGGAGCCATCCCGCTCGATTTCCCAAGAGCCCTTGGCAAGGGTGAAACTGTCGAGATTCTTCCCGTCGAACAAGGTTGTCGGGTCTGCCCAAGCATGTATGCAGAGACAGAAGGAGGCTAGGAACAGATACTTCATTTTCATGAATTATTGGAGGGCTCCGGTCTTGGGTCGGTTTTCTCTTTGAGGCTCTCGATCACGCGGACTACCCTGGCGTATTCCGCCTCAGGGTCGTGAAAGAAGTCGATGCTCCAGACTTGGATGACGTTCCAACCTTTGGCTCGAAGGATGAAAGGCCGACCGACGTCGCGATCCCTCGCTCCGGGAGCAAGGTGGTAGTTGGGACCGTCGAGTTCGATCCCGCACAAGTATTCATGAGCATTGTCAGGGTGCTTGACGCCAAGGTTCACCTTCCATCCGCTGACGCCTACCTGAGGGTCTACCTCGTAACCGTCGGCTTCCAATCTATCGTGGAACCACTTTTCACAGGGAGCTGCAAAGTGGCCCGATTCCAAGCGGGCGCCTCCCGGAAGGTTTCCCGTGGCCGCATAGGAAAGGTAGCGGCTGAGGACTTGGGGGCCTTCCTTGTTGAGGGTCAAGTCGTTGGGTTCGAGTGAGGTGCAGACGATTACGCGCTTCTTGGCCCGCGTGATCAAGACGTTGATTCGATTTTCTCCCATGGGTTGGCTAATGGGGCCAAACCTTTGGTGGACTTTGCCCTCGCCATTCTTTCCGAACACCGTAGCGATCAGGATGACGTCTCGTTCGTCTCCCTGCACGTTGTCGAGGTTCTTGATGAAGAAGTATTCGGGAGTGGACTGCCATTGGTTCAGGAACTCTGTGACCGCCAGGTCTTTGTCGGCAAGTTCGAAGAAGATTTCCTCGATTCGCGTGGCTTGCCTTAGGTTAAGCACCGCCACGCCAAGGGAACGGTCCGGGAATTCTCGAATGTGCTCGAGGATCAACTGGACTGCTCGTTCCGCCTCGATTGGGTTCGGATCCCTTGAGCAACCGTCCTTGCCGCTTTCGTAGGTCCCGTTTGCCCGTTCGAGATTCACTCCCAAGGTTTTGTCTTCCCTCAGGTTCGGAATGCTGAGGAGTTCCCCGTCGTAGAACTCGTGATTTGAAAAGGCGATCAGGTTCTCGTCCTCCGAACGGTAATGGTAAAGGAGGCGTCGCTTGGCGGGAAGAGCAAGGCTGGCTCGCTCGAGGATGGACTCGTCCCTGTCCTCGTCTTCGGCAACGTCTAGGGTGGAGACCATGTATCGAGTCGGCGGCATTTGCTGGCGATCTCCGACCACTACGATTTGCTTGCTGCGCAGCATCGAGCCTGCCGCTTCCTCCACGAGCATTTGGGAAGCCTCGTCGATCAAGAGCAAATCAAAGGAATGATCGGGTGGGAGAAAGTCTGCGACCGAAGAAGGAGTCATCAGGAAGCATGGGCAGTATTCATTTAGCGCCGTTCCCGCTCGGTGCATGAGTTCACGAACGGTTATCCGGGCCTTGGTCTTCGCGCCGACGTGTCTGAGGAGGGCCAGACCTTCCTTTTCTCCGACCCTGCGGGCGTTTACGGAGTGGACTGTCTTCGGGTCCGGAGCCATTTTGCCAAGTACCTTGCAGTATTCGGAGCGCAAGTCTCCCTCCATCTGGCCGAGCTCTTTGCGCAGTTTCTCGATCTCGTCTCCACTGAACTCAAGGAAATCAGGTTCCTTTCGGCAGAGGTCTCGACACAATTCCCTCAAGAAGCGTTTAGCGAAGACGTCTGCCAGGGGATGGCCGAGAGTCAATGCGCTGCGAACGAATTGGTCGCAGCCAAAGGTAGAGTCAAGTTCGGCCAACCTGCCGTTGAGTATGCATAAGTCGGGGAGAGAGGACTTGTGATCGATCAGGGTTTTTAGCTTTTCCCTCAAGTCGCGGACCTTGATGGGTTCCTCGAGGATGCAGTCTTGCTCCCTGAGGCTTTCGGCGACCTCTTTTATGCGTCTCAATTGGTCGCTCATGGATTCCACTTGCTCAGCGAAATCCTTGCTGGACAGATGATCCATCTGTTCTTCCCTGAGGTCTTTCTTTAGCTCGTCGGATTCCTTCAGGATTTTCTGCAGGGTGTCTCCCATTACTCGTAGTTCGTCGAAACCCGGATTCGTCTTGCGAACCAGATGCAGCATCGCGGCCTTGGCTCTACGGAAACTTGGCCAAAGAAAGGCAGTTACTGCATTTGCCCGCCACATTACGGCAACGATTTCTCCAACTGACTTGGAGTTCATCTCCTCGAGATTGCGGTATTCATCCTCCAGTTTACTTTCTATTTCATCGAGTCTGCTCCTTAGGTCTTGAAAGGCCTTGATCCGCTCAATCTCAGTCTCCAGAGAAGAAAGATCTTTGTCCGCATGTTCCTCACCCAAAGGTTCGAGGGTGGACAAACCCTTTCTCGCAAGAACTTCGAACTCATCCAGATCGAAAGGGGAGAAAGGCCGCGACCTTCGAATGAACGAGAGTCGGGCAGGTATTTCGCGACCTAGCCTGTCGGCGACCTCGGTGATGGAGTCGCAGGCTTTGCGAGCATCGTCCAGCAGAGTCTTGGTTAGCCGAGGGGGTAGAGTCAACGGATCCTCCAAATGGTCCGGGGTGTCGCTCATCGTGGAATGGTTTGTAACGGCCTCGTAGGCCGTGAACAAATCGTCGTTTTCCGATGATGCTTCCTCTGCTCCCAATCTTCTGCGAAGTAGCTCGGAGTAGCGGTTGAGTTTGGATATGCGCTCGTCCCGCCGCTTCCGCTTCCGCTCAAAGCCCTTCCTGTGAGACTTGCTCGGGGGTTCGACGGCTATGCGTCTGCCGACTTCCTCGAACATGACCGACTTGGAGGCGTATCCCGAATGGATGGCAAGGCACTTGTTCCCCAGACCGATATTCTCCAGACGTTGTCTGACAACCTCCAGCGCGGCGGTCTTCTGGGCTAGGAAAAGGACCTTTTTTCCCTTGTCGATGGCATTCGCGATGAGGTTTACGATCGTTTGGGACTTTCCCGTGCCGGGAGGTCCCTCAACCACGAGACTCATTCCTGTGGCGACGTCCAGCACGGCCGAGTGCTGGGAACTGTCTGCAGGCAAGGCGAATGCAGGGGCAAGCTCGCCGTATTCTTCGGAATCCACTTCCCGGGCATCCAGGCGTTCTTGGGTGCCGTCCTCTCCGATTACCCAAGAAGCCATCCGATCGATTGCCTCGTTTTCGAAACGTTCGGGAATCAGTTCCGAGGGCGGAATGCCGGTCGATCGAAAAATGCCAACCACCATTCTGCGACGCAACTTCCATTCCTTTAGCCCGTGCTTCTTGGTGTACGCCTCGAACTCGTCGAGGTAGGTGTCGAGGTTGAAGGCCGCCAATTCCTCGTTTTCTTCCATGGGCAGGAGCGGCGGGGGCGTACCAGTCGACTCCTTCAAGGCATGAAACAGATCCTCGTTCAGCCGCAGGTCGCCGCCCGATTGCTTGAGTTTGGCCTTGGTTCCCTGGTATTCGAGCGTAAGGGGCAAGAGGAGAATGGGGGAGTTGAACTCGTAGAAATCCTCCGAGTTCGGCTTTACCTTGGTCCACTCAAGAAAGCCGACGGCTAGAAAGAAGGTGATCAATCCCTTTTCGCGTTCGTAAACTAAGCGTCGTTTCTCGATCCGATCGAGGGTTTTGTGAAAGGTGCACTTGATGATGTCGGTCTGCAGAAATCGATCGACGTGTCTTTTTTCGTTCTCGGACGAATTTTCGTTTGCGCGTGGCAAGTCGATCGAGTGGTTCGGCAAAATCTCCTCAAGTGGCGGAAGTGAAAGGATTTTTCGAACCCTGTCGCGAAATGCCCTGTCCTCCTCCTCGTCCAGCGAATCGAACTCTCGACCCTCTCTCTCTCGGAGTTCCCTGTAAGCTTTTTCGAAGGCTTCGGTTTTTTCGTCATCCAGAAACTTCTCTACGTCCGGAAAGGGAAGGAGTTCGAAACTTCTCCCGGACAGCAGGTGATCCAAGGCCAATTGTGGGATCTCATCGAGAACGTTGAATGCGTCTCCACCGCCTGCGGATCGTATACGCTTCCTGATACGTTCGTTACCCGAGAGCCTGACCAGTCGCAAGGAAAGATCGTTGAGGTATTTTGTATTTTCAAGGGAATCCACTGTCTTCACTCTTTGCCTTGTCCGATTATAGTCAAGGTTTTCAATAAGCTATTGCTTGACATATTGTTTTTGTTTGAGGGATTATGTCCTCCGTCGTGGGGTTTCCAATGGACCTAGCTAACAGTCAACCTGTCGATTCCTTAAGCGGATTCGGGCATACGCTGCGGCGTTCCGCCGCGGTCAGCCGATTGTTTCCTTCCCCTCGCATGGGTTATTATTTTCGTGTGCATGCACAAGAAAATAATAGGCGGCTCAACTGGAACCCGATTCACACAAGTGTGAACGGGTTCCTGTGGCAGTTGGCCTGCCCACGCGAGGCTTCGGACGTAGGTAAACGGAAACCCCGCGACAACTCATTACTCCGGCTTAAACT
>CAZNWO010000199.1:3806-5526 GCA_964576585.1 uncultured Puniceicoccaceae bacterium | reverse complement strand
GCGTTCATGCCCAGTTCGTCGGTCGCACCGTAACTGACGCCTTTCTTGAGGCCTCCGCCCGCCATCCAGAGGGTAAAACCACGGTGATGATGGCCGCGACCCATCTTCACTTCGCGGTTTGCTTCCTCGAAAGGGGTACGCCCAAACTCCGTGGCCCAGATGACCAGCGTTTCCTCCAACATGCCACGTGCCTTGAGGTCCGAGATCAAGGCGGTGATGCCTTGGTCGGTCCGGGCGGCATTGGACCGGTGATTCCCGATCAGCCCTCCCCGATTACCATGAGCGTCCCATAGCCTTCCCTTGGCCCCGTCCAGGATCTCGACGAAACGCACCCCGTTCTCGACCAGCCTACGGGCGGTCAGGCAGTGCTTGGAGAATTGGTTGTAGCCGTAGAGGGCATGCATGCTCTTCGGTTCGCGTGACAGGTCGAATACCTCAGTGGCACTCTTCTGCATGCGAAAGGCCAGTTCGAAGGCCTCGATGCGGCCAGTGAGGTCCGGTTGCGAGGGATGCCGGTCGCGATGCAAGCGATTCAAGTGGTTGAGCGCATCCAGATACTTTCGGCGCTGCTCGAGACTGAGGTCGGCCCGGGGGTTCAGATTGGGAAACGGCGTCTTGCCCGCAGCCACTTGGGCCACCGCGGCTTGGTGCCGCCCAGGCAACATGCCTTGTTGAAACACTTCGTCGCCCGCCGTGCTCACCCCATCCTTCATCACGACATAAGCCGGCAGGTCGGACCGTTCGCTCCCGAGACCGCAGGTGACCCAGGAACCCATGCTCGGGAACCCGGCGCGTTGGTGTCCGGTATGCCAAATAATCTCAGCCACCGAATGAATCGCCGAGTCCGTGCGCACGCTCTTGAGGAAAGTGATCTCGTCGACCACCGAGGCCAGTCTCGGATAGATCTCGCTCACCCACGCGCCGCATTGGCCGTGCTGTTGAAACTCGAAGACAGGGGGCAGGATCCGGCAATTCTCCACGGTCTTCTCGGGGTTGAATCCCTCTAGGTCGTCCTTGCTGAAAATCTCGGAGGCCTTCTTGCCCGCCCATTTCTTCAATTGCGGCTTGTGATCGAAGGTCTCCAGGTGACTCGTCCCCCCGCACATGAAGAGCATGATGACGTTCTTAGCCCGCGGGCGATGATGCGACTGGACAGAAGGCAAGCCTCCGCCCGTGGCATTCGCCAGCAGTTCGTTGAGAGCCAACCCACCGAGACTCAAATGTCCAAGGAACTGACGTCGATCAATATGCAAGTCTGACCTCATCAGTTCACGTAAATCATCTCGTTCAAGCCCAGCGCCAAGTGACAATAATGACGGAGCGCATCAGCGTTGTCCTCGGCCAAAAGCTTCAACCCAACCTCCAGTTCCTCGGGACGCGGCGGGCGGGACAAGGCGAGCATATAAAGGCGATTCACTTGGGCCGTCTCGTCATCGGCGACCTCGGTCCGCAGGCGCTTGGCCAAATGCCCAGCCAAATCCCAAACCAACGGGGCGTTCATTGCAAAAAGAGCTCCATTGGGCGTAACCCCCGTGGTGCGCGCTCCCACGCTCCGGGAATAATCGGGAGGGTCAAACAGGCTCAAAGTCGGGTGTTTGGCGGATCTATGGGCCTGCAGGTAGATAGATCTTCTCCAACTATTGGGTGCGTCCTTCACTTCCTTTCGGGCGTGACCGATGGAGATGCTGGGACCATACATCTGCGTTTTCAAGACCCCTGC
>CAZNWO010000199.1:2163-3706 GCA_964576585.1 uncultured Puniceicoccaceae bacterium | reverse complement strand
CCGAAGTGATGATGCCAAAGGCGATTCACGATGACCCGCGCCAACAGTTCGCCCGCACCATGCTCGGTATCGGTCAACCAATCACCCAAGGCCGCCAGCTCGCTCTTGGTCGACCCCCGCCAATGAGAATGTTCCTTGCGCGACAATACCCGTAGAAATCCGGGTTGCACCGCCTGTTTGGGCATAAGCCAATTGCCTTGCCGCAACACCCGCGGTTCCTTGACTTGAAGGGGTATCGTCTTGCGCGAAGCCTTGGGAGCTTCCTTGACCTGATCCCAAAAGACGGCGGTCAACTGGTAATACTCCTCGGTCGACATGGGGTCGACCGGATGATCATGACACCGGGCGCAGCCAAAGCTTATTCCTAGGAAGGCCGTCCCGGTCGTCGAAACCATGTCGTCCAGACGGTGAAACTGCTTGTCATTGGGGTTCGAATTATTCTGCAGGCGCGTACCTAGGTGAATGAACTGTCCCAACTCCTTGTGTTTCGAATCCGGGGCAAAATGAAACCTAACGAATTGATCAAAGGGCAAGTCCTCGTTCAGGGCACGGATCACTGCATCTCGAAAGCGCCAAGCATTGGACCTCGGCTTGTCGTCGTTAACCGTCAACTGACCACTGCTTTCTCCAAAGCGTACAACATCCAACCAATGTCTGCCCCAGCGTTCACCGTAAGCGGGTTTCTCCAGCAATCTGTCCACCAGTCGCTCATAGGCCTTGGGGCCATCATCGGCAATGAATGCCTTTATCTCAGCGATGGTAGGCGGCAATCCGGTAAGACCGAAGGTAACTCTCCTGACCAGAGTATAGCGGTCGGCATCGGGTTGGAGCTTCAGACCCTTGGCGGCCAATTTGGAGAGGATGAAGGAATCGACGGGCGTATATCCGGAAGAACCTATCTTAGGTTGCAGCTCGGCAGTCGAAGCCAATCGTGAAAGGCTCCACAACTTTGGCTCTTCTTCCGCCCAAGAAGGGAGTGCTAGACAAAAAAGCGGAAGGACCTGAAGCAGACGCATGCCGCCACTGCTTGAACTACTCAGCCCTTTCCGGGCTTAACCTTGATACTCCGGTAGAGAACCTTGCTCTTGGGATCGTGGGCCTGCAGGGCAAAGGTACCCTTGTCCAGCTGACGACTGGGTCGCTTCAAGTCGGCCGGCTCTGTGTATTTGGTGATGCTCTTGCCGTCCACCTTCAGCTCGATGCTCTTGCCCTTTACGATGATGTGATATTCGAACCATTCGCCGTCCTTGGCAGGAGCCTTGAAGTTGTCCTTCACCGCATACAACCCGCCAGTCTTCTTAGGATCTCCATGCGTATTGTTGACTTGAGCTTCATATCCCGTGCTTGGCCAGCCACGCTCCTGAAACTTGGTGTGAAAATAAACCCCGGAGTTGGACCCCTTCATGGTCATGATCTCCAGCTTAAGCTCAAAATCCTTGAAGGCGCCGCCGTTTACCTTCCCGGTGTAATAAAGGTGACTGCGCGGCCCAAACAAGACGATCTTGCCGTCCTCGACCTTACAGGACTTCTTGTTCTCGTTGGC
>CAZNWO010000199.1:0-2063 GCA_964576585.1 uncultured Puniceicoccaceae bacterium | reverse complement strand
GGATGCTTTTCCTGTCCCTTCGCCTTGGATACCGTAATCTTTCGCTTTGGTCCATGACCCTTTGAATAGGCTCCTAGGAACTTGGGCCAAGTATTCTCTTCTCCCTGCTTGGGCTTAATCCTCCAGTGGTAGGAATGCATGGCGCAATGGAGAGCGACCGCAGGCTTACCCGCCTCGTGGATCGCGACGAGGGAATCGACAAACTTGGAATCGGTTTCATTGGCGAAACAATGGTTCCAAACGATGAAGTCGGCTTTGTCCGCCCAGCCTTTCTTGCTCAAGTGCTCCTTGCTCTTTTGCTGGTTCATCTCGAAAAAGACTTCCCACTTCACCTTTAGGCGCTTGCTCACGCCCTCGCTGATAATGTTCTTCTGGTTCTTGTAGTCGTGGCAACAACCGCCGGTCACGATCAAGCCCTTCAGCGTCTTTTCTTCCTTTGCGGAAAGCAAAGAAAGCGAGAGGGCCAAGACGCTGGAAGAGAAAAATAGGAAGATTCGTTTCATAAACTCGATTCAGGCTAAGGATTTCAAGGATTGGGGTGGTTTCAAACCTACATCAATTGACCATTCGAGCAAATTGGCAAGCAATTCCTCCCTCGAATCGTCAAAAAACTAGGCACTGAGAAACCTCCGGCAGGCCCATCATCTCGATCGCTTGGTTCGCTTAGTGGACTCATCCTCATGTCCGGGAAGTTCTTCGGCAGCAATGCCCACCGCCCGAATCGTCGCCTGCAATTCCTTCTCTAGCTCAGCAACAACAGACTTGTTCTCGGTATTGGCGGCAACGTTGCGCAATTGGTCGGGATCGCCCCTGCGATCGAAAAGCTCGTCGGCAAACCCGGGAATCTTGATGAACGTGTAGCGGTCGGTACGAATGCCGTAGTGATTGGGAGCTCCCCAATAGGTATAGAACTGGGACTTGCGCCAGTCACCGGGCTTCCTACCTTCGAGGATCGAAACCATACTGCGCCCCTGCATCGCCTCGGGAATCGGCAATCCCGCAAGCTCCAGCAAGGTGGGAGCGACGTCCACGTTCACGCAAAGGTCTCGACTCACGCCTTCGGGCTTAATCAAGCGAGGATAGCGGATCAGGAACGGCATCCTGATGGAAGTCTCGAGAATCAGTCGCTTGTCGTAGAAGCCATGTTGGCCAAGCCAGTAACCCTGATCCGATGTATAGATCACGACGGTGTCATCGGACAGGTTCTCCTCGTCGAGGAAATCCAGCACGCGCTTCAAGTTGTCGTCGTTCCCCGTCAGGCAGCGAACGTACTTGTGGATCATATGCTGGTAGGCGACCCGTATCTTGTCCTTGTCGCTGTCGGGATCATGCTTCCACATGGCGTTGGGTGGAGAATCCTTCAGGTGACGCAGATAATAGCAATTCTCCATCCCCTTTTGCTTGGGATTGCCTCCCGAATACAGCATGTGGAACTTCGTTCGCCTCAGGAACTCTTTCTTCAGGTTCGAGTCGCAATCACGGACCCCAGCGTAGAGACTTGGTGGCTCGGGAATGGGAACCCCTGCAAGCAAATCATCATAACGGGGGGCATGCCCGTAGTCGTGGTGAGGCGCCTTGAACTGCAGGCTCAGAAGAAAAGGTTTGTCCTTGTCGCGCTTTTTCAGCCAGTCCATCGCTACGTCGGTATACACGTCTGTCGAGTAGCCCTTGCGCTTCCAGGTTCCCTCGGTCCCGGTAAAAGTCGGGTCGAAGTACTTCCCCTGCCCCTTCACCACCATGTGCTTTTCATAGCCCTTCGGCTGGCTTTTCAAGTGCCACTTGCCAACCAACCAAGTCTGGTAGCCTGCCTTCCGCAGCTCAACTGGATACTGAGGCGAATCTTCGTTTATGCTGCCGTTCAGCCCCAGCACTCCATTCTTATGGCTGTACTGCCCCGTCAGGATCGATGCCCTGCTGGGCGAACAGATCGAGTTCGCGCAGGTGAAGTTGTCGAACCGCATTCCCTCTTTGGCCAACCGATCGATGGCAGGCGTCTTGGCAAAGTCCTTCAGGTAGGTACCATAAGCCGAAATCGCCTCGAAGGCATGGTCGTCAACCAGAAC
>CAZNWO010000198.1:4250-5550 GCA_964576585.1 uncultured Puniceicoccaceae bacterium | reverse complement strand
TGTGTTTGCCTGTGGCGGGATCGACGTAGACGGAATCGCAGGTGATCCAGGCGAGGACTTGTGGAGTGGTCGACATGAGCGTTCTTTCTCAGGCCAAGCCGCTGCGGACGAGGAGTGCTTGCGGATCCGGGTCGCGCCCCATGAAGTCCCTGAATTGTTCCTCGGCGGGTATCGAGTTTCCCTTGCTCAGGATGCATTCTCGGAAGGATCTGCCCGTCTCCGCATTCATGATTCCTTCCTTCTTGAAGCGAGTGAAGGCATCGGCGTCCAGCACTTCCGACCACTTGTAGGAGTAGTACGCGCAGGCATAGCCCACCGGGTTGCTGAAAAGATGCCCGAACTGCCTGGCGATCAGGGGCGGGGTGGTCTTGAAAACGGCCCTGTATTCCATCAGGAGGTTTTCCAGTTCACCATCGATATCCTCGTAGCCCTCGATGATCATCTTGCGGTGCAGCAGCAGGTCCATCTTGCCGAGGCAGAGCTGGCGCATCTGGGCGATTCCCGCGTGGTAGTTGCGGGCGGCGAGCATTTTCTGGAAAAGTTCCTCGGGTATGGGGTCGCCCGTCTCGTGGTGCCTTGCGAAGAGGTCGAGGCTTTCCCTTTCCCAGAGCCAGTTCTCCATGATTTGCGAAGGCAGTTCGACGTAGTCCCAAGGCACATTGCTCATGCTCAGGCTCTTGTACTTGGCTTCACCGCAAAGGTGATGAAGTAGGTGCCCGAACTCGTGGAATACGGTGTTGGCCTCGTAGTGAGTGAGCAGGGCGGGCTTGCCCCCGGCGGGAGCCGTCATGTTGCCGCACATTAGCCCGAGGTGGGGATCTCGCGGGGAACCGTCCTCGCCCGGCACTCCCGCCTTGAAGAAGTTCATCCACGCTCCCGAGCGTTTGTCGGGTCGCGGGTGCCAGTCGGCGTAAAAGGAGCCCAGGTGGCGATCATCTTCCGAGTCGAAGACCTCGTAGAACTTCACCTCCGGGTGCCATACGTCGACGGGTGACTTTTTATCGCCGTCCACGGTGGTTGCGGGTTCGCCCTCGAAGGTGGTCGAACGCCCTTCGATCCTTAGCCCGAAGATTTGGGTGACCAGCGAAAACATTCCCGAGAGCACGGAATCGATCGGGAGGTACGGGCGCATCTCCTCCTCGTCGAAGTCGTATTTCTCCTTCTTCTGTTTCTCCGACCAGTAGCTTGCCTCCCAAGGTTCGAGAGGTTCGTTATCCAAGCCCGCCTTCTCGGCCTTGAAAGCCTCCAGAGTCTCATTCTCGCGTTGAAAGGCGTTGGCCGTCTTGTCCTTGAGGTCGGT
>CAZNWO010000198.1:0-4150 GCA_964576585.1 uncultured Puniceicoccaceae bacterium | reverse complement strand
AGGGTGAAGAGCCAGCCTTCCTTTTCCTTGTCTTTCGCGGCTTGTCTGGCGGCGGCCTTGGCGGTATCGGGCAAGCCCGCCAGAAGGCTCTCGTCCTCAATGACTTTTTCCCATGCGTTGGTTGAGTCCAGTACGTTCTCGGAGAACTTCTGGGTAGCCTTCGCCAATTCCGAGGAAAGCTCCTCCAGTCGCTTGCGCTTTTCCTCGGGCAAGTCCGCCCCCGCTTCGCGAAAGTCAGCCGCCAGTTCATCGAGCATGCGCTTGTCCTGTCCCTCCAGGGCTTTGCCCTCCTCGGATTCGCATACGGCCTTCAGGTTGCTCCAGAGCCTTTGGTCCAGGTAAACCTTGGTCTCGAACTCCGTTACCTTTGGCAGCATCTCGTTGTATGCCTCGCGCAATTCGTCCGAATTCCTAACCTGGTCCAAGTGCGAGACCACGTTCCACCTATATCCCACGCTCTCCAATGCATCGCAAATTTCCAGGGCCACGTTTTTCAACGTCGCTTCCTCGGCCGGGATCGATCTCACCACCTCCAGCTTTTGCTCCGCTTGCTCGAGGGCAAGGGTCATGTCCGGGATTACGTGTTCCGGCTTCAGTGCGGACCACGGGATGTGGAAGGAATCGTCTAGAAATGGGTTCATCATAAAGCTAGCTTTTATTGGTCGTTTCAGTTTACGCAAAATTGCAGGATGCGGATCGCATGGCCCGCGGAATCGGGATTTTTTTTCTTAGAGGAGGAAAGCTTGATCACATGCTTGCCCGGCTTCAGGTCGTGGGCAAACGTAACGCTGCGCGGGTAGTTCAGGCCACGGCTGTATCGGTGCCGCAGGTCCAGGCTGCGGGTTTTTCCTCCGTCGATGACGTACTCAACGATACCGGCGTCCGGCCCTGCCAGGAGGAAGGCCCCAATGGCGGTGCCCTCGAATTCCAGCGTTGCCGTGCCGTCCGGTCCATCCACGTGCAGGAGCGGCTTGCCTAGGTAGCGTCCGCGCTTGCCGCCCTTGATGCTTTTCCAGTCGGGTTCGCTCCACTTCCAGCCACCTTCAAGCTTGGCTTTTGCGGGTGACAGGAAGCGACCCCTTACGTAGCTGTGTGGATTGAAGAGCTTGTTCGGGAGAGGGTGGGGGATGGGCTTTGAGGTCTTGGCTTTTCTCCAACCCGTTTCCAATAGGCTTCCCACCATGTCGGCGGCCAGCTGGTTGCCGGGCTTCTTCGGGTGCGTTCCACCGAACTTACCCCAACTGAAGGTGCCTGCGTTTATCCTTTCCGCGACCTCCTTGGCCAAGTGTGAGGCGGATACGCCGTAATGCTTCAACACCTCCTCGTGAGCCGCCATGGGCAAAGGTTGCTTGCCCGCCTGCAGCATCTTCAGCATGCCGGGGTTCACGAAGTAGGTCACCACCACGTCGGCCCTCGGGTTGTGCGTCCGCAGGTGGCGAAGAATGCCTTCCATTCCCCTGTGGCAGGCCTCGCGTGTGTGTCCCGCGTCTTGGTCGTCGTTCACCGCAAACTCCAGAAAGAACAGGTCCACCGGACCGTGGCTCAGTACGTCTCGCTCCAGTCGAAAGGCTCCCGTGGTGGAGCAAGTGGAGGAGATGCCCGCATTGGTGAAGGTGAACTTGGTCTTCGGGAAACGCTTCTGCAGCCACTCGCAAAGCATGGGGCGATACCCGTTCATCTCGGTGATCGAGCCACCCATGAACGCCACGTGTCCCTTCTTCTCCTTCTCGAAGCGATGCAGGGAATTTGAGAAATTGCCCCGATGCAGAAGGTTCGGGTTGGGTTTCTCGGCAAAACCGCAGCAAGCGATTCCAAGCAACAGAAAGGCGGATACTTTTCTCATTTAGGGTTCTCTATTCTTTTTCGAGTAGGCTAGGCTCGTAAATTACAGCTTCTTCCGTAGGGGGCTTGGTCCTGTTGGGCAAGAGGTTTCGTTTCGCATTTTCCTTCTCGACCTGTTTTCCTTTTTCTCATCGCTAGTTTCACGAACGAATGTCCGCTTACCAGAAGATCGCCGGCCTGAAGGAGGTTTCCGCCCTGCGCTCGCGCCTTGCCGAGCTTGGCGTCGAGCTTCCCCTCGACGACGAAATCCTCACCGCTGCCGCAGGCTCACCCTTGTCGCAGCCCATCGAGGTGGGCGGCTTCAAAGTGGGGAACCGCTGGTGCATTCACCCCATGGAAGGCTGGGACGCCAACCCGGACGGCTCCCCAACGGAGTTCACTCTCCGACGCTGGCGCAACTTCGGCCTAAGCGGGGCCAAGCTGATCTGGGGAGGCGAGGCCGCCGCCGTTCAGCCCGATGGCCGAGCCAACCCCAACCAGACCCTCGCCACCTCCGAGAACGAGGACGGGCTTCGACAGCTCCTCGACGCTCTTGTCGATGCCCACGTCGAGGGCTTCGGCTCCGCGGACGACCTCCTCGTCGGTCTGCAGCTCACCCACTCCGGGCGCTTCTGCAAGCCCAACGACAAGCTCCGCTGGGAACCCCGCATCGCCTACCACCATCCCCTGCTGGACGAGAAGTTCGGCATCGATCCTGCGGACGATTCCATCGTCTGGACGGACGACGACCTCCACCGCCTCATCGACTCCTACCTCGCCGCCGCCCGCCTCGCGAGCAAGGTCGGCTTCCGCTTCGTGGACGTCAAGGCCTGCCACGGCTACCTCCTGCACGAGTTCTTGTCCGCCCGGGTTCGCCCCGGGCCCTTCGGAGGCGACTACGAAGGCCGAACCCGCCTGCTCAAGACCATTCTCGCTCGGATTCGGGAGGAGCTGCCCGAGCTCATGCTCGGCGTCCGTCTCAGCCTCTTCGACGTTCCTCCCTTCCGCACCTCCACCGAGGTCGGCCGCCCCATGGATTACGAAAAGCACCTCCCGTACCTTCATGGTTTCGGCGTCGATCGCGACGACCCAATGCAGCCCGACTGGTCGGAGCCGCATCGCCTCGTCCGCGAGCTGAAGGAACTCGGCGTTGCCATGGTCAACCTCTCCTGCGGCAGCCCCTACTACAACCCCCACGTCCAGCGCCCCGCCATCTTTCCTCCCAGCGACGGCTACCTGCCTCCCGAGGATCCCCTCGCAGGCGTCGCTCGCCAGGTGGAGGCGGTCCGCCTCTGTCGCGAGGCCGCGCCCGGCATTCCCCTCGTGGGCACGGGCTATTCCTACCTGCAGGATTACCTGCCGCACGTCGCCCAAGCGGTCGTTCGCGAAGGCGGGGCGGACTTCATCGGCCTCGGCCGCATGGTCCTTTCCTACCCGAGGCTTCCCGCAGACGTCCTGGAGAACGGAACCCTCGCTCGCCCCCTCGTCTGCCGCACCTTCAGCGACTGCACCACCGCGCCCCGCAACGGCATGCTCTCCGGTTGTTTCCCCCTGGATTCCTTCTACAAGAAGCTGCCCGAGGCCGCCGAGGTAAGGAAGATCAAGAAAGCCCTCGCGGAGCAGTAGGGTGGGGGCCTTCCTCCGAGGCTAGCTCAGGATCGAGGCCCACCAGCGCAGCGCCTCCACATGGGTCGTAGCCACCCGAAGCCCCAGCATCGCGAGAAAAGGCAGCGATCCCGCAAACAGCAGCGGAATCAGCACAAAATAGGGCCATTTTGCTTGGGGCATGCCAATGCTTGTGCCGGAAAAAGCCGACTGCAGTCAATACCCTATCCGACTTTTTCGCTTCTTTTCCAAAAATGGGTCCACGAGTTCCCGCAATTTGCCGTTTTTCGCGCCCTCTTCACCCTCTTTTTCCCGATCCGCGCCGGGTTTTCGCGCCCCGGAAGCTCCTTTTAGGGTAGGCTCACCCCGTTTTTAGTCCACCCGCAAAAGGTTTTCGCAGCTCCGCGCCTCGTTTTAGCCGACTCGCAACAGGTTTTCGCGTACCCGCAACGCCTTTTGGAGTGCCCGCATCAGGTTTTGGTCCGCGTTTCGTTCCTTCCGGCGAAGGTCGTGGAGGCTTAGTAATAATCGTCGTATCCGCCAAACCCCCACGTAAGCCCGACCCATAGCCAAAACGCCAAAAATCCCAGCATCAGGACAGTCCGCCAAATCTTTCCCCAAATCGTTATCTGGGGCGGAGCATCACGCCACAATTGAACGAGCCAAAAGTTCTTCATTCCCACCTATCCATCCTACCCAACTCGCCAAAGCCGTCAAGCGCCCG
>CAZNWO010000197.1:0-5581 GCA_964576585.1 uncultured Puniceicoccaceae bacterium | reverse complement strand
AACGAATGTTTTTCAGGAAGAGTTCACCTTGGCGCTGTCCGAGGCTGACGAGGTTCTTCTGGGCGAGGTTCATCGAGCGGAGCGCATTCATTCCGAGAATCGACTGGATACGGAACGAATGATCCTCGGGATTCGGGAAAAGGGTCGAGACGCCGAGGCATTCCCTACCAACGAAGCCTTGGGTCAATCACTGTTGGAACGTAATTTCGAGAGCGAGGGTAAAACTCTAGTAGTATTCTTCTCCAACGGTTCATTCGACGGAGTGATCGGGAGGTTTTCGGAAAGCTTTGCCTAGCGTTCCTGCTCGAGTAATTCCTTAAGCCATTTTCGGTGCGGAGCCGACAGCGTGGCTTCATTCAGTTTTTCAATTTTAACGTACCTGAGTCCGCAATCCTGAGGAAACTTTGTATTCTTCTGCAACTCCGCCATTCGGATGCATTCCTTAATACTTTGGTTTCCGATGCTTCGTTGCCTTGTTAAAACAAGCTTCTTTTTCGTAGTTTTAATCGCAGTGGGAAAGTCTTCGGGTCGGGGAAGTTCCAGCAAGCCAGCAAGCCGTTTGGAGTCGATCGGGATTTCGCGAAGCAGTATCGAATCCTTTTTCCTGACCCAAAGTCGTTCGATGGTGATCTTTTGAATCTTCTTTCCTGAAATCCTTGGGAATTTTTCCGTTTCGTCCCGTTGGCCGGCTTTGCAATGTTTCAGGACTGGACAGGTTGGGCAAAGTGGCGATTTTCTGTGGCAAACCGTTGCCCCCAGTTCCATGACTGCCTGATTGTAGTCGCCGGGTCGACTTGAATCCAAAAGCTTCTGGGCGAGTGGACGGAGTTTTCTCTGGGCGGTGGCGCCGTCGCGAAATTCCTCATCGATGGCAAAGAGGCGAGTGAGCACGCGAACGACGTTCCCGTCCACCACGGCTACTTTTGCACCGTAGGAAATGCTTGTCACCGCCGCCGCGACGTAGGGTCCGACTCCGGGAAAGCTTTGCCAGGACTTTGGATCTTGCGGCACTTCCTTCAAGGTCACGATGGATTGGGCGAGTTTTCGGAGGTTGCGGGCCCTGGAGTAATAGCCGAGTCCCTCCCATGCCTTTAGGACCCTTTCCTCACTAGCCTGCGCAAGGGAGTCGAAGTCTGGGAATTCGTTCAGCCATCTCTCGAAATATGGAAGTGCGGTGGCCACTCTGGTTTGCTGCAACATGAACTCCGACACCACAGTCTTGTACAGCGTTGGTGATTTTCTCCAAGGCAGTTCGCGTCGATTGCGCTCATACCAGTCCAGCAGCCCGGATCGATATTTGCCGAGTCCCTCCTGTGAAGATAACTGGTGTTTTTTCGGGAGCTTCAATTTGTTGGCTGTTGCTTTGTCACGAGTCTTTCGCATAGGTGTCGGTCAAATGGCAAGAAAAGCATCCAGTTTCGGCGACCAGGAGAAGCCCGGCAAAACCATGTATACCATCAAGCTCGACGACGAGCAGATGGACAAGTTGAACCTAGCTTTGGATTCCAGGGGCTGGATTCACAAGGAAGTGCAGTATGCTCGTTTCGCCTACAACGGGGATCGGGTGAACGTGGTTGCCTACAACAGCGGCAAGCTGGTGGTTCAGGGAAAGATGACGGAGGATTTCATTACGAACCTACTCGAGCCTGAAATCACAGGGGAATTCCTGTTGGGTTACGAGGAGGTGAACAACCCCGAGTGGTTCGAGCCTCATGCTGGATTGGACGAAAGTGGAAAGGGAGACCTCTTCGGTCCCGTAGTCACGGCTTGCGTCATTGCCGACGGCGACATGGTGAGAAAGTGGATGGATGCCGGCATTCGCGACAGCAAGACCATTACGGATAGTGTGATCACGAGAATGAACAAGCTCATCACCGGTACCAAGGGAGTCGTGATCAAGACGGCCTACACGGGCATGCCCAAGTACAACGAACTTTACCGGAAATTCGGGCAAAACCTCAACAAGCTGCTCGCATGGCTTCACGGCAGGGCTCTGAACGATGCCCTCGACGAGAAAAAGCCCGCTTGGGGCCTGCTCGACCAGTTCAGCAAGCAGCCTCTCGTGCAGCGTTACGTCGAGGACAAGGAGTTCGATCTCAGAATGCGACCCAAGGCGGAAGAGGATCCCGTAGTGGCCGCTGCCTCGGTGGTGGCGCGTTCCACGTGGCTTTGGCAAATGAAGAAGCTGGAGGAAGAGTGCGGTGAGAAGCTGCCCAAGGGGTCCGGTGCGAATGCCAAGGAAAAGGCAAAGTCGATCGTGGAACGTCTGGGTCCCGATTCGCTTAATCGTTTTTGCAAGCTCCACTTCAAGACCGCCTACGAGGCCTTGGGGAAGTCCCCACCTCCAAAGAAGCAATGGAACCCCAACTGGGGGCGGGGCAAGAAGGCTTGAGTTCCTCTCTGCATGCCCAATCCGCTTTGGACTCACGACCGCAAGGGCTGTAAGGGCTTTGCCGGCATCGTCGGGGTTGACGAGGCAGGTAGAGGCTGTCTTGCCGGCCCTGTTGTGGCAGGAGCCGTTCTTCTTCCGGAAGTTTTCTTCGGCAAGGCTTCGAACCGCAAGCTTTGTTCCGAGGTGAACGATTCCAAGCAATTGGATGAGGGCCAGCGCGAAAAACTTTTCAAGCTTTTGGAGACCTTGCGTGAAAAGAACGAGATTTGGTTCGCGACCGGTGAGTCATCGGTCGAGGAAATCGAAAGTGAAAACATTGTCGGAGCCACCTGCTTGGCAATGAAGCGAGCCATGGAGCAAGCGTCCAAGCTCTCTCGAGGGCTTTGGAGCCCTATGAGGCTTGAGGACGAAGGTGTTTTTTCTCCCGTTGAAGGTGTTGCTCCTTCCTGGCGTGTCCTTGTGGACGGCAGAAAAATGAAACGCTTGCCCTATTTGCATGAAGGTTTGGTGAAGGGCGATTCCCTCTCGCTTGCCGTGGCGATGGCATCGATTGCCGCAAAGGTCACTCGGGATCGCCTGATGAGGAAGTTGGCCGAAAGTTTTCCCGATTACGATTTCGCCTCAAACAAGGGTTATGGGGCTCCCAAGCACTTGCTGGCATTGGAGGAACTCGGGCCGACTTCCATTCATCGTCCTCGCTTTCTCCGGAACCTGCTTTCTTCTCCCGACAAGGAAGCTGATCGGTCTTTGCAAACCATGTTGAGTTTCGACTGAATAGTCTTACGATCGTTTTCTTTCTGATGATCCTACTGGGTGTAAACGTCGACCATGCCGCAACCGTTCGGCAGGCCCGCTACCGGGACGAGCCAAACGTCTTGGGAGGTTTCGTGGAACCCGATCCCGCTGAAATCGCCTGGAAGGCCGAGGACGCCGGAGCAGACGGAATCACCATGCACGTCAGGGAGGATCGAAGGCATATCCAGACGGAGGACGTCGAACGTTATCTCGAACGGAAGAAAACTCGTCTTAACTTGGAAATCTCCTGGGCGGACTCGATGGTTGACTATGCCCTGAAGATAAAGCCTGCCGCCGTTTGCCTGGTTCCCGAGAATCGTCAGGAAGTCACCACCGAAGGCGGCTTGGACGTCGCAAGCAACCTCGACAGGGCTCGCGAGGTGACGCAGAGCTTGGTTTCCGCCGGCATCCCCGTCAGCATGTTCATCGATCCCGATCCTGTGCAACTGGAGGCATCCGCCGAGGTGGGCGCACCGTGGGTGGAGCTGCACACGGGTTCCTTTGCTCGAGCATGGTTTGACGACGCTTCCCGTGCTCGCGAGCTTGCGGCTTTGCGTCAAGGCATGGAGCTGGGCGTTCAGTTGGGACTTCGTGTCAATGCAGGTCATGGGATCAATTACGTTAACGTCGCGGAGGCTTGCTCCTTGCGGCAGGTACACGAGTTCAACATAGGGCACAGCATCATTAGTCGCGCTCTGTTCACCGGCATCGAGGAGGCCGTCGCCACGATGCGTTCCTTGCTCAATCCCGAGTCATGACCCCGGACCTGACTGGGCTTCCCGGTGTTCTTGGCGTAGGGATCGATCTGATCGAGGTCGAACGCATTCGATCCTCTCTTGGCCAGCATGAAGAACGCTTTCTGGAGAAGGTTTTCACCGACCATGAAAGGGAATATTGCTCGGGCATGGCTGATCCCGCGCCCCACTATGCCGCTCGTTTTGCTGCCAAGGAGGCCATCTCAAAGGCCTTTTGCGTCGGCATAGGCGAAGAGTTCGGTTGGAAGGATGCTGGAATCCGAAACGGCGCACGCGGCGAACCCGTCGTTCAACTTGCCGACAAGGGATCTAGCCTGCTCGCAGAACTGGGTGGGCGGGAAATTTTGGTCAGCCTTTCTCATCTTTCATCGATCGCGATGGCCGTCGCCGTCATAAAGTCATGAGCCTCCATCTTCTGTCTCATCCGATCCTCACTTGCTCCGAGGCAAAATCCTTCGAGCATTTGCTGCTTGCAGGAAACGAGGAAGCCGAGTGGCAGGCAATGACGCGTGCCGGCGAAGGGGTGGCCGACAGCTTCCTCAGGGACATGCGCGAATTGCGTTCGATACCCCAAGGACCGCGCTTCCTTGCCCTGATCGGCAAGGGTCACAACGGTGGAGACGCCTTGGTTGTCATGAGGCGGTTGATGAAGAGCATTCCAACCATTCGAGCCTGCATATGGCCCTTGGAGCCTTGGGACTCTTGCCGACCGAATGTGCGCCGGGCTCGGGACGAACTCCTTGAGGTTGCCTCCGCCCGCATTACCGAGATGGAGCCTGCCTCCGTCCTCGAGAGCAAGGAGCACATGAAGGCTGCTCTTGATCAAGTCTGCTCCAAGCGTGGTTTCACGGGTTGCGTGGATGGCCTGCTCGGCATGCAGTGCAAGCCCCCCGTGCGAAAGCCTGCGGCGCTTGTCATCAATCTCGTGAACGGTCGAAGCGACCTTGGCACGCGCATGTCCGTGGATTTGCCCAGTGGGATTGCCGATGAATCGGACTCATCACCCTTCCGAGCGGATTTCACCTATGCTGCGGGCATTGCCAAGGCCCCCTTGCTCGATCCTGCCAATGCTCCCAGCACGGGTCGCATTCGATACGTAGACATTGGTTTCTTTGATGGAGCCGCAAGGCCTGAGACATCTTCCTTGTCCGAGGAGATACTACCCATCGCCGCCTTGCGGGCCTTGCGCAGGCTGCGTCCTCCCGGCTGCGACAAGCGGGATTTCGGCCACCTGTTCCTCATTGCCGGGTCCAGAGCTTTTCCCGGGGCCGCTCTCATGGCCGCCAAGGCCGCAGCTCGTTCGGGCGTGGGACTGCTAACCGTCTTTGTTCCCCAATCCTTGCATGCGGCCTTTGCCGCCGCTCTTCCCGAGGCCATGTGGGTGCCTATGCCCGAGACTCGCTTCGGTGGCTTGTCGCTTGAAGGTCGAGCTATCGTCGCCCAAAGGCTTTCCGCGGCGACTGCTCTGGCCGCCGGCCCCGGTCTCGGCAATGAACGCGAGTCGCACGTTCTCCTTTCGGAAACTCTCAGGGGCTTTGATCGCCCCGTAGTTCTCGATGCCGATGCTCTGCAACCCGACGTGATCGGTCAGGTGACTAGCCGCGACAAGCTCGTCGTTACACCCCACGCAGGCGAGTTT
>CAZNWO010000196.1:0-5626 GCA_964576585.1 uncultured Puniceicoccaceae bacterium | reverse complement strand
ACGAAACCCCAAGCTCTGCCATCGAGGCTGTCTGGAGAATTGTCGCCCATGGCAAAGTAAAAGTTTTGTCCCGTTGGATTTTCGGTATCCGTCTTTGCGTTTACCTTCAGTGGAGACTGGTTCGACAATAAACCTTCTGCGCGGTATCCGGGGTAATCCGTCGTATTGGTTGCGTTTGGGTCTTTTGCAAGATTTTCAACTCTTTCTCGATTCCGCTCGAAAGCAACATTGCCTGATATTGGTTTCTGGTTCCTGTAAAGGATTCCCGGCGTTCCGCCCCTGAGGTCCGTTCCATTTGTGTAGATGTCTTCGGGTACTTTCTTCTCCAGTTCATCACCGGGTTCGCCAACGATTCGCTTGATATAGTATTTGTCCTCACCGATTTGAGCTGCTCTGGGAACTTGCAGTTGATCGTTTGCCTTGTCGATTTCAGCGGTCCTGAATACCGCAGGATCTCCTGATTTTGGTCGTACGAAATTATAGCTCATGCGGTCCACGAAAAGTGCATCGCCAAGCAACACGTCGAAAGCAAGCACGACGTCTCCCTTCTTGTATATCTTTTCGCTGAGCCTAAGCCTACCGTAGCTTTCGAATCCGCCCGTTTGCGGTATTATCCTTGGAATGTCGCGTAGGTCGTCGATGCCTGCGAATTTCTTGGCCAGCACGGAGTCCAAGTCGAATTCTGCGGGCACCTTCAGGCTGTGCCTTTTTCCGCCTATGTCGAAGACGTATTCCCTCGCCGGCGCGGGAAAAACGAAGAACTTTCCATTCGGGAAATACTCCGTTGCTGGGCTGAAACTGCCTTGGTTTTGTAGGACCAGAAACAGCTCCCCGTTCGCTTCGGATTCAAGCTTGTAGTGGGAGGCGCCCAAGAGAAGCTTGTCCATGGTTCTGCCCGCAATACCGGGAAGGTCCTCCTTCTCTTCCTCGTATATATATGGCTGCATTCCGAAGTAGGTCGGGTACATGGAATTCGTGGGGATGATGAATGGCTGGATGAAGAAGCTTCTGATCCCGATAACGATGATTGCCGCGACCAAGAGCATTTCGGCGTTCTCGAGCCAGCTTTTCTTGTTGTAGAAGTCACCGCCCAACTCGGTGAGCGCCTCGTCCAGATTTCTGGCCTTCTCGTCCAAGTCGGACTCCGTCGAGTGCTTGTCCTTGATGCACTCGTTCAGCTCTCCCAAGAGCTTTTTCAATTCAACTTCTTGGCTTTCCTCGAGCAGGTCTCTCCTGTAGTCGAGTGCCTTTTGTCCGACTCGAAGCATTTCCTTGGCTCCTTTTCGAATGGAGCGTGGGGCGGGTTTTTGGCTTTTGTCCGATTGTTCGCTCATGGTCTGCTGTTCTTACCGTTTAATTGGTGCTCTTGAGGATTTGTACGAAGGCTTCCTGCGGAATGTTTACGTTGCCGATTTGCTTCATTCGTTTCTTTCCCTTCTTTTGCTTTTCCAGAAGTTTCTTCTTTCGGGTTATGTCTCCTCCGTAGCATTTGGCCGTTACGTCCTTTCGCAAGGCTCCAATCGTCTCTCGAGCAATTATTTGTCCGCCGACCGCAGCCTGCAGGGCGATCTTGAAGAGTTGCCTCGGCAGGATTTCCTTGAGTTTTTCGCAAAGCGCCCTGCCCCGGGTTTCCGCCTTTTCGCGGTGGACGATGGTCGAAAACGCGTCCACGGGCTCCGAATTGACGAGGATTTCCATCCTCACTAGGTCGGAGGTCTGGTACTCGGCGAACTCATAGTCCATCGAGCCGTATCCGTGCGTGATGCTCTTCAGTCTGTCGTTGAAGTCTACCAGTATTTCGTTCAGGGGCAACGAGCAGGTCAGCATTACCCTGGTTTCGTCTATGGTCTCGGTATGGTTGCAGATCCCTCGCTTCTCGGTTATCAATGCGAGCATATCTCCGATGCTGTCGTTCGGGGCATGGATCTGGGCGATGATGGTGGGCTCGTCGATGTGGTCGATCAAGGTCACCTCGGGCAGTTCTAGCGGATTGTCGACCTCTTTTGCCGTGCCGTCGGTCAAGGTGACCTTGTAGACTACGCTCGGATAGGTCGAGATGAGATCCAGGTCGTATTCGCGTCTCAGGCGTTCCTGGATGATCTCCATATGAAGCAACCCTAGGAATCCGCAGCGAAAGCCGAACCCGAGGGCGGCGGAGGTTTCCGACTGAAAGGTGAACGCGGCATCGTTCAGTCGCAGCTTGCCCACACTTTTCTTGAGCTTTTCGTAATCCGAGGTGTCCAGCGGATACAAGCCGCTGAAAACCATGGGACGAACCTCCTTGTAGCCGGGAAGCATATCCGTTGCAGGCGAATCGACGGTGGTTATGGTATCGCCGATCTTCACGTCCGCGACGTCTCGGATGCCCGTCACGACGTACCCCACCCCACCCTCTCTCAATTCCTGCATGGGCTCGGGTTGTGGATTAAAGCGACCGATTTCCTTGACCTCGGTCTTGCGTCCGTCGCTCATCAACTGGATTCCCACATTACGGGCAATGATCCCCGAAAAGATCCTCACGTAGCAGATTACCCCCTTATACGAATCGTACTGGCTATCGAAGATCAGTGCTCTCGGCTCAGGGTAATCGTTCCATCGAGGTTCGGGCAGTTGGGTGACTATCGCTTCCAGGATTTCCTCTACGCCGAGCCCACTCTTCCCGCTTGCATGGATTGCCTCGTCTGCAGGAATTGCCAAAACCTCCTCGATCTGTTTCGAGACTCGGTCGACGTCCGCGCTCGGCAGGTCCACCTTATTGATCACGGGAATGATGGTCAGTCCTTGAGAGTCCGCAAGTTGGGCGTTGGCAAGCGTCTGGGCTTCGACTCCTTGCGATGCGTCCACCAGCAGCAGCGCTCCCTCGCAGGCCGCCAAGCTTCTGGAAACCTCGTAGGAGAAGTCGACGTGGCCGGGAGTGTCGATCAGGTTGAAAAGGTATTCCTCGCCGTCTTTCGCTAGGTAGGTCATGGACACGGGATGGCTCTTGATCGTTATTCCTCTTTCCCGTTCCAGATCCATGGAGTCGAGCAGCTGTTCCTTCATTTCGCGCTTCACCACCGTGTGGGTGCGCTCGAGCAGTCGATCGGACAAGGTTGTCTTGCCGTGATCGACATGCGCGATGATGCAAAAATTACGAATCCTTTTGACGTTTGTCATGAAAAGGGTTGACCACGCAAATTTTCCTGCCGAAAAGAGCAAGTCAAATTGCGGGAACTTTCAAGACAGCATCTTTCATAAATATTTCAAATGGACAAGAATCGACTCAAGGGAACTTTCACAGCCTTGGTGACTCCATTCAAAGACGGTGAGGTAAACTATGCCGACCTCGAGGCCCACGTGGATCGCCAAATCCAATCCGGCGTCAGCGGCATCGTGCCCTGCGGCACCACGGGCGAGTCCCCCACCCTTTCCACCGAGGAGCACCTCGAGGTAGTGCGTCGCGCGGTTCAGGTCGCGGCAGGTCGCGTTCCCGTGCTGGCGGGCACCGGGGCAAACTCCACCCAAGAAGCCCTTCACCTCACTCAGGCGGCGGACGAGGCTGGCGCCGACGCCTTCCTTCTCGTGTCCCCCTATTACAACAAGCCTTCTCAGGAAGGACTGCTCGCCCATTTCGGGGCCATTGCCGAGGCCACCGAGAAGCCCATCGTGCTCTACTCCATTCCCTCTCGCTGCGGAATAGAGATTTCCACCTCCACCGTTGCCGCTCTTTACGAAAGGTACCCTCACGTTTGCGCCATCAAGGAGGCGGGCGGACGCTCCGCAAAGGTTTCCGAGACCGCCGCTGCCCTTGGGCCGGACTACCTCATCCTCTCGGGTGACGACGCCCTTACCCTGCCCTTCATGGCTTGCGGCGCGGAAGGCGTCATCAGCGTGGCATCCAACGCATACCCCTCCGCAGTCGCGGAAATGGTCAAGCTTGCCTCCGCCGACAACTTTTCCGCCGCTCGCGAGCTTCACCTCAAGTACCTGCGGGTCTTCAACGACATCTTTATCGAGCCAAACCCCGTTCCCGTGAAGAGCCTCATGAAGAACCTCGGGTTGATCGAGTCCGACGAGGTTCGCCTTCCCCTCAGCCCGCTCCTCCCCGAGAATGCGGAACTTGTCTCTCGCCTTGCCGCCGATTTCCCGCTCGACTAACCCGCTTTCGCCATGTCGCTCAAGATACTACTCAACGGGTCCAAGGGCCGAATGGGCCAAGCCATTTCCTCCATTGCAGCCGAGAAAGGCTGCGAAATTTCCTCCGCCGTCGACATGGGCGACGATCCCGCTCCGGGAATCGATGCCTGCGACGTCGTCATCGACTTCAGCCTGCACCACGCCACCCTCGACGTCGCCCGCCTGGCCGAGGGCGCGGGCAAGCCAATCGTGATCGGCACCACGGGCCACTCCTCGGAGGATCGCGAAGCCATCGCCACCCTCTCCACCCGCATTCCCATGGTCTGGGCGGGGAACTATTCCACGGGCGTAAACCTTCTCTTTTACCTCACCGCCAAGGCGGCGGAGGTGCTCGATGCCGACTCCGACTTCGATCCCGAGGTGGTCGAGATGCACCACCGCCACAAGCAGGATGCCCCCAGCGGCACCGCCGATCGCCTTCTGGAGATCATAAAGGATTCCCGAGGCCTCTCCGACCAAGACGTCGCCCACGGCCGCGAAGGCCTCACCGGCGAACGTCCCGCCGACCAAGTCGGCTCCCACTCCCTCCGAGGCGGCGACGTCGTGGGCGATCACCTCGTCCTCTTCGCCGGCATCGGCGAACGCCTCGAGCTTACCCATCGCGCCACCGACCGAACCATCTTCGCCGCCGGCGCCCTGCGGGCCGCCAAGTGGATCGTCGGCAAGGAACCCGGCCTTTATTCCATGCAGGACGTCCTCGGACTCACCGCCTGAGCCATGATCGCAACCATTCGCGGAATCCTTCTCGAGTGCCAGCCAAACCTGGCGGTGGTCGAGGTGGGCGGCATCGGCTACGAGGTTCACGTCCCGCTCACCACCTCGGAAAAGCTGCCTGCCCATGGAAAGGAGATCAAGCTCCACGCCCACGCCACCTATCGCGAGGACGCCCAGACCCTCTACGGCTTCGGCGACCGCGAGTCCCGGGACTTCTTTCGCCTAATCATCGACAAGGTCTCCGGCATCGGCCCCCGCATCGCCCTGAACCTGCTCGGCTCCCTCTCCATGCCCACCCTCAAGACCTCCATTGCCTCGGGCGACGTCGGCATGCTTGCGAAGGCTCCCGGACTAGGCAAGAAGACCGCCGAGCGCATCGTGGTCGAGCTCAAGGACAAGGTCCTACCTCCCGGAACCTCCGTGGCTCCCGCTGCGGCGGGAGATTCCTCCGGCGCCGCTCTACCTGCCCCGGGTCCCTACCAGGACTCCATCACCGCCCTGCTTACCCTCGGCTACAAGGCCGCCGACGCCGACAAAGCCGTCCGCCAAGCCGTCGAGGAGCTCGGCTCGGAGGCAACCACCGAGGAAATCATTCGCAAGGCCCTCGGCCGCTGATCCTCCTCCGCTACTGCGTCTCCTACGGTCTCGGTAACCTCGGACGCCTCGGATTCGGGGGCGGTTTCCTCATCGGTCTCGACTCGATCCACGAAGGATGCGGCGAGGTCGGCTTCGGAAA
>CAZNWO010000195.1:0-5708 GCA_964576585.1 uncultured Puniceicoccaceae bacterium | reverse complement strand
GCGACGATCGTGAAGGTGAACGCGGTTTCTCCAAATACGACTCCGACGACCGCGTCTGGACCACCTACCGTATCGAGGTAGGCGAAGAACACGGCGCAGGGAAGGGAGACGTGGTCGGAGCCCTCGCCAACGAGGTGGGATTGGAATCGGGAGAAATCGGCAAAATCAGGCTCTTCCCCTACTTCGGCCTAGTGGACCTTCCACCAAACTTGCCGGATGAAATCCTCCACATCCTCAAGAACGTCCACGTCCGCGGACAACGCCTGGAAATTTCCAAGGACAAGGGTCGCCCCACCTTCGAAGGGAAAGGCAAAGGCAACCACCGTAAAAAATTCGGCGGCAAGTTCGGTGGCAAAGGAAAAGGCGGTCGCAAATTCGGGCCAAAAACCTTCCGCTCAAAGAAAAAAGGCCCGAGGTAAAGCGTCTTACTTTGCCCCGATACAATAAAGGACTTCTTGACGATTGGAGCCCGAACGGTGGGCGACGCGCTGATAGAGACGGTTACCGCACAGGACGGGCGTGGCGAAGATTTCGTCGCCCAGCTTGTTCTTGGCAATGATCTCAAAACCCTTGGGCGAGGCCCTGAAAACGAAACATTCGCCGGCCTCATTGGCGGCATATAGGTTCTCGTCCGCCAAGGTTAGGGAAGCGCTGAAAGTACCTCCAAGGCGCCCTTTCCAAATTTCTTCACCCGTGTCGCTCTTCCAGCAGTAGGCAACGCCTGCATCGGCGATGGCGTACAAGTGACCTTGGTGAACGATCATGGATGGGACGTAGACGCGCACGTTGTTGCGCCAAGCAAGCTTGCCCGAACCGTCAGCCCGCACTGCGGAAACGTGATTCTTGGGGTAACCGCCACTGGAGTAGACGTGAACGCCGTCCGTCACGGTAGTGGTAACGCACTCGGTGGTGGCACCCTCCACTTCCCAAAGCTTTTCGCCCGTGCGAGGATTAAACGATGAGACGAGGTCGCAGCCGGTGAGGATAAGCTGGTCGCGCCCTGCCAACTTGTAGACCACGGGAGAAGGGTAATTTGGTTTTTTCGGACGTTTCACCTTCCAAACGATTTTTCCCGAGTTGCGGTTCAGGGCTGCCACGGCCCCGGCCTTCTTGTTGTCGGCGCTAACGAGGAGAAGGTCGTCGCCGTATAAAGCGGGCGAGGAACCATAGGCCTGATGCACGACGTAGTCCGTGACCTTGGTCTGCCAGAGGATTTTTCCCGCTGGGGAAAGCGCAGTGACGTGAGCGCCTCCTCCGTTGGCGAAGTTGACGTAAAAGCGCTTGCCGTCGAAGGCGAGGGAACCCGAGGCCTGCGAAGCCTTCTTGTTCCGCCTCATGAAGCCACCCCTATGAATCTCAGTACGCCAGAGAAGACCGCCCTTTTCACGATCGTAGCTGCGGATGCTTTGAATCTGCTTGGCCTCGTCCGCCGTGGCGAGGACCACTTGGCCGCCAACCACGATCGGGGTGCCGTGCCCACGCCCCGGAACATCAGCCTTCCAGACCACGTTTTCCGTTTTACTCCACTTCAGTGGCAGTTCTTGCCCCGAAGCAGCAATCCCGGTCTGGTGAGGACCACGCCAGAGATGCCAATCGTCCTTGCTCGGAAAATCCTTTCCGGAAAGGGACGAGAAAGCAACGAGGGGAAAAAGCGAGAGAGCGAGGATTAGACGTTTGGAATTCATTTCTGAGTTAGGTAAGGATGCCGGAAAGAAAGCCCAATGAAAAGTCATGGGACGGGTGAGAGCAATTCCCTTCCATCCAGAAAGGCGCTTACGTTGTCGATGCACAGTCGAGACATTGCCCGCCGAGTATCGTGAGTCGCGCTCGCTTGGTGAGGCTGTAGGACAAGTTTGTCCTCCAATCCGAGAAAGGCTTCCGGAACGTTCGGTTCGTCTACGAAGACGTCCAGACCAGCCCCCGCGATCCTGCCTTCCGAGAGAGCCGCCGCCAAGGCTGCGTCGTCGACGGTCGAACCACGTCCAACGTTGATCAGGATTCCATCGGGGCCAAGGGCATCGAGGACTTCTGCATTTACCAAGCGAAGGGTGGAATCTCCGCCGGGTGTGACAACGACGAGAAAATCGGACCATAGCGCAAGTGCCTCAGCGGAGTCGAAATACTGATATGCTACGTCCTCTCTCTGATTGCGATTATGGTAACCTATGCGCATGCTCAGAGCCTCACAGCGCCTGGCCAAACTGGATCCGATGCGCCCCAATCCGAGAACACCCAACTTTCCGCCATGGACTCTTCGACCATACCTCATGGGACCTTCTCTTTTCCAGCGACCTTCCCTCAGGTAGCGTTCGCCTTGGGGAATAAGTCTCGCCACGGCCAGCAGCAAAGCCAAGGCATAATCGGCCACGTCCTCGGTGAGCACGTCCGGTGTGTTGGTCACGGCAATTCCTCGCTGTCGAGCCGCCTCGTCGTCGACCCCGTCGTAGCCAACGCCGCAAACGGCGATTATCCCGAGGTTCGGCAGCTTGTCCATCATTTCGGATGAAAAGGTGCTCCTCGTGACCGCGGCTCGACAAGTGGAAGAAAGGGAAGCGAGCAGGGCATCCTTGTCGTCAGCCTCCCAATACTTGTGGTTCTCGAAAATGCCCGCAACCTCCTCCAGCGGATAATTGTAGAGGGGATTCACGAAAAGCACGTCTGGTTTGCCGGTAGCCATTGGGTCGCGGTTGATAAGTCTTGGCGAAGCTAAGGAAATCAAAGGAAAAGATTTTCACGCTTGTCGGCAAGCGACATCGACTAGTTTAATCAACGAATGATAGCTCCAATCAAGAAAGGACCCCTGAACGTTTTGGGACAACCGCTGAAATCATGTTGCAACAAGCTGAGAACCGGGTGGCTGAGGAACGGTTCCTGCGAAACCGACGAAAACGATCACGGCAGACACGTCGTGTGCTGTATCGTATCGGACAAGTTTCTCGCCTTCAGCAAGATGGTAGGCAACGACCTGAGTACCCCGCACCCCGAATTCAATTTCCCGGGGTTGACGGAAGGAGACTGCTGGTGTCTTTGCGCAGCCCGATGGCAGGAAGCTTTCGAAGCCGGCTTGGCTCCCAAGGTAAAATTGGAAGCCTGTGAGGAGAGCGCCTTGAAAGTCATCGACTTGGAAAGCCTCAAGCAACATGCAATTCACGAAAATGAAGGATAGGAGAGAATTCCTAACCATGGGAGCGGCAACAATGCTCGCAAGCCCCGCAATCCTCGGGAAAGCCGGAGGGAAGCAATGGAAGGCTTGCGTGATCGGCCACACGGGCAGGGGAAACTTTGGCCATGGACTGGACGTCGTATGGAATCTCCTGGAAGAAACCTACGTCGAAGCAGTTGCCGACGCAGATCCCAACGGACTGAAAAATGCCAAGAAAAGGCTGAAGACGGAAAAGGGTTACCTAGACTATCGAGAAATGCTTGTGGAATCAAAACCGGATATCGTGGCAGTTTGCCCAAGGCACGTGGACCAGCGCGTTCCCATGGTCACCGCGGCATGCGAGGCCGGAGCAAAGGGCATCTACGTCGAAAAACCATTCGCCCGTTCACTGAAGGAAGCCGACAAAATTGCGGCAGCATGCAAAGAATCCGGCGTCAAGCTGGCAGTTGCCCACCGAAACCGTTACCATCCCGTGATCCCCACCCTGCTCGATTTGCTGAAACAAGGGCTCATTGGGGACGTGCTGGAAATGCGAGGTCGAGGAAAAGAGGACAGGCGGGGCGGGGGCGAGGACCTCTGGGTATTGGGTACACACGTATTCGATCTCTTCCATTCCCTTGCGGGAAAACCGCTTTCCTGTTCGGCCGAGGTAAGACAGAATGGCAAACCTGCAGCTAAAGCCGACGTTTACGAAGGGAATGAAGGCCTAGGACCATTGGCGGGAGACGAGATACATGCTCGCTGGCGAATGGAAAACGGTTGGAACGCGACTTTCGACAGCATCCGCAACCTTGGTCGGAGGGAGGCAAGCTTCGGTCTGCAAATTATTGGGAATCGCGGGGTGATCGACTTACGCAACGATAAGGAACCGCTCGCTCACTTCATGGAAGGTTCTCCCTATCAGCCAAGCAAGAGCGAACGAAAATGGATTCCGGTCTCCTCAGCAGGTGTGGGGAAACCCGAACCGAACGACATAAGAGGCACCGTGCACAACCATATCGCCGCAGCTCGCAATCTCATTTCCTCCATCCGAGAAAACCGGGACCCTGAATGCGGAATCATTGAAGCGGTCTCGACTGTAGAGTTCGTCAGCTCCGTTTTCGAATCCCACAGGATGGGCGGCAAAAACGTTTCGATTCCTCTCACTACCAGAGAAAACCCTCTCACCCTCCTTGGTCGCGAAAACTAAGGTCAAAAAAGTTTCACACGAAGCAACCAAAATGAAAAAAATCCTAGTCAGCATCACTGTATGCATCCTGTCAAAATCAGCCTTCGGCGAGAAGTACGCCGTCCACGAATGGAAGAAAATTCGCCTCACCGACAAGTTCTGGTCGGAAGGCGCTTATGCCGCCGACTTTGACAAGGATGGACACGGCGACGTCGTGTACGGGCCTTACCTTTTTGCAGGACCTTCCTTCAAGAAACGCATCGAGTTTCGAGCTGCGGAAGCGAGTTTTGCCCTGAAGAAACCAGATGGTTCCCTGCAAAAAATACCCGGCTTCAAGGGTGAACTCAGCGGGGGAAACGGTTACTCCGACAACTTTCTCACCTACGTCGAAGACCTGAACGAGGACGGTTGGGAAGACGTCATCGCAGTACCTTGGCCAGGCAAAATCACCTACTGGTATGAAAACCCCAAGGGTAAAAAGGGGCTTTGGACTCGCCACTTTGCCTTCGACAAGACGGATAATGAATCACCCATGTTGACGGATCTGACGGGAGACGGAAAGCCAGAGCTCGTATGCAACAGTGAGGGATACGTCGTCTATGCGGAACCGAACCGGAATAAACCATCTGAGCCATGGACGGTTCATCGAATCTCCGCCAAAGGCAAGTGGCAACGATACACACACGGCATCGGGCATGGAGATGTAAACGGCGACGGTCGTCCCGACGTAATTCTCCGCGAAGGCTGGTGGGAGCAACCCGCAGACCTGAAAGGTGACCCCAAATGGACTTTTCATCCTTTCGCCTTCGGGGCGGGTGGAGCCCAAATGCTGGCATACGACGTAAATGGCGACGGTCTCAACGACGTCATCACCTCTCTCGCCGCCCACGGGTACGGTCTTGCCTGGTACGAACAATTCAGGAAAGACGGAAAAATCTCCTTCAAGCCTCGAATCATCATCAACAGCAAGACCAGCGACAGCCCATATGGCGTAAAGTTCTCGCAACTGCACGCCCTCGACTTCGCCGACGTGGACGGCGACGGTCTGCTGGACATCGTTACGGGAAAACGCTTCTGGGCCCACGGACCCAAAGGCGACGCCGAACCCAACGCACCCGCCGTTCTCTACTGGTTTCGTCTCACCCGCCCCGAAAAAGGCAAGGCACACTACATCCCTCACCTAATCGACGACGATTCAGGGGTTGGTACGCAAGTAGCTGCCATCGACGTAAACAACGACAAGTTGCTGGACATAGTTGTCGGCAACAAGAAGGGGGCTTTCGTCCACTTGCATTCGAAGAGAAAGGTTTCGAAGGCGGAATGGGAGAAGAAAAAACCACGCAAGACAGGAAATAAGAAATAGGCTGCCAGACATCC
>CAZNWO010000194.1:3538-5709 GCA_964576585.1 uncultured Puniceicoccaceae bacterium | reverse complement strand
AGAAGGAAATAAAAATCCTTTTGGGTGACTTTGTCCACCCGGGAAGTCTCCTCGATGATCTTGCCCGACAAAGAGAAATGAGGTCGTGGACGAGATACCTTTGAATCCCCGGTGAGCTCGAGTTTCTTCCTGATGTCCTGAGCATACTCGTCTGCTCCAATTCCACCAGGTCCCTCGGTCGTGGAAATCTTGACCCTGTTTCCGGCAAGAATATCACGCTTCATGCCTTGGAGCAGCAAGTCCGTATCGAAATAAGTCTGGGTATTGTTTCGGACTTTGCCGACATGCAGAATCGCGGGCTGCGTTGGCGCCTTGGCCAAGGCACCGCTGGAAAAAAGATCCTGCAGGAGTTTGTTCGCAGCCCGAGTAAAGTCCTGCGAATTGATCTTGTCCAAGTTCACGAGTCCTTCCTCGCTTCCATCGTCTACGTATCGGGCGTCGGCCTTTCTTCCCACGGGACTGCGAGGCCCGCAGGCGGCGAGGAACAAGGCTAGGGCAACCGCGTAGGTCAGGGAAAAAACTGATGTCTTCATTTCCTTGGTTCTCCTTTTTTCAATCGTTTTTGGCTCGTTGCATTTTAATCCTGAAATCCTTTGCCCTCGGTGTGGTAGCCACCGACTGGATTGCAGCAGTCTCTCCACCACGAATCCGAATAGGCAACCAAACCCCTGAAGTATCGTTGATTACGATGCCGTTTTCATCCATCCACTCGATCTTGTAGGTGATGCGAGTGGCATCCTTCTTCAGGTTTCGCACGTTCGCTTGAATCTTGAGCAAATCTCCGTTGACCGTAGCCTGATTGACGCTGGCGACCTGAAGGTTCTTGGCGAGCGAGCCACCAATCTCGAAGCGCTTGAGATCAGGTTGCTTGCTTTCGTCATTTGGATCCGCCTTCCGAGCGGTTACCACTGGATTTCCGCATCCCGCAAAGAAGGGCGAGAAGGCCAAGACGTAAAAAACAAGCAATAGAGTAATTGATGATGGTTTCATGAGTTTCGATCCAAGGTAAAATTTGCCACTATACGCAACGGGGTAAAGGGCGTAACGCTCCTGACCCAAAGCAAGTTCGTATGTCCATCCGGCAGTTCCACTTCAGTCACAAGGTTCCTGTCTATGCCTCGAAGGGTCAACCTTTTCTTGGCGGGCGTGGGAAACTTACAAAAGAGAATCTTCTTAGGTAAGGTAGACCACTGTCTAAGGTCAGCCCTAGTGGTTGCATGAGCCAACATTCCGATTCCTATTCCCGTGGCGACTCGCGTAGTCTCATCCTTCTCGCGAACGGCGTCGGTCACGATGTGCTGAATTCCCGCCTTGGTCAGGGCTCCCCCGATCGCCTTCGCCAACTCGACGGGATAGGTCTTGTCGAACTCCTTTGCGATAATGGCGTCCAAGTCAGCCAAAGGCATGGTTTCGACGGTTGCAGGCAAATCTTCCGCTTCAACCCGCAGGCCTGCCAGGTGGGAAGCATTCATTCGCAGGCGAGGGACAGCTATCCCCAGATAGGGTATGCGGGAAGTCGGATCCATCAGCAACAAGGCAAGTTGGGCTGGAAGTACTTCCGTGACCGACAAGGGATACTCCAGACGGAATTCAGTTCTGCGGGCAGCCCTGCCGGTCTCAAGGAAAAGATAAGTCGTTGGTTCTGAAGTAAACCGACCAGCCATAGCTTGCTCGTAATCTTCACGAATCCATGGGTTTTCCGGGTGAATGGCCAAAAGTTGACCTAGGGAAAACTCGGCCTTTTCGAAATCGGACGAAGCCGTGCCGGTGTGCAAAAAATAAACGGAATCTAGGTAAAGCGCCGCAGGATTGACGTAATCCGGAAGGTTGGCGGGTACATGTGCCCTAGCCTCCTTGAGAACCTCGTCATTCTTGCGAGTGGCGTCCGGGCGGGCAACCGTCTTATCCAGATCGACGCCCTTCTTTTTCATTTGCTCTCGTGCACGGTCCAGTTCCTTCTTCCATAAGAGCTTTGCATCGTCCACAGCTTGACGAGTCTTGAATATTTCGGCTCTTGCCCGACCTTGATCTCCAGCCTCCAGGAAGTTGAGGGACTGATAAAGCCACAGCATTACGCGTTCGTAGACACGACTCTTGTAAGGTTTCCATTCCGCCGAACCGAGAGTGGATGCGAACTCCTCCGACAGTCGAACTTGAGTCTTGTGATGGGC
>CAZNWO010000194.1:1947-3438 GCA_964576585.1 uncultured Puniceicoccaceae bacterium | reverse complement strand
ACGAAATCCTTGGAGACAGGCGTGGCAGGACGAATGACGCACATCTTGTTAATTCCGTGATCATCCAACACCACGGCCGTGCTCACTCGGTTGTTAACCCTGCGTACACGCGCCGTGCCGACCAAGATTTCCTCTTGGCCGAGGGAAGAACCCGTCTCGGGATCCTTCAATGGTTCCCCGACCGCGAAGACGTCCAGCAATTGCCCAAGAGGATAACCGAAGTCCTTGCCGCGATTAAAAGTGATCTGGTTGCCGGTCTTTGCAATAATCCGCGGAGGCGAAAGACAATCGAGGGTCCTGGTAACCAGTTGTCGCGCCGCATCGTCGGAAATCTTCGTAATCAGCTCCCTGCTCTGCGGACCCTCTACGGGTCGAGCGATTTCCTCTACCCTTGTCTCGCTCTCAGAAAGGCGTATCGCAGACGATGCCAACAGTTCTCCCGTCCGAAGGTCGTACAGGCTTCCAATCAGGCCGATTCGCAAGGTGCGCTTGATGATTACCTCTCCCAAGCCCGGAAGATTTGCCCGGCGTTCGAAGTCCTGAAAATCATCCAGTTTTGCCTCGAGCCTGACTTGGCGCACGTTGGGTATGGGACGGCCTTCGGGTCTCACGCGAATGACGCGAAACTTTCTCGTGTCACTGAGAGCGGCGGTGAGGCTTCCGTCCAGAGATTCCGAAAGGAGTACGTAGGAATCGGGTTTTCCCTCGGCCAAGGCCGTCTTCATGAGAGAGGCGGAAGAGGTGACGGGCTCGACGACAAGCTCGGGCAACTCTTTCTTTGCTTCCTCAGCCGAGAAAGAAGCGGTTTGCGAAAAAAAGAATGCGACGCATGGCGCAGCAAGAGAAAGGAGGATTCTCGAGGTCATGATATAAAAGTTAGCGCGCCAAAGGGTTCTTTGCAATTGGCGGGGAAAGGAATATGCGGGAAACTGAAATGGGCGACCTCCCCTACTTTGGATCCTCATCAAGAACCTTCAGCTCGAAACTCTCCGTGTTCTTGACGTCTCCGACAAGCGTGCGAAACCTCTTCCGAGTACGCAAGGCTTGGGCCAAAGCCTCCGTCTTCAGGCGCCTATAGTAGTCGGGTGGCTCCTTGAAGGCAGTGAGAAGATCCGCCGTGGCCATGAGCGTGCTTAATTCAACGTACATCTTCCGGCTGAAACCTTTCGGCAAAGCGAAAACCAATTGTCCGGGCCTAAGCTCAACCGTCTTTTCCCGTGGTCGACGCAATTCAACCTTTCCCACCAACCCTATTAGCTTGAGCCCTCCATTAGTGGTTACGCCGAACATAACGGCAAAGGGGTCTTTGGAAAATATTTCAAGCTCGGCGAAAGGCGCAGTAAGTTGAATCCTGCAATCGTCATCGTCAACACGGAGAGCATAAGCCCCCGAAAAAACGCTCAAGGAATCGTTTGCTGAAAAGGAGAAACTGCTTGCATCCACAGCCCGCAACTTGACTTCATCTTTCCCCAACACCTTCAGCTCAATCCC
>CAZNWO010000194.1:0-1847 GCA_964576585.1 uncultured Puniceicoccaceae bacterium | reverse complement strand
CTAGAAGGAGAAATTGAAGCCAATCGTGACTCCACCTAGAAAATCCTCGTATTCTCCCGAAAGGTCCGTTCGGTTCGTGCGTTTCCACATTTGATTTGCCGCAGCCGAAACATTCAACCATTCCGTGATGAGATAAGAGGCATTCAAGCCGGCAATATAGGTAAGGTCTTCACGATCGGAACCGCCGGTAACGTTAGCTCCTTCCGTGTACTGCATCATGCTGGCGGCAAGAGTGGGCGTAAGGGTGAGCTTTTCTCCAAAAGGCCTGACGTAACTGAGCGCAAGGGTATGAGTCCATGCATCCTGAAGGTTTACGGGTTGCTGGGACAGCGGGTCCGTTCCACCTTGCCTCATGACTTCCTTGATGAAGTTAAAGTAATTGGTGTCGTTGATTTGCTCCTCCAAGGTGTCCCCTGAAGTAAAGGCATAGCTAGTGCCAAGAGTGAAGGTCAGAACATCTCCGGTTGCCAAGGGAAGCGTCTTGGTGAGGGAAACGTTGGGAGTATTGGAATAGGAAATGACGTTGTCGTTTCGGAAGGAAATGGGGCGAGCATAGGAATGCCCCAAGGTCAGGGTATAATCATTGGGAAAAATGATTGGCACGGTGATACCCGCTATTTGCACGTCCACATCGAATATCTTCAATGAACCATTTACGTCCGACCCGCCATAATCGTTCACGGGGTCATTATAGGTTCTCATGTGCATGAGCATGAGGGCCGGAGCAACGAGCACGTCGTCTCCAACGCCATATTCGCCAAGCCCCATATTCACGGACAGGTTGAGAAGGGCATTGAAGCCGTCCTGAATGTGTCCGGCGGATTCCTTAGGGACCTTGATCGGATTCGACGAGTAATTATAGGAAGAACTGAAAGCAATGGATGGGGTAAGCCCGCTCTTTACGTCAATGAGGCGCTGTGTGCCCATGGGATCGCTTTGGCCTGCTGCCTCCAAAGCACCGGAAAAGAAATCGGAGGGCAGGAATGGCTGGGCAGGTGCTGAGGCGTTGCCCTCAACCACGGTCGCGTTGCCATCCGCAGCGTCGGCTTCCTTGATTTCGACCGCAACGGGTTCTTCCTTCTGAGGATCCTTTGCGGGAGCGGGAGCAGGCTCTGCGGGTTTTGGCTCCGGTTTCGGTTCAGGTTCAGCAGGCTTAGGCTCAGGCTTTGCTTCAGGTTCAACCGACTCTGCAGGTTTAGGTTCCGCCTTGGGTGCTTGAGGAGCAGCGGGCTCCGCAGCAGGCTTTGCAGGTTGATCCGGTTTCCTGAAGATCAATTCCGTTCGGCGTTCACCTTTCTTGTCCTCGAAGACCTTGCGTTCCTTTTCGTCCGCGCAATTTTCCTCGTTCTTCTGATATTCTTCCTCAGCCGAGACCATAGCGGGAAAGAAGAAAGATGAAGCGACGAACAGTAGAGAAGGTATTGTGGAGTAAAGTCGGGAAATCATAATCAATCTAGCATCTTAAAACTAGGCAACTAATTGCAAGACCTAAAGTCCGCAAACGATCAGTGTGAATCGAGCTGCCTGGGAGGAAAATTAAAATTTAGGAATAGGTTCCCGAAAGAAGGTGATCTTACTTGGCAAAGATATTGATCGCCGATCCATGCTGGTCGAAGGCGGCCCGAGAGTTCAGCAGGTTGGTACCGTAGCGGATGTTCTCAATGAAGTTCACCCTGCCGTACTGCTTGTTCAGGGAGCCAAAGGTCGGATACTTGCCGTCCACTCCTCCATACAGGCTCCCGAGGTGAACTTGAGATCCATTCGGGAAGGCCACGTTGGACAAGTTGATCGTCATCGCCTCCATGGCGATGCGCTTCATGTTCTCCGAGAAGAGCAAGTTGTTGGCG
>CAZNWO010000193.1:0-5736 GCA_964576585.1 uncultured Puniceicoccaceae bacterium | reverse complement strand
CTTGAGGTTATCGCTGAACTATCCAGTCGCCACTCGTTCAGGAGCAAACAATGACCTTGTCGGCTCACTTCCAAATGTGTTTCTATCCTAACGTCTCCATTGATTCATAAATATTTTTAGACTTCGGGAATGAAAAACAGGTTAACAAAGGATACCGTTTCTTGCGCCGTGTTCTCGTTGGCTTGTTTTCTTAACTTAAGTCTTCGCGCGGATGGAATTGAAGCGCTTCATGACTGGTCCTTTTCCCAAGACAAGATTTCCGTCCAGACAATCGCCTCGGCAACCGGCAACCTGAAGGGAAATTTCGAAAAGCGACCCGAGACCTCTACCCTTGGTGTTCGTCTCGATGGCAGTACAAGCTTGGACGTCCCCGAAATGACCCATGACCAATTGCCGGAAAGGAAACTGACTGCGGAAGCATGGGTTTCGCTCGATGCCGGCACCCGCTGGGGTTCGATCATGGGTTATTATCAAGACAATGGTTCCTACGAGAAAGGATGGCTTCTCGGCTATAACGACACCAACTTCGTGTTTTCCGTTTCAACCGCCTCAAAACTCCACACCATCGTTTCCAAGACGGCTTTTGAAAAAGGCAGTTGGTATCACCTCGTCGGAGCATACGACGGAAAGAGCATGAAGCTTTACGTAAACGGCGTGGAAGAAAGCGTTGGAAGCGCAGCCAACGGGGACATAGCATATCCCGAAAAAGCGTACTATACGATCGGAGCCTACCGGGATAAGGACGAGTTCTATAGGATGAAAGGGACCATTCACCGCATACGCTTATATGGGGATGCGGTAACCTCTGCGGACATTCGTTCCCTGTACGCAAAGGGAAAATCGATTTTTCCAAGAGGGGTAACCTATACTGTGAAACCACACCTTAGATTTGATTCACCGAGGTCCGCCACAGTTTACTGGGAAACCGACGAACCAGGGAATGCAACTTTGCGATATGGGCAGGGAGAAAAGTTGGATGTGGAAGTAAAAGGCAAAGCGCAAACGCGTAACCATTCGATAACGATAGATGGTCTGGAACCGGGAGAGTTGTATCATTATCGAATTTCCATGTTGTCCGCGTCAGGCGTAAAAATGTTGGGGGAAACCTACGAACTGGACATGCGCATGAACTTTGCGGTTCCTGCAATGCCGGGCAGGACAGGAGCAAGTGAATCCGAACTGAGCCGAACGGCCTCTGAAATCATCAAGGAAAGCGGAATCAACAGGGGAGTCTGCGTGGTTTATGGCTTCGGATCCGGTGAACTTGCATACGAACTGGCCATGCAGAGCGACTTGGTTGTCTTTGGCTTTGATGACGACAGGGCACTGGTTGGCAAGGCCCGCAAATGGCTATACGACAAGGGCGTCTATGGAAGCAGGGTATCCGTGAGGCACGTCGAGAACATGGCGCAGCTACCGATAACCGGACACATCGCCAACCTGCTGGTGTCGGAATCAATTGTCACAGGCAAGGGCTGCCCGGGCAGCGCTCTTGAAATAAAACGCCTGCTCCGTCCGGGAGGAGGAATCGCCATCCTTGGCAGCCCTTCGGAAAACCTCCAAGGGGTAACCGGCGAAGAGCTCGAAAAATGGCTGGATGCAGACAAGGTGAAATACACGAGGCTTGCCGGCGGTGAATGGGTAAAGGTCGAACCGGGTCCGATGGCGGACAGTGGGGAATGGACCCATCAATACGGCAACGCCGCCAACACTACCTCCAGCGATGAAAGGCTGGGTGGGGCCACCAAGACCACGGAGCTTGAAGTTCAATGGGTCGGCAGACCGGGAGCGGACTTCGGAATCGATCGAAACCCCCGCATGCCGGCGCCGCTTTCTTCCTGGGGTCGCCTCTTTCACCAAGGGATGAATCGAATGATTGCCCTTGATGCATACAATGGCTCCGCATTATGGAGCTTGGAAATTCCGGACCTCCGCCGGGTCAACATGCCTCGCGACGCAAGCAACTGGTGCACGGATGGGAAAGCTCTCTTCGTCGCGGTCAAAGATCGCTGCTGGGAAATCAATGCGGCCAGCGGCCACCGCAAGGCAGCACACGCCATGCCCGAATCCTACTCCGCGGAGACCCACGACTGGGGTTATATCGCTCAGGAAGGAGACCTGTTCTTCGGTAGCGCAGTAAAGAAGAACAGTTCCTACACGGCTTTCTTCGGAGGAGGTATGTGGTACGACAAGCGCGTCCCGCAATCAGCGGCAAAAGTCTGCAGCGAAGGTATCTTTGCCATTGGGAAAACGAACGGAAAGCTTGCATGGAACCATAGCGAAGGCGCCGTCCTCAACCCCACGATCTCGATTCGCGACAACAAGGTTTTCTTCGTCGAATCAAGGAATCCCGAAATTCTCAAACAATCAACCGGTCGCCTCCATGGTCCCAACCTCTGGAAGGACCAGTTTCTGGTGGCTCTTGATGCCTACACCGGCAAGAAGCTGTGGGAACAGCCTATAGACACTGCCGACGGAACGGTCGTCTTCTACATGTTGGCGACTGAACATGGGCTGGTCATCCAGTCCTCGACCAATGGCAAATTCCACTTGTACAACCACGACCTGAAAACAGGAAAGCAGAAATGGGAAACTGCAATCAAATGGCCGGACGACCACCATAGCGGACACATGCAACACCCCGTCGCAGTAAACGACCGACTGTTCTTAGAACCCTCCGCCTTCGACCTCAAGACGGGCAAGAAAGTGATCGACCAGATAGGTAGACGCTCCGGCTGTCATACCTACGTCGGCACAAGGGACGCCCTGATCTACCGGGGCGCAGGCAGACAGATTGCCATGTGGGGGCAGGAAACGAAAAAGGTGTCCACTTGGAACCGCCTTCGACCAAGTTGCTGGCTGAGCGTGGTACCGGCCGCAGGGATGCTTCTCGTACCTGAGGGTGGCGGCGGTTGTTCTTGCGGGGGCTGGATGGAAACCTCCCTAGCCTTTCGTCCGCGACTGAAAGCAACGAAAACCAAAGCCAAGGAATGAGAATAAGAGGAAAGCTTTCGGCCCTGTTCCTGATTGCCGCCCTGCACCTCCATGCGGAAGACTGGCCGACCTACCGCCACGACAACCGGCGCAGTGGCGTGAGCTCGGAACAGCTCCCTGCCCAACTAACCGAAGGATGGACTTACAAGTCCGAAACTCCGCCCCAGACTGCATGGTCGGGACCCGCCAAGTGGGATGCCTTTTCAGGCAACAAGGACTTGCAGTCCATGCGCAATTTCGATCCCGCGTTCTTCGTGACCTCAGTCGGGCGAGACGTCTACTTCGGCTCTTCAGTCGACAATGCCGTGCATTGCATTGATGGTGAGACGGGAAAGGAAAAGTGGGTTTTCTTTACCGATTCCGCAGTCCGCTTTCCCCCCACCGCGGCAAACGGAAGGCTCTATTTCGGCTCTGATGACGGATATGCCTACTGCATCGATGCAAAAACTGCCGATGAAATCTGGCGTTTTCGGCCCATTGCGGACAAACGGCATACCCCGAGCAACGGGAAGCTCATATCCTTGTGGCCCTGTCGCACCGGTGTCTTGGTCCAAGGCCGACTGGCTTTCTTCGCAGCCTCCATGCTTCCTTGGGAAGCATCCTACCTGTGCGCAGTTGATGCAATTTCAGGGAAACCGGAAGGCACGGGTTCCTTTGTCGCCAAGCAGAACGAGGTTACCCTTCAGGGAGCCTTGCTCGCTTCTTCGGACAGCCTGTACGTCCCTCAAGGACGCTCGGCCCCCATTGTCTTCGACAAGGCCACGGGGAAAAGGCGGGGGAGCATACCAAACGCCGGGGGAACCTATTGCCTTCTCACCGAAGAAGACCAGTTGATCAGCGGGCCGAAAAACCAAAAGGAAAAGAACCAAGTGCTTCAAGTCGCCGACGGAACCAAGCGCAATCACCTCCTGACCTTTCAGGGAACGAACCGCATGCTCGTGAACAAGGGCTTTGCCTACCTCCATCAAGGGGAAAGCCTGACCGCCCTCGACCGAGTCCCTTACACAGCTCTTCAAGCTGAAAAAAGACAGTTGCTCGGAAAACAGGCTGCGATTTCCAAACAATTGAAGAACAGAAAAAACGATCAAAGCTTGAAGACAATGCATGCCGAGCTTGGAAAAAAAATTCAGGAGATCAATACCCGCCTACCCCAATGCTTCAAATGGAAAATCCGGTGCGAGCATCCAATCGGATTCGCAATGGGCGGCAACACCCTTTACGTGGGAGGAAATGGAATGGTCATGGCCTACAACGCATCCAATGGAGAAAAGCAATGGTCGGCAAAGATCGACGGCAAGGGGTATGGCTTGGCAATAAGCAACGGTCGGTTGATGGTCAGCACCGACAAGGGACGCATACACTGCTTCAGGTAACGGGCAAAACAGGTGAGGCTTCTATTGCAATTGGCATTACCGGTAGGATTACTGTGTTTTCAACAAATCCTCCAAGCCTGCCAAGTGCCCGTCTTTCGGTATGCACTCGAACGCTGGAAAGCCGACGATTACCATGCCGTGGCAATCCATCAAGGACCTCTTGATGAAGACCAGAAGAATGCGCTGCAGATTCTCGAACGCGCCGGGAATTTGGAATTCGGAAACGGCGCAAACTTGGCTGTGCACAAACTCGACCTCTCGGCCGGCTCTTCCCCCGATCCAAGATGGCAATCCGAAGCCTCGACGTTCAAACCGGATGACCCGCCCCGAATCGCGCTCTATTATCCTTCATCCACGGAAATCAGCGAACCGCTTTGGGTCGGAGACTTAACGACCGCGAACGCGAAAGCGGTCATCGATTCTCCTCTCCGTCAAAAAATTAGGGACGAACTGCTTGCAGGAACCTCCAACGTCTGGCTCTTGCTTGAGAGCGGCGACGAATCCTTGGACCAAAAAACCGAAGAAAGCCTGCGTAGTTTCCTTGATCAAGCGACGGCTGAAACCAAGTTGCCGGATGGAATCATCACGCTGGAGAAAGCGCATCAACTTCGTTCCGGACCGGACGAAGGCCCCATTGACATGGACGACGTCTTGCGCTCCGGCGTCCCGTTGAAAATTCACTTTACCACCCTTGCCGTTTCAAGAAACGACCCTGCGGAGGAAGTATTCGTCTCCATGCTATTGAACCATAGTCAGCGTATGCGCTCAATAACAGAGGAACCCATTGCCATCCCCATTTTCGGCCGAGGTCGCGTACTCGAAGGTATGATAGGCAAGGACATAACGCTCGAACACACGCTCGGAGCATCAAGTTATCTTTGCTCCGCCTGCTCTTGCCAAGTTAAGGAAGAAAACCCGGGACTGGATATGCTGATGGCAGTGAAATGGGCCGACCACATGCTTGGCAGCTTGATCATCGAGGACAGGATTCTTCCACCCCTTGAAGGAATTGCCGAAGTCATCAAGGCTGCCCCTGAAATTCCCGCAGCAGTGGAAAGCCGAGATGTCGTTACAGGTAACGACGATGCGGAAGAAGGCAGCTCCATTTCAATTGGACTAATTGTTGTGCTCTCCGCCCTTGCAATCCTAGTTTTTTCCATCTTCTCCTTCCAAGCTGCAAAACCTACTTGAAGGATCGCAAAAAGAGGAAAAAACACCACAAAACAGGCCACTATCCCATGAAAAACGCGGTTTATATTTCCAGCCTTCTCTTTTTCGCCGTGCAGATCTGCGCCCAGAAAAAATCGTCGGGCTATGGTCCCACCGTTCCCAAGCCCACCGTGTCGGAAATCTCCTACGGGAAGCACGA
>CAZNWO010000192.1:0-5824 GCA_964576585.1 uncultured Puniceicoccaceae bacterium | reverse complement strand
AAGCTCGAGCCGCGGGGGACTTGTCCATCAGCTTCGCCGATCGCAAGCCTCGCGCAATCGCCAAGGAGGAGCTCAAGCTCTCGGCCCTCGTGCGAAATGATTTCGCGGAGGCCGTAAAGTCGAAGGTTCGTCTCTTCGCTGGGGATAAGACCGTCCACGAGACCACCGTTACCTTGTCTCCCGGCAAAGAGCTTCGGATCGATTTCGCCCCCCTTGTTCCCGACGTGGCAGGTCCCGTCAGGTATCGACTCAAGGTAGATCCTCCATCCGGGGATCGAGATCCCTCCAACGACACGGATTCCCTTCTCGTCAACGTCCTGCCCCCCGAGGTAGTCACCACTCTCTACCTGTCCAACCGGGTGAATCCGCTCTACGCCTTTCTTAAGAGAACCTTGGCGGGCGACGAGCGTTTCGACTTTCGGGCCCTCGTTCGCCTGAGCGATAAAATCTTTCACGCCTTTGGCGAGGAAATGAAGTCGGAATTTCCATCCGATCCAGAGTTCTGGATGGATTTCGACACCGTGATTCTCGATGCCGCTTCCCTCACCGATCTCAACGACACCGTAGTCGAGGGCTTGAAGCGCTTCGTCCATCGTCGAGGCGGAGGACTGCTCCTCTTTGGCCCTGCCGATCTCGCTCGGGAAAAGCTTGGCGGCGTTGCCCCCGTCCGCGAGGTCGAGGAATTCACGGCCAAGGAAGATCGTAGCTTGGTCGCCTTGGAGGAACCTATTTTCGCTCCCGAGGACGAGGCGGGCAAGATGAAGCCCTTCCTGCCCGGACGCCTTCCCGGCTTTTTCGTTAAGGAGAAAAATCCTGCCGCCCGCGGAGTGGTGGTCTCGAGAGCCGACGGCAAGGCAGTGCTCGTTCTGCAGGCTTACGGCGCCGGTCGGGTGGGGTATTGGGGCTCTCCGCATGACTGGCGGAGGTACATGAAGGACGTGAAAGGCGGCAAGGAATTCAAGAAGTTCTGGACAGCCCTCTCCGCATGGCTTGGTTCGGGAGGTGAAGAGAGGTTGAGGCTCGAGGACGAGTCCAAGGCGCGCCTTCGGGGCAAGCCCGTAAGCCTTGCGGTGGAGGCCCTCGGGTCTGACTTCGAGCCTTCTCGCGATGCCTTGGTCGAGGCTCGCATCGAGGGCCCCGACGACTACGAGCGCACCGTGCACCTCTACCCCGAGGGAGCGGTTGCCGGTCGTTACGCCAGTTCCTTCAGGCCGGGAGCTCCCGGCGAGTACAAGGTCACCTACCTGCTCTCCTTCCCCGATGGCGAGTCGCTGGAGCGCGAAAGCTTTCTCCGCGTCGCGGAGACGGGCGACGAAGCCCTGGACGTATCCTACAACGAGCGCGACCTTCGCATGCTGGCCAAGTTGACCGGAGGAAAATACCTCAAGATCGAGGACCTCGACGGCGACTGGGAGCCTGCGGTTGCAGAAGAGCTTCCGCTGCGGGTAGAGCGGGTCAGCCTTGCCGACAACTGGGTTTTCTTTCTTGTTCTCTTTCTCGTGGCGGGACTAGAGTGGATTTTCCGCAGGCAGGCAGGTTTGCAATGATCTTTCGCGCGCACGTTTATCTTTTAATGACGGCTTTGGTTGCCGTCGGTTCGGCTTGGGCCCTCCAGAAACCACCCTTGCTTCCGCCCGGCGTATCGATTCCTGTTGCTCCCGCGGCAAACGCCACCGTTCCCTCCGTCGACACCAATTCCTCTCAGCCCACCAAGCCGGTTCGTTCCTCCCAGGCCCAGACCATACAGCAGGCGGGCAGGGACCTGCGTCACGTGGAGGAGAACGTTCGCCTCGGCGCCGCCAAGCTCCTCGGCAAATATCCCGGCCTCAACACCGCGGCTCTTCTCGCCATGGCATTGGATGACCGCGCCCCACGCGTTCGACGGGCCGCCATCGTATCCATTGCCGAGCTTTATTCCAACGGCTACTACCTTTACGAGAAGTCCATCGTCGAGAAAATCCTTTCCAAGTTGGGAGACGTCGACGTCGAGGTCCGCCGCGAGGTATCGGCCCTCATACCGAGGCTGTCCATAGGTCTCTTCCGTTCCTCCTTCGAGATCGTCGAGATCAACGGCAGAAAAGTGGCCAGGTCTAGGCCCGCCACGCTCCGTCCCGACCTTCGCCAGCTTGCCCTCAAATGTCTTTCCGACGAGGATGCCATCGTTCGGCAGAACATCCTCAAGTACTTTTCCATTCTGCGCCTTACGATTACCTCCTCGGCCCTGGAGCAACTTCTTGGGGATGAGGACCTCGGCGTACTTCTCACCGCCTTGAGCCGGGTCTCCCTTGCCGCTCCCACACCCGCCTTGGTCGGTCGCATCGAGAAACTTGCCGACCACCCCGACGTCGGCGTGCGCAAGAAGGTCGTGGCCGTAGCCCGGGACTCCAACCGCAGGCATCCCGGCTATCGCGAAATCCTGCGCAAGATGACTGCGGACGAGGATCCCGCCGTCCTCTCCATGGCTGCGATCGAGCTTGCCCGCATCGGCGAGAAGGTCGACCCGAAGGTCATTCGGGCGGTGGGCAACTACCTCTTGGGCGTGGCGGGCGCATCCAACCAAGTCATGACCATCCTCTACGCCGTCTCTGCATTCGGGAAGCAGGGCATCGCCGTTTACAGCGACCTCACCGAGCACAGCAGCGCCAAGATTCGCACCGTGTCCTGGCAGCGGTTGCTCACCTACGAGAACGGCTGGAGCAAGCCTTCCCTCTGGCTCCCCGCCATGGAGGATCGCGACAAGACGGTCCGCTCGGCAATCATCTCGAGCCTCGGGGCGCGTGCGAGCAGCTTCGACGCAAAGACGATGCAGACCCTCGTGGCCAGCGACTTCGTCGACGTTCGCTCCTTTGCCGCCCAGTCCCTTGGGGCTGCTCCCGCCGATGCCTTGGAGGAAGTCGGCTTCGACCTCCTCATCGACGAGGACCTCAACGTCCGGGCGACCACCATCCGGGCCTACGCCGGGCGCCGGGCGCCGGGCTGGCTCAAGATCATGGAACGTTCCCTCCTGGACGAGGAGTACGTCATTCGCCGGGCCGCCATGGACGGCTTGCTCAGCGATCCCGGACGCGGGCTGCCCGTGCTCAGGAAGTTCGTCCGGGAAAACCCGACCAACACCATCACTCCCTTCATTGCCACGGAGCTCAGGAACCGCGGCATCTCACCGTAATGATTCGTCTTTTGTCCATCGTACTCCCGGTCGCCTTGTGGCTGGCTCCCGCCCACGCTCAAGAGCGCGCCCCCGTGCGCGACGCCATCCGCATCGTCCAGCTGCAGCCCGCCCAAGGTGTGCTCAGGCGTTACCCGGACGCCCTCCCCAGCCTCCTCCGCCACATGAACGAGGAGACCAACGCGCGCTTCGACACCGACCCCCTCTACATTCAGTCCCTCCAGGACGAGGAGCTCTTCAAGCATCCCTTTCTCTACGTCAACTGCGACGAGCAACCCACCCTCAATTACTCCGACGAGGAAAAGTCCGCCCTGCGCCGCTACCTCGAGCAGGGAGGGTTCCTTTACCTCGACGCCGGGATCAAGGCATCCTTTCTCGGGGCGGACCTCGGTCACAGCTACGCCGCCTGGGAGGAACGCCCCGAGGTCAAGGAACTGTTCGCGGGAATCTTTCCCGAGAAGGTCTTCGTGCCCATCCCGAGGGATCACGAGCTCTTCCGCTGCTTTTACAAGGGCCTCCCCGAGAACAAGGACCTCAAGATCGAGGCCAACCAGAAGAAGCTCCCCGAGACCGTCCTCACCTTCGTCGAGCGAGAGAAGTGGCCGCAGGGAACCTATTCCTTCGTCGGCCTGCGGGTGAAGGGCCGCATCGCCGTCCTCGCTTCGCCCATCTGCGCCATGGGGTGGGGGAAGGACGAGTTCGGGGCATGGATACCGCCCATCTCCTTCCGTATTCGAGAGTCCGCCGAGGGCTTCGACGACAAGCTCAAGCTCGCCTCCTTCAAGGGCGGAACCTTCGAGGTCAAGCGCGAGGACGGCCTCATGGACATCCTCTACTCCGAGCCCGGCAAACGCCCCCTCTGGGTTCAGGAGCCCACGGGCAAATGGCGCATCTTCAAGTATTACTCGGGAGAGGAGATCAGCAACTACGCCCATGCCTTCTACACAAGGCTCGGGGTAAACGTCTTCATGTACGCCCTCACCAACTAGCGGGGACCCACCGGTGTCCGACGAGAAATTTCCAGACATACCCGAGCCGCCCGAGCCTTCCGAGTCTCCCGAGCCCGAGCCCATCGATCCCGCCGACCTTTCCGCCCGCCGCTCCGGCCTCCGGACGATCCTCTGGTGGGTGGCGGGATTCGTGTCGCTGGTCACCATCATCATTTTCACCACCAGCCAATGCGGACTGGAGAAGCTGAACCTGCCCGGCCCCGCCATCTCCGATCCCGCCGACCTTCCCTCCGCAAACCAAGATACCGAGCTCGAGCTCCGGGAGGACCAGCTCTGGTACAGGATCGGCGAGGACAAGCCCTTCTCCGGCGCCGCGATCTCGCTTCACCCCAACGGCAAGCTCAAGTCCCGCACCAAGGTGCAGGACGGCGCCGCCTACGGCCTCATCGAGCAATGGGACGCCAACGGCACCATCATCGGCACCCTCTTCAAGGACGAATTCCAGCCATGAAACAAAACCACACCCGCCTCCTCGCAAACCTCCTCGCCGCAACCACTACCATCGCCATGGCCCAAGCCCATCCCGGACACGAGAAGGACGACAAGGCCATCCGCGAGCAATACACCCAAGCCGAGAAGCATTACACCGAGCGCATCAAGGCCAACCCCAAGGCGGTCGACGGCTACTCCCGCCGGGGCGACGCCAGGCTCTTCCTCAGCAAGTTCGCCGGCGCCGTCGAGGACTACGAGCAAATGATCAAGCTCGATCCCGCCCTCGACGTCTCCCACTGGCGCCTCGGCATCGCCTACTACTACGTAAACCGTTTCGACAAGGCCGCCCGGCAGTTCCAGATCTACCACAACTACGACAACGTCGACCGCGAAAACGGCATCTGGCGCTTCATGTCCCAGACCCGCCACAAGAACATGGAGGTCGCCCGCAAGGCGCTCCTCAAGTACGAGAAGACCGATCGTCCCCCGTACCCATGGCTCTACGCCCTCTACGCCGGCGACATCAAGCCCGAGCAAGTCTACGAGAAGATCGAGGAAACCGGCTTCCCCGAGCGCTACAAGGAGCGCGTCCTCTTCCACGCCCAGCTCTACGTCGGGATCTTCCACGAGCTGCACGGGCGGGAAAAGGAAGCCCTCAAGCACCTCGACGCCGCCGCCTCCAACAAGTTCGGACGCTCCACCGGCACCTACATGTGGCAGGTCGCCCGCGTCCATCACGACCTCCTCGCCAAGAAGCTTTCCCCCAAGGGCGCCGAGAAGGACAGCCCCGCCGAGAAGCCCAAGGACTGAAACCCTCGGGCCCCCCGGCAAGGTCCGCCGCCCCCGCTGCTCCTCCTCAGCCTTCCTCCTGCTCCTCCTCCCCCGGCGGATCCTTCGCCTTGCGGGTGAGTCCCGACTTGCGGTCGTCCTCCCGTACGTAGCCCCACCTCTTGTACAGGCTGGAGTTCCTGCCGAAGCGGGAATGCCCCAGGCAGCCATGCTTGGCTCGCTGCAAGGCTTCCCAGTAGGCCCGGACGTCGTCGTCCCTCTGGGCCATCAGGGCCTGTTCCTCGTTTCTCAGCTTCGCCAAGGCGTCGATGGTTTCTTGGGCCTTCGCCCCGAGCGCCTTCACTTGTTCCAGGGTTTGGTTCCCCAGGCTCAGCTCGGCGGCTTCCGCCTCCCAGCCGAGTTCAACGTTTTGTCCGATGGACATGAT
>CAZNWO010000191.1:0-5836 GCA_964576585.1 uncultured Puniceicoccaceae bacterium | reverse complement strand
TTCCTCGAGCCTGAGAATGCATTACAAAAAGAACACATTTTTGTAATGGAATGCAGCACTGGGTTTATGAGATAGTAAAGGGATGGATGCAGACGACTTGTTGGGCAAACTAAAATCTCTCAAAGATGATCGGCTCAGCACTTCGGAGGGAGCCTCCTTTGTCGAATCCTGCAAAGGTCAAGAATTCCTGCTCGATTTGGAATTTCTGTCTTCCGGTAAAACCTTTGGCAAGAAATTCCACGAGCGCTTTGAAAACGGCTACACCTTGCTTTGCAAGATATCGGACACCGACATGGAAATCAGTGCTCTGTTCGCCGTGAATGAAAATCCCATGGTGGAACAGCTCGAACGTGGAGAACAAATATCCGCTAAACTATCCATACTGGAATACGACACGCTCTATCGGAGAGCTGTCTTCGGTCAAGTACAAGCAACTACTAGTGCGGAGGATTCCGGCAAGCCAACGACGCAAGAGTCATTCCAAGAAAAAGATAAGGCTGAAGCCACGATCGCCACTAGAGATGAGGTGAACAAGGCAGCGTCAGGGACCAAAGGCAATTCGCCTAGAAGCACCGTCTCCGACAAGAAGCAAGCATCGCCAAATGAGGCCGGCAAAACACCAAAAGGCGGAAGCCAAAAGCTTCGTCGATCCATGAAACCAAGGGGCAGAAGAATCTTTAGAAGAAAGAAGAGTCGAGAAAGCAGCCATCTAAGTTCCCTGGCAAAGAATTGGGGAAGAACGGACTTTGAAAAAGATTCCTTCGCTGAACTTGCGCCGACCGTCTTCCTAGGATTTTGCGGCTGCATTGCGCTTGCCGTGGGTTATTGGATTCAAACTTTAAGGGCTTCGACCGCGGGAAGCCAAAATTTAGATTCAAGCGAAGCGATGCTCTTTGGTCTAGGCAGTGCTTTGATGGCAACCCTGTCGGTCATTCTGCCATCGATTGCCAAGAGGAGCAAAGCATCGATAGGTATGGGGATTCTCACCTTCGCCATCTGGAGCATCGGATATATCTTAAATACTCTCGAGGTTGCCGACCTCGAATCTCTAATCATCCTCTTCAAGGCAGGCGGAGTAATCTTCGCCGTTGCGATCACCAATCTGGCTATTCATTTAACCACGCATCGCCTGGGAGTGCTAGCTCTTTCGGTAGCCTTCGGACACGCGGGGATGCTGATACTCTCATTGATCGATCATGGATACCTAAGCATGGTTGACGATTTCCTGCAAAGAACTCTTCAAATGGAAAATCTACGCAGCATCTCCATCCTCTGGAGGAGTTCCGTGACGCTTTGTTGCCTGGCAATCATTCTCGACCCGAAGAGTTGCTCAAGACAGTCATAACACAACTCCACGCCAACCTCTGTAGGTAAGTCTTCAGATTAATGGGGTCAAAGAAGGTTTTGAGGATTGCATGTGGAAGCATTGGTTTCTTTTGTTACGACACCAATAAACCAAGCCAATAAATGAAGTACTCACTGCTACTTGTCTTTTTCTCCATCACGGCAATCAGTCTGCTCCGGGCGGAAGATGCCAACGATGACTTAAAAAGTTCCACCTACCGTCTCTACGATGGAATTACTGCATTTGTTTCAAACGAAAAAGGCAAAGCGTTCACCGTTGAAGTAGACGTCAGGGACTTGAACTTCCTCGAGAACGGACCTCGCGAGGTCCTTTTGAAAATATACGACCCCGACGGAAAGGCCATCGTACGCAAAGTGATTGCCGACGACGGCATAACCTCCGGAGCCTATCAGCATGCAACTGCAGCATTTGACCACGAGGCATGGTATTACGTCTACTGCAGGGCTCATGGAACGGAACCCATGGTCCGATGGAGTTCCTTCTCCGAACCCAAGCGTTTGGCCGCGCTCGCGAAGAGGTCGTTCAACTTCAAGATTCCTGAGGGAAAACCCGGGGTCTATCGAGTGCTTCTGGCGGGATCCCCCGACCACTACGCAACCCTAAGAATCGATCCTGAACTGTCCCATGGAATAGCCGGACATCCGACTTTCATTCATGGTCACGGCGAGCTTTTCTCGAAAAGCTACCTCTATGTCCCGAAAGGCTCTACGGGTTTGTTCTTTGTGGCGGGGGAATGGGACAAGCCAAGGTCGCGGACCTTTACAATAAAGGCTCCCGACGGGAAGGTGATTTTTTCCGGCAACACCCTGAAAGGCTATGCACAGGAAAAAATCCAATACGAGACACCGGGGAAATACGACGACAAGGTGCTCACCCTTGAAATCAGCGATGGTCCCGGAGACTTTCTGCTCGAACTAAGGCACGGCTTGCCGAAAGACCCCGAAGTGAAGCATCGAGGCTTCCGTTCGATTTCAGCAGTTCTTGCCCCAGACGAGAAGACCGCCCGAACTATCCGAAACGGAGCCATTGCGCATGACGGCAAGACGTTTTGGCATGGCTATCAAATTCGACTACACGAGTGGCTAAAGAAGAAAAAGGCTGAGGAATTTGTCGTAAAGAACAAGGATGGAAAGGAAATTAAAACCGAGCAACTTCCGCAACGCGACCAATTCCTGAACGTGAACGGAAACCACTGGCGACCACCTTCATGCGACAAGATCATGCACTCTTGGTCTCTCCACAAGAATCCTGCCGCACTGAACATCGCGATCAAGGACTTGATTGCCGGCTTGCGTTCGATCGGTCCGAACGACCACGTGAGCGTGGGGGGACCATTTGCCAACATGGGCTACGAGTTCTCGAACTACGCCTGGCAATATTGGAGACCCGGATGGAGAATCATCCAACAAAGCAACGCCTCGAAGGAAATCAAGGCGTTGCTGCGCGAGGGATTACTCATCGCGGGAGACCGCCTTGCGTTCTGCAGGGGTTGGGCACGCGTAAACGGGAACTCCTTTGCCTTGATACCCACGGCGCTGAAATACTGCAGCGAGGCCACGCAGGACTCCATCCAGAAAAAATTGTTCGACACCTACTTGGAACGATTCCTCAACGGTGGATGGGGAAAGAGATCGGGAATCGGACCATCTGGTCCCGTCCAAGAGGGCTTTGCCTATGCCTACCACTATGGGTCATACCCCATGAGAACCTGGAAATCCGTACTGGTCGACTTCCCCAAGGAAAAGCGTTTCAAATCGGCTTACGACAGGATGCGGACATGGTTCAGCTACACGCTGGGCGACGAAAGAATTGCCGCAGGACCCTGGAGCTCGCGAACTCATTATTATCCCCAATGGTCGATCGAAACGGAAGGACCATTCGCGTGGAAGGGTCTGCCCGGACCCGACTTCACGGTGAGCGTGAACCAAGGAAACGAATGGTTTGCCGCCAGACGCAAAGGATACTACGCCTTGACTTACCATGGACGCCTCAGCCCGACTTGGAACGGATTCGCGAGCGCGGGGCTGAGCGGCTACGGAGGTGGCATGATCTGCCAGATCCAGATTCCGGGCAAGGGCCCCGTGATAGCTTCGACCCTCAACGACCAGTACGGCAAGCAGATGGACCCTTCACAGTGGCCGAACTTTCACTTGCACACGGCTGTCGGAACCTGTGCCGACGGACGCCCGCTGATCTCAGGAGACAGCGAACATTTCGATGCAAAGCTTGTCGGGAATCAAGTCAGCAGTTCGGGCGACCTTAGAAACGCAACCATTAAGATCAATCGAAACTATGTTTTCGAGGATGACGCAATCCTCTGCAAGATGCAGTTGGATCAATTCGATGAGCAGGGTCTTCTCAACCTTTGGACAAGAAGTTCCCTGCACGGAAGAGTCCGTTCCGTTTTCGAAATGATTCCATTTGTGCCGAACGGGAAAAAGGATGGGAAAAAGACGAAGGATCCTACTATGGTCTCCCTGAAGGATGAATCCGGAAAAGACCTTGGACCAATTGAGAAATCGTCGAAGGAAGCCAAAACCATAACAATCGACCGAGGAGGGTTCGGCGCTCGCATAGAACTGGAAAAACCATTGCCGATCTCGAGAGGAACCAACTCCACAATACTGATCGAGATCGTCGATGGGATCACTCCCGCATCTGACGTTCACTTAGAATACAGAATAATTCCATTTGGAGGCTAGAAACTCGGACTCAACAGCCGAAACCAGCTTGGAACCACATCCGTAACTGCAAGCGAACACTCACCCCATCCGAACCATGAATAAGAAAAATTACGCTTCGGCTATGGCCATGCTTTTACTTCCGTACGGAACGCCTGCGGTCCTTGCCAAGGAAAACTCCTTTCCCCGACAAACCGAGGTGACCGTCGGCATCGATTCAGGTGACATCCGGGGCAACAACAACAAGGCTCTCCAGGCAGCCGTCGAATACGTGTCGGCGCTTGGTGGAGGAACCGTCCGAATAGGCCCGGGCAAATACTTGATGAGAAACGCCCTCACCCTGAGGGACAATGTCCACGTAATTGGGACGCCCGGCAAAACCATCCTCTCCCCCGTGGATGGAATTCGCGTGAAGCTCGCAACCGACGGGGACTGCAACCAACGTGAAATTACCTTGGCGGACGCAAAGCATTTCCGTGTCGGCGACCGAATCCTCGTGTCCTGCGACCGTTACCCCGCCTACTTCCTCGTCACGGCGGCAAACCTGACAGAAAGACTGGGCCCGAATCGATTCCGTATCGACGAGCCTTTTCGAACCGACTACCAGATCGGCAAGAATGCGAGGGCTGAACTGAATTTTCCGTGCATCGGCGGTTGGGGGATCAAGAACGCAAGCGTCGAGGGCATAACCATCGAGGGCAATCGGGATCGCACAGAATGCACGCCGATGGACGGCTGCAGACACGGCGGAATCTATTTTTTCGAATGCAAAAAGGTATCCGTCCGCAATTGTTCCGTTCGAAACTACAACGGGGACGGCATCAGTTTTCAGGTATCTAACGAAGTCACCATCGAGAACTGCATCTTCGAGAACAACGCCGGGCTCGGCATTCATCCCGGAAGCGGATCGGGCAAACCCGTCGTACGCAATTGTCGTGCTTCCGAAAACGATTCAGACGGCATGTTCGTTTGCTGGCGAGTCAAGCACGGGCTATTCGAGAACAACAAGATCGTGAACAACAAACGCGACGGAATCTCAATCGGCCACAAGGACACCGACAACAGCTTCACTGGAAACGTAATCACGGGGAACTCCCGCATCGGCCTGCTGTTCAGGGAGGAACCCGAACCACTGGGAGCTCACAGAAACCGATTTGTCGAGAACGTCATCATGGACAACGGATCGGAAGGAGCGGCCAGAAGTCCGGTGGTCATTCATGGGACCCATCACGACCTTGTGTTCAAGGACAACCGAATCGGCTTCACAAAATCTTCCAAGAAGCCCTTGCCCGCAATCCAGACCAACTCGAAGTCCAAGCGTCTGGATGCGAAGAAAAACCAATTCGAGAATGTTGTTCAAGCCGTCTCGATCGTGGAATAAGGCATCTATCGCTGAAATGCCAAACTTTGAACCGCAAGGATTCCCAAGAACTTGATGCACCGTAAAAGCAAGCTTTCGAAAAATCTAAAGAATTAATCCTTAAGTTAACATCAAAATGAAGACACACCCTGTACTTGTAATTTTAGTCACAAGCCTGATCCTTGCAAAGCTAGGCTCGGCGGAGGAACTTTTTAAGGCCACCCCCCTAACAAAGCCCGGAGAATTCACCAAGGGAATAGAAGGTCCCGCCTGCGACAAGGCTGGCAACGTCTACGCGGTGAATTTCAAGGAACAAGGAACGATTGGCCGGGTGTCGCCCGACGGCAAAGGCGAGGTCTTCCTCACCTTGCCCGAGGGAAGTACAGGCAACGGCATACGCTTCGACAAGAAGGGCAACATGTTCATCGC
>CAZNWO010000190.1:3687-5899 GCA_964576585.1 uncultured Puniceicoccaceae bacterium | reverse complement strand
TGGGCGGCGTTCCTCCGAACACCGGGGGATCGTTAAAAGACAGGACGGTCACCTCAACGGTAGCGTTGACTTCATCGTATCCATCGGAAACCCGAATGACGAAACTGTCGGAACCGGAATAGTTGGCATTGGCGACGTAAGAGAATATCGGAGGTCGCGAACCGTTGCCCTCTACGACGGCGGTGCCGTGCTTGGGTTCGCTGCCTGCGGCAAGGCTCCAAGTCAGCGTATCCCCATCCGAGTTGGTTGCGTTAAAGTCGGGAGGCGCCCATGAGTCGGGATCATCCTCGGTGAAAGTCCCGTACAAGCGATTACCCGGAAATATCGACGGAGGTATGTTTGCGGGACCAATCTCAAGAACAAAAGATTGAAAAGCGAGACGACCCGTGGGATCAATTACAACCAAGCTAATAGGAAAGGACTTTCCGATCTCACTTTCGGATGGCGTACCCGACAAGGTAACTCGACCGTTCGAGACGTTGGAGTCATCCACTTTTAGCCATGAGGGGGAACCGAAAACACGCATCGACAGGTTTTCCTTGTCGGGATCCATGACGTAGACATCGTAAAGATAGCTCGACTTGGCTCTAGCATAGGTTTCGGGAGTGGAAGTAAAGACCGGAGGATCGGGACGGGATGCAACGGTAACTGTCACATTTCCATCAGTCACACGATGACCATCCGAAACCCGTACGGTAAAGACGTCCGTCCCGAAAAAGTTGGGATCGGGCGTGTAGTGGAAGTGATCCGGAGAAGATCCCGTTCCATTGATTTCCACCTTTCCATTAACCGCATCGGTGGCAACGGACCAAGTCAGAGGCACGCCCACTTTCGGGTCACGATCCGTTGCCTCAAGATGAGGCTTCACCCAACCGCTCAATTCAGAATCCTCGTTCATGTAGGCAGTGAATACGCTGCTTGCCGTGAACTCGGGTGGATAGTCGTCAATTATCACCGTGACGGAGAAGTCTTGGGAGATGGTTGCATTGCCATCGGTCGCGACAATTCTGAAGGCGTAAGGGCTATCCACTTCGTCGCCGACACGAGCGCGACCATGCAGACTTGCCCTTCCGTTTCCATGATCAGCAAAGGAATAAATCCATTCGGGAAGGGTTCCCTCCTGAGAGATCGAGACGGTATCGTTGCCATCTGCATCGGCAACGACGACCTCGTACAGGTAGTCGGACTCGTCGTTGATTCGGATCACAGGTTCGCTGACGAAGAAAGGAACATCTGGCAAATTGCGAACGTTTACGTTGATGGTCAAGTCGTCGTGCTTGGGGGCTTCATCGTTGGCACCCGCGTCCGTAACCCTCACTACGAATTGGTCGCTGCCCGAGAAGTCGACGTTCGGAACGTAAGTAAAGGAATCGGGGAAACTACCGCTTCCCACTACGCTTGCGTTCCCCGACGAGGGAGGTGTGATCAGCTCCCAAGTGAAAACGTTGGTTTCCTTGTCGGTTGCGTTCAACTCTAGGTTTAGGTTGCTCCACACAGTCGAGTTGGAATCTTCGTCAATTTCAATTGTTGTGGCGTTCACTTCCTCGCCGTTGAAAAATATGGATGGCGGGTAATTACGGACTTCCACATTGATTGCAAAGGTTTGCGAACCGTTGAGGTCGGTCTCGTCGACCACGAGAACACGAACAGTGTTCGAACCCTCGTCATTCAAGGAAGGTATGCCTTGAAGCACTGCCGAACCCGAACCCAGATCAGTAAGCTTGAGCCAAGAGGGCAGTTCCAACTCCTCGTAAGTCAAGTTCTGGACACCGTCCGCATCTATGGAACTAAGCTCGTAGGAATATGAGTACCCTTCCACCACCGTGGAAGGAGGCGCGGTAATTATGATCGGTGCATCAGGTTGCGGATTAACGACTATGTTGATCGTGACCTGAATGTTCTCGATATCATCAGTGACTTGAGCAACAAAGCTGTCGGAACCCGTAAAGTTGCCATCGGGAACGTAATTGAGCACAGTGGGACTGGAGCCGGCACCTGAAACCTCGGCGACGCCACTGGAGGGCGACGAAACCAAGCTCCATTTCAAGGGATGGCCATCCGCATCCGAGGCGCTCAGCCCGGGAGCTTGCCAAGCAACGGGCGAACCGTCCTCATCCATGACAACGTTGACCTCCGAACCTTGCCCGATGACGGGTGCAGTATTCTCTCCAATAACATCAATTGTGAAAGACTGGGTTGCGACGCGATCCGT
>CAZNWO010000190.1:0-3587 GCA_964576585.1 uncultured Puniceicoccaceae bacterium | reverse complement strand
TCGTCCTCCTGCGGAACAACCGTTACGTTGATGGTGATTTCGTCCGATGCATTAACATCCAAGGAATCGTAAACCCGAACGACAAAGCTATCCTGCCCATAATAATTCGGCTCGGGTGCATAGCTTAAAACGGAGGGCGAAGAACCAGATCCCTCAACCGTTGCGTTGCCGTTGACGGGAGGAGTCTTTAGTTCCCAGATGAGCTGCGAGACATTGGAGTCTTGATCCGTGGCAACCAAGGCAGGAGAACTCCAAGCCGTGGGAACGCCATCCTCGTCCATATCCACTGCATTCATCGAGTCTCCTTGGGTGATGACAGGTGGATAGTTGTCGGGAATAACAGAGATTCCAAAACCCTGCCCAACGGAAAGCCCGCCGGAGTCGGTAGCAATCAAGGTCACGACATAGTTTCCGAAATCAGACCACTTTGGCGTACCCGTGAGCGTGCCCGTGCGATCTCCATGGTCGGCAAAATTCAACCAGGAAGGAAGTCCGGACACCCCGATAGTTATGGTGTCGTTGACATCCAAGTCGCCTACTGCAACTGTGTAGGAGAATGGTTCGCCCTCGTTGACGTTAGGGTCTGGAGGCGTGGTAGAGATCTCGGGTGGATCGTTGACCGAGATGACGTTGACGTTCACGGTAAGATTGTCGTCTCTCCCACCCTCGTCGACCACACGCAACACAAAGGAATCGGAACCATGGAAGTTTGCTGCAGGAGCATAACTGAAGATGACGGGAGAGGCTCCGCTTCCATTTACTTCGGCCAGTCCGTGGACGGCGACTGAAGCAAGGGACCAGACCAAACTGCCTTGGGCAGTCTCTGCATCAGTTGCAACGATTTCCGGCACGCTGAGGAAAGTCCCATTGTCCTCGTAAACTGACAGGGTAGTTTGATTTAAGTCATGCTGGTCGACTGAAATGACGGGAAAATAGTTAATGGCGAGAACCTCTACCGTGAAAGTCTGCTCGACAAAGTCGCCCGTATTGTCAGTGGCCTTAAGTGTGACGGGATATGAACCGCTCTGACCGACTGCGGGAGTTCCCTGGAGAACTCCAGAACCACCTCCCAGATCTTCAAAGGTTGCCCACGAAGGCTTTGACGTGATGCTAAGGGTCACAGATGACCCCGGATCAGAGTCAACGGCCGAAATGGAATAGGTATAAAGGTAGGTTTCCATGACTTGGGAAACAGGAACCGAGGCAAAGGACGGCGAATCAGGTTGCGCGGAAACCGTAACCGTAATCGCAATGGTATCCTGAACCGAGCCATCCGACGCTCGCACGACGAAGTTGTCAGTACCACTGAAATTAGAGTCGGGAGAATAGCTCAACACAGATGGGCTCGAACCTGAACCGGAGACGAGCGCCACTCCATTTGACGCATTGGCCTCAAGGCTCCAGACAATCACGTCGTCAAAGGGATCGGATGCGTTTAATTCGACGGACGGCCAAGCCCCCTCTTCGTTCATGGTCACGGCGAGAGTCGATCCCTGCTTGATGATCGGCGGCAGGACGGGCAATGTAAAGTTGCTCCATCCGGGATTCTCGAAAAGAACGGCCGCGCCGGCATCCGTACCATTGCGGTCATCGCCGAAACTTCCCGCAAGTGCGACCCCTCCGTCCATGGAGACTGCAGCTCCAAGTGAGTCTCCTGCCGTTGCTGAAGTTCTCTTGAGAGCAGAAATTAAAGTCCAGTTGCTTGAGTTTGACTCATTGCGAAAGAGATAAGCTTCGCCCCCGGTACCCGCATCGGGTGCGCCGACCAAACCAAAAACACCCGACAAGGCGACCGATGAGCCGAAGCCTTGGGCATCCTTTTGCACGGGCGGCGTCAAGCGGGCCTCCTGAGACCAATTGCCGTTGGAATCCCTCCTGAAAACGTAAACCGTTCCGGAATCCGTTCCATTGCCGTCTCCGAACTTGGAGCCAACCAGAGCCACCTCCCCCTCGATAGCAACGGAGGATCCAAACTCGTCCCCGGGAGAATGATCGGAGGGAGCCAGCTTGGCTTGCTGCATCCAGCTTCCGTTTGCCTCACGATGAAAAACATAGGCAGAACCCGCATCTCCTCCACTTGAATCCGCCTTGGGAGCGCCCACCACCAAGTAATCACCATCAGCGGAGACGGAAGAACCGAAACTATCCTGTAACGCTCCGCCGGAAGCCTTGACCACTGCCTCTTGAGACCAATTCCCATTGCCGTCGCGGCGAAAGAGATAGACTGAGCCATTGCCATCGTTGGGCTGGGGTGCAGAAACAACTGCCAAGTCAGAGGACACAGCCACTGCATAGCCAAAAGCATCGATAGGCGTTACCGGACTTACGGTTAGCTTGGTTTGTTGCGTCCAATTCCCGTTCGCCTCGCGCTGAAAAACATAGGCGCTGCCGGAAAGGCTCAAGTCGTTGGGAGCTCCTGCGACCAAGAAGTCTTGCCCTAGCCCCACGCTTGCACCGAAATAGGAAGTTCCGGTGAGGTCTGCGGGCGTCAGCTTTGCCTGCTCGACAAATTGGTCGTTCGCGTTGCGATCAAATAGGTACACTGCGCCAAGGTTCGCACTCTCTTCCTTACTACCTACCGCAATACGACCTCCGAGAATGGAGACTGAATCACCGAAGGCATCGGCAGGTTCGGCATCGGAAGCAAAAATGGAATTTTCCGCATTTGGATTCACGTAAATGGGAGCAAGGGCATTATTTGCGGCATTCGGGTCATAGTTGCTGTCGTAGTAGTAGAGAATGGGGGGAGTGGTGGTAGTGGGTTGAAGCACAAGGTATTCATCCGGGCCACGGGCGCCGTTGCCCCAGACTTCTTCCCCTGTGTAGGGAACACCGGGGGAAGTTCCGATGTACAAGGAAGCCCCGTTGGTGGAATTGTTCTCGAAGACGTACAAGTTGTCCGAAAACAAAACCAGCGGAGGATCCGCAGAACCCGAATGTTTTCCTCCCGTCACAATGAAATCCTGGGAGTTATTGCTCACCATGGAATAAGTCAACGGGGCGGACAAAGTGTATTCGGGCGCAAGGTCGGGCTGGCCTTGCACGGTGACGCGGATGGTCACGTTCGCATCCCTCGCGCCATCAGTGACACGGACGTTGAAAACGTCTGTCCCAGTAAACAACAGGTTGGGGGCATAGGAGAAAACTTGGGGGGAAGATCCTGTCCCCGTAACCGTCGCCGTTCCGTTTGCGTCGGCAGGGTTGTCGTAAAAGGCAGACCAAGTCAAGGTTTGCCCCTCATAATCGAGAGCCGAAAGGGAAGGCGAAGTCCAGGGAGTTGGATAACCTCCCTCGTCCATGGTTACGTTGAAGTCGACAGTCGAGGAAAGCACGGGGGGATCGTTGACTCCGGGAACAGATACCCTGACCGTCACCTCGTCGGTTTGAATACCGTCCGAGACCTGCGCCACAAAGGAATCGTTGCCATCAAAGAAAACATTCGGCTTGTAGCTGAAGGAAGATGGTGAAGGACCGGAACCGGTAACCACGGCCTCACCGAAATTGGGCCCTGACTTGACGCTCCAAACTAGAAAAGCAGGGTCATGGTCGGCATCCGTGGCATTCAATTCCGGCGTTAAGATCCAAAC
>CAZNWO010000189.1:0-5910 GCA_964576585.1 uncultured Puniceicoccaceae bacterium | reverse complement strand
ATACCTGTCGCGACCGTCCGAATCAAGACCGCCGAATGCCTTGCTGCCCAGAAGAGCCGTAGCGGCCAAGGAACCGAATCCCAGGCTGCAGGTACGCAGCATTTCTCGGCGCGAAGTTGGGGAAGAACGAAAACGTTGACAATGAAAACTCATGAAAGGAACGCGTTAATTGAGAAAAATGAACTCCTTGGCATTGATCACGGCATGGGCAAGGTCTCTCCAAGGCAATTCATGATCCTGCCCGACGCCGTGCAGCTTGGCCTGTTCGACAAGAAAGGCAAGGGATGCATCGAGTTCGGACTTGCTTGGCGCTCGAGAAAAAGCCGATTCGTAAAGGGCGCCAACTCGCTCCTGCGTTTGGGCAAACTCCTCGCCAAGGAGCCTTTTCGCCCAACGGGCCGCTTGATCGACGACCAAAGGATCGTTCATTAGGATGAGAGCCTGGGAAGGCACGTTCGAAGTCGTTCTACGACCAACGGAGCTGAAGGGAGAGGGCGTGTCGAAGGACAACATGAGGGGCGATAGAAAATTACGGCGTATGGAGAGATAGACGCTTCGTCTCCCCGCCCCATCCAAAGGTCCTCCTCGTGGCCTTCCCCTTCCCTGCATGAATGCGGTGAGATAGGTTGGCACGGAAGGACCGAAGGCTTTTCGATCAAGCCGACCCGACAAGAAAATCAGGGAGTCCCGAATTGCCTCGGCGGGAAGCCGCCGAACGTTGGCCCTGTGCAGAAGAAGATTCGCGGGATCGGCTTCCTCGGCGGCCTTTGTCTTCGCGCTGCTCATCCTGTAGGTACGGCTGAGAAGTATTTCCTTGATCGTTTTCTTGACCGACCAATCGTTGAAAACGAGTCGTGAAGCAAGGTGATCCAGTAACCCGGGATGCGTGGGCATTTGGCCCAAAACGCCGAAATCATCCGTGGAAGGCACGATCCCTCGTCCAAGCAGATGATGCCAGAGACGATTCACCAGAACCCTCGAAACGAATGGATTTTGCTCGGGGTCGGTAATTTGGCGAGCAAGCTCGAATCGTCCGCTTCCCACTCCGGGGGCCGGACGATTCGACCCGCCAAGGGCTTCCATGAAACGCCTTGGGCTTCGTTCGCCGACGCTTCTGTGATTGCCTCGGAGAAAGACGTACTCGGTTTCCGGCGAACCGTCGAGCATGGCCATTGCCGTGCGTGAATCTCTCTTGATCGTTGAAACCAATTCCCGATAACTCTTGCGAAAGGTTTCGTCCGGAAAAGATTCCTCCATACCCAAAAGGGCCAAGTTGCGAACGATCCAATCCCCAAAGCGAGCTCGTTCGATGGATGATGGAATGGATTCCATTCCCTTGCCCAAGCCGTCAACGGCGGAAGATAGATTCCGGACGAACAGCTTCACCGCCTGTTCGGTGCTCGGGGATTCTCCCAATTTTTCAGAACCGGAGAAAATCGGACTGGGAGGATCCTTGAGGTAGGTCAGAACCTCGTTGCGAGCCGAGGCATCCCTCGAAAGATCTATCATCAAGACCTCGAAATCATTGCCATCCGTGGGAGTGAATTCGACATGCAGGCGATGCCCAAGGTAACTCTGGCCGGCGCGATCCAAATCCTGAGACGCCCAAGTGAGTTCTCCGGGACGACCGACGTCTATGGAGACGTTGCCATGCAGAGGACCGTTTATCATGCGATGGGAATCAACCACGGCAAAGGCCTTCCCCTTGCCTCGCACGAGATAATGGGCGTCCCCATGCTTGTTCTCAAAGGTAGGAGTCCTCAAGGTCATTCCGGCCCGATGAAAACTCATTCCTCGTCCCGCATCTCGTTCGGAATCTACGACACGCAACCCCTTCCATGCAGGATCACGACGAGCCATCGACCAACGAGACAAGCCATGAGCGGTACCATCGGCTTCGAGCAGCAGCTCCCCCACCCTGACCGGATTTGAACCGAAAGTATAGCCATCCTGCATGAAGCCTCCTTTGGGAAGGCCTCCATAGTCCACCGCAAGATCGAGACGCCCCAAGGCTTCCGTGAAACGTTTTCCGCGAGCCATCGACTCGCTGTTGCCGGGAAACCTTCCATCAACCAAGACATTCGCCAACGGCGACAGAAAGTCCTTGGAATCCATCTTGGCTTTGGCCAGAGCCTGCGTCCAGGAGAGCAAGCGATCCTTGTCAAGCTTCCCGGATCTTGCAAGCAACTCCACGGCATTGGGATCGAAGTTCACGGGCTTGGACGCGGTGGATGAAGATTCCCGCTTTTCGTTTGAAAACACAAGATGGTCGAAACCTATGTTTCCCCAAGAGCCCTTTCGCCTGTCCACGATCTGGATGCGGGCATCGGAACCTTTCCACCGACGAACGTCCCAGCTTACGGGAAACATCGTGTTGCTGTTTCTGCCCGTTGCCGAAAGCACTGTCTTTCCATCGACCATGAGGTTTACGCAGGTCTCCTTCTTGTGGGAGCCTCCGCCGACGGAAAAGCTAACGTAATCGCGCTCGATGCGAAAACGCGGGCTGGTCAAAGTACCGACGTGATCGTCGCCTCCTTGAAGGGAAGCGGATTTGCCCTTCGAGCGTACGTTGTGGGAATTCACGAAAAACTTTCCGTTCGGCCGTACGTCGTGCTGGTATGATGCCTTGGTGGCCAGGGTTACGGGACCGTCCCCAAAGGCGGTTCCGGTGACCAACCATTTGCCGTAGGTGCCATCCTCAAAATCTGCAAAGACCATGGAACCCTTGGAATCACTTTCGGGCTTGTCCAGCAAATCCACAGCCTGAACCTCACTGCGCAGGACCTTGCCTGCGGCAAGCAAGTAGTCTTCCAGACGATCCAAAGCCGGTCTAATGCCATCGGATGCTTGTCCAGGCAGATTCGCGTCCTTGACCAATTGAGCGATCGCCCGAGAGACTCGTCCGTTGTGGGCGATGGTCTCGTAACGAGCCTGACGATAGCCGGAGCTCTGGAGATAACCTTGCAGGGAGTAGAAGTCTTTCGTTGAGATGGCGTCGAACTTGTGATCGTGGCAACGAGCGCAAGCCACCGTCAGTCCCAGAAAGGATTTCGAGAAGACGTCGATCATGTTGGCGAATCGGTCGGCCTCGTCCTGGCGAATATCCACGGGGGAATGAATCCATTCGCCCAAAAACCAAAACCCTGTTGCTAGGATGGATTCGTTGGCTCCGGTTTCGGGGTGGAGTCGAGGATTCTCCAAAAGATCCCCTGCCACGTGCTCGGTTACGAAATCATCGTAGGGTATATCGGCGTTGAGGGCTCGGATTAGGTAGTCCCGGTAGCGATAAGCATTGGGAATGTTGTAGTCGAATTCATGTCCCCTACTCTCTGCATAACGAAAAAGATCCATCCAATGCCTGGCCCAAGTTTCTCCGAAGGTGTTTTCCTCGAGCAATCTGTCGACCACCTTTTCCCAAGCATTCTTGGAATCGTCGCTCAAGAAGGCGCGCACTTCCTCCGTTGAGGGAGGCATACCGCGAAGAGCAAAGGTGACGCGACGGATCAAGGTGCGACGATCGGCATCTCGAGAAGGCGACAACCCTTCCTTCTCGAGCCTGGCCAGGACGAACTTGTCGATGCCATTGAATCCCCAATCCTCGTCCTCGACCGAAGGCAATGCCGGATCGACGACGGGCTTCCAAGCCCAGTGGGAATCCTTGCGGGCCTTGATGTCAAACGACTTTTCCCTTCCCGCGCCTTTGGAAGGCTCGGGTTCATCAGGCCAAGGAGCCCCAATGGACACCCATTTCTCGAGAACCTCGATCTCACGGGAAGAAAGCTTGCTCTTGGGTGGCATCTGAAGGTCAGGATTCCGGTAGCGAACAGCCTCGACCAAGAGACTCTTCGAAAAATCTCCGGGCGTCACCGCAGGGCCGTTGTCGCCACCTCGAAGGGCCCCCGAACGACTGTCGAGATACAGGGAACCCTTGAGCTTTTCAGCCTTGTGAGAATGGCAATTGTAGCAACGTTCAGCCAAGAGAGGACGCACCTTGGACTCGAAAAAGGCAAGGTCGCGACCGTCGAATACTTCCTCGCAGTAAATTTCCGGAACAAGGCACAAGACAGCCTGAAAACAAATACATTTGATTGCCTTTGAATTAAGCATGAGAAAAAGTATAGGGTACGTCGTAGTGCAGGCAACACTTAGTGTGATAAAAACCATTGGAAGAGAAGAAGAATGAATCATCAAGTGCGAATCACCTACTGTCCCGGTTGCAACTGGCTTCCTCGTTCATGCTGGATGGCGCAGGAGCTACTCTACACTTTTGCAGAAGAACCGATTGAGGTTACCTTAATGCCGGAGAGGGAAGAAAAAGGTACCTTCCGCATCGAATTGAACGAGAACCTGGTCTGGTGTCGTAGCAGGGACGGTGGTTTTCCCGACGCAAAGACCCTGAAGCAAAGGATCAGGGACCTAGTGAACCCAGAGCGCGACCTAGGTCACGCAGAAGCCTGAGAAAACGGATACTCGACAAGAACTACTTCGCGGTAAGCCCGTCCCCCTCCTTCACCGGAGGCTCGAACACTCGCAAGGACTTGCCGTCCGCAATGTTCCAGACCCGAAGGACTCCATCCTCTCCTCCGGCAACGGCAATCTTGCCGTCTCGGGAAACGTCCCCCGAATGAAGCACGTCCCCAACCCCGCTAAGGGTACGAACGTTTCCGGGATTGCCCAAAGGCACACGGATTACCTTGGCCTGCTTGTCGGCTGACGTAATAAGGGCGTTGTCGCCATAACCGACAAAACGAATCGAGGTAATTTCCTTGCCGTAACCGGCTCCCTTACCCGCGCGATCACCGTTCACGACGTTCCATACCTTAATCTCCTTGTCCGCCCCAACGCTGGCGAGCACTCGACCATTGGCCTGAAGGCTCACGCCCATGACGTGATGCGTATGGCCCTCGAACGAATGGACTATCTTTCCAGACGAAGCCTCGGTGACCCGGGCGAACTTGTCGGCTGCGCCCGAAGCGATTCGCTTGCCGTCTCTGGAAAACTGCACCGCATGAACGGTGTCGCTGTGGATACCGGGAAAATTGTGCAGGAGCTTGTGGTCTTCGAGGTTCCAGACAAGTATTTCGCCGCTGCGACTGGGATCTCCTCCTCCAGTGACCAAGAGCTTTCCGTCCGCGCTAAAATCCAAGGCCGTGACGCGGTTCACGAAAGGAGAAACGGCATCATCGCCCCCAAGCGTCTTGGCCAACTCCCAATCACGGGCAACGTCCCAAAGGGCTGAAACCCCATCCTTGCCAACCATCAGAAGACCATCCGCGACGAACGACAAGAAGTCGGCTCCCGTTTCCCCAACCTCGAATGCATCCAGATGCTTGCCGTTTTCAGCGCTCCAGGAATGCACGAACTTACCGTCTCCCGAAGTCAGCAATGCCGAACCATCGGGCGTGAAGGCAACGGCCCGATACAAGGCCTTGTCAGCCTCAGTCGCCAGATCCTTTGCCACCTTGTTCTGATCGGTTTCGCTCTTTTCAGCGGTTTCCGCAGAGGCTTTGTGACCATCGTATTCCTTTTCCTTTTCCTCGGCCTTGGCCAAATCCAGCACCGCGCGTTTTACCTCTCTCTCAAACTGCACCCGAGGGTTTTCCAAATCCAAGTACTCCTTCTCGGCCTTGGTAAACGCATCCTGCTTCTTCTTGGCTTCGGCGGCGGCTTCCGTCTTCACCTTGTTAGCCGCATCACGAGTTTTACGGGCCTCGTCGTAAACCTTCTTGGCATCGGCAAGGACCATGGCGGCATCGGTTCGGACTTTCCGAGCCTTGTCGGCGACAACTTTGTCTGCAGCTGCCTTTTCCTCCGACTTCTTTAGTGCGTCTTGGGCGACAGCCAAGGTTTCGCGAGCCTTTTTGACGCCCGCATCAGCGGTAGCCAATGCCTTGTCGGCATTCGTCTTCG
>CAZNWO010000188.1:3762-5946 GCA_964576585.1 uncultured Puniceicoccaceae bacterium | reverse complement strand
GGACAAGGTAACTGCTGCCGCCACGGTCCTGACGAAGGCCATGGCCGACAAGGTGTTTGCATCAAAACTGACTGCGGAAGCCAGGCTTGCTCAAGTATTGCTGGCAGGAAATGAATTCACATACTTCGATTGACCAGATGAACATTCAAACTAGGCGCGAAATATTAAGAAAATCTGGCACGGGTTTGGGAATTCTCGGACTCGCCGGAGTGCTGCAAGATGACGGCCTGAAAGCCAAGGCACTGGCAGAAGGCTCCAATCCGCTTGCCCCGAAACCCACGCATTTTGCAGGCAAGGCAAAGCGTATGATTCACATTTACCTAAACGGGGGTCCCTCCCAAATGGATACCTTCGACCACAAGCCGCTGTTGAAGAAGTACGCAGGAAAAACGATCCCCACCGGAAACCTAAGAACCGAAAGACCTACGGGAGGTGTACTGCCCTCTCCATTCAAGTTTCATAGGTACGGCAAAAGCGGAATGGAAATCAGCGAGATTTTCGACAAGACCGCAAGCTCCCATGCGGACGATCTCTGCATAATTCGTTCCATGCAATGCGATACCCCCAACCACGAACAATCCATGAGATTGATGAATTGCGGAGATCAACGCCTCTCCAGACCCAGTCTCGGCTCTTGGCTCATGTACGGGATGGGCTCGGAAAATCGCAACCTGCCCGGTTTCGTCGCTCTCTGTCCGGGTCTACCGGTCTCAGATGTTTCGAACTGGCGATCCGCCTTCCTTCCGGGAATCTGCCAAGGCACATACGTCGATACCCGCAAAAAGAAGGTAAATGAACTGCTCCCGAATCTCAAGAACGACATGGTCAGCGGCGAATCTCAAGCCAAGCAGCTCGAGTTGTTTAGGAAACTGAACGAGAGGCACCTCGCGGAACATGAAGACGACCCGGACTTGGAAGCTCGAATAAAGTCGTTCGAGCTAGCTTTTCGGATGCAGACCTCAGCCACCGATGCATTCGACATCGACAAGGAGCCTCTCCACGTCAGAGAACGCTACGGGAAAAGTCCTCAGGCAAGGCAATTGCTGATGGCTAGGCGACTATTGGAGAGGGGCGTTCGCTACGTCCAGTGCTATCACGGCAACGTCCAACCTTGGGACAGTCACAGTAACATCCACTTGGAACACCGCCAACTTGGTCAAGAATGCGACCAAGGAATTGCTGCCCTGTTGACCGATCTAAAGGAACGGGGACTTTTCGAGGACACCTTGGTGTTGTGCGGTGGAGAATTCGGACGAACTCCTGCGGTCGAGTTACCGCAGCCAGGAACGGGAAACGTTGAACTGGGCAGAGACCACAATCACTACGGTTTTTCCCTATGGCTGGCTGGGGGAGGAGTCAAAGGCGGCATGACCTACGGTTCCACGGATGACTTCGGCTACCGAGCCATTGAAAACCCGGTTCACGTGCACGATCTTCATGCCACAATCTTGCACCTCATGGGTTTCGACCACGAGCAACTCACCTACAGGTTCTCAGGACGAGATTTTCGACTTACGGATGTCTACGGCAAAGTAGTGCGCGGCATAATGGCCTGAACAACAAAAAAGGAGGGACGGTTTCCCGCCCCTCCTTTTGAGAGAAATGCCTACCTCGGCTATTTCCTGGAGAGAACTCCGAGAACAATCATCAATGCCACTAGGCTCGCAAGGCTTGCGCCGGCGCCGATGAAACCATTCACGACCCCGGTGATGTTGCCAATAATGTCGATGCCGCCATTTTCGGCGCCAAAGACAACTTGAACGATGACCAACAAGCCAATCGCTCCAATCAGGACTTCAGTTAATCCACCTATCATTTCCTTTACTCTGTTTGCTACGTCTTGCATTATTTTATCCCCCCAGCTGGTTTGAGTAGTTTAGTTTGTTTTGGTTTTTCTTTCCCGAAGCAACGACAGTTACGTTCGTTTAAGAAAAATTGCCGTAATGATGAGTATGGCAATAAGACCGACAAAACCGTTCTCACCACCAATATCACCTACAATTGAAGACAAGTTGGCCACGACGCTCTTACCGAATATGGAACCCTTGCCGAAGACAATTTCGACTACAATCCCCAATGCTACCAAGCCTAAGCCAACCTGCGTTATAGTTTTAATCCATTCATGTAACTGCGATACAGCTTCTTTCATCTGATCCTCCTTGTTTCGGATTTGAAGCCAATGGG
>CAZNWO010000188.1:0-3662 GCA_964576585.1 uncultured Puniceicoccaceae bacterium | reverse complement strand
GGCTGGGGGAAACTCTCAATGAAGTTCAAGGGAAATCACAGAGCGCAAAAAATGCTGAATGTAAGAGGGGTCTTAAGGATCTAAGGATCGATACTTTCTCAACTTGCGTTCCACTGCATCCTTTTCTGCTTCCGTCAAAGCCTTATATCCTCTCCCTTGCGGCCAACCGTAACCCCATCGATACCAAGTCGGGAAGTAAGGCCCACCTCCCGCTCGCACGGCCTCGTACATTAGCAGAGCCAAGGCCTTGTCTCCCGTCCTCTTCTCGATGCAGTTGCGGAACTTGAGGTCGGCCTGCTCGCGTTCCTTTTTGGTGCCACCTTGCCAATAGGCAACATCGTGCTCGACGCAGCAACCTTTCCAGAGCTCCCTGTCCTTGAAGGTTCCGTCGACGAAGAGGCTGCAACCATCACTCTTGAAGTCAGACAGTTGCAGCTCCGCCACCTCCTTCGCAGACTCACATCCTAGAAACAGGAGGAATAGCACGCCCCAAAATCCCAAGGCCCACGGGGAATTGCCGGGAACCAATCCTATGAGCTTCATCACCACAAAACCGAAGGAAGATCGAACGGAGAAAGGTTCATCAATCCAAACTCCATTGTCTCAGCAAGAACGAGAACCATCTAGAGTTTCTGGGCTGCCTTGCCGTAAATTTGCATCTCATGGATAGACCAAAAGAGACCGGGAGCCAAACCCGTCTGGGTAATCTTCAGGTACTTCACCTTGGTCGTGGGGAAGATAATGTCTGTAACGGGATTTCGCCCGGAGCCCTTGGCCAAGGGTTTCGACCAATTCTTACCGTCCACGGAAGCCTCAACTTTGTATCCTCTGGGATAGTCACGGCTAGACCCACCGGAATCAAGCAGGATGCGATTCACGCCGGACAAGGCAGGCAACTCGACCTGAACCCACATTCCCGGAATCTGGGGTCTCCCCGTATCGTAACGGCTCCCGCCATTGCCATCTATGCAGCCGTTGAGTTTTCCGGGATTATGGCTGGCGGTAAGCTTCCAGGACTTGCGATTGGTCAAGAGGGGGGGCTCGAGTTCTTCCAACTCCTTCTCCGTCCAGGGCAACTTGCGATCGCCAGACTCCTTGCGTATGGAGGCGACAAATTCCTTGGAGATTGCACCTCCCTTGTTGCCGAAGCTGTTTCTGATAAAAGTGGAGACGGCCGCGATCCACTCATCGTCGTGTACAGCCAGGGGCAGCATCTGACCAGGATACTTCTTGCCGTCGAGAGGCCCGGTCAGCCCGTGCAGGATAGTACGCACGAGATTTCCACCCGAACCGAGGACACGCGGCGAACCGGGTAGAGGAGGACCAAGGGTTACACCCGGTTGTCCCGCCATAGGCGTGCCCTTGCCGTCTCCTGAATGGCAGGCGAAGCAAAGTTGCTTGTAGATGACGGAACCCTGCTCCATCTGCTTGCCGAAGTGGGCGTCACGGCGACGTTGCTCGGCAAGGCGAGCCCGTTCACGCGCAAGGCTGGCTCGATTACCCGCAATGCTTTTCAGTATGGCCTTGTCGCCGTGGGCTTCGAGCAAGGCTTCCTCGACACCGGAGAGGACGGCAGAATCGGCGGCCCCACTGTAGGCGATGGAGTTGACCGCCTGAATAGCGACGTCCGCGTCGGACTCACCCTTTAGTTTTTGAAAACCATCAATAACTTTCTCATCCGCTTCGAAAAGGAAGGTCTCGCTCACCCGAATGGCTGCTTGGCGGACTCGGGGATCCTCGTCGCCAAGTTTCTCGGCAAGGAGTTCCGGCTTAGCCGACTCCAGCCCTTCCAACGTCCAAAGAGCATGCACGCGACCGAGGGCAGACTTGCTTTCACGAGCGATTTTCTCGATGGCGGGAACCACGGACTTTCCATCCTTGCGGAGAATGATGAGCTTCTGGGCGGTGTCGCGCCACCAACCGTTGGGATGGGCAAGATACTCGACCAGTTTGGCGGTTGATTCCTTCAGCATATTGGGTTTGGAGTCCGGCTTGAAGGTCTTGTGCACGAGGCGATAAATGCGGCCCTTCCCAATGTTCTTGTCCAGTCCCCACTTGTCGATGACGCCCCTGAGGTAGCTTCCCCTACGCGTCCAGTTTCCTTGTTGGATAATGCCCCGGTGCATATCGATAAAGAACATGGAACCATCGGGTGCCGTCTCGGCTCCCAGAGGCCTGAAGTTCGCATCCTTCGATCGGATGAACTCACTGCCTGGATCGGCGTTGCTAAGTACGGTGAGGCCATCCTTACGGGTAACCTTTGCTCTACGGATTAGCCTACCCACAGGCTCCGGGATGAAGAGATTTCCATGCAGTTCCTTAGGCAACCTGTCTCCACGGTAGATACCTTGACCGGCGCAACCCGTGAAGGCGTTCAAGCCACCGTTGGAGCCCACTCGCCGGCGACCGCCCTGCACATCGGGAATGGGCGCTATGGGATAGACTCGACGAAAATCGGGGGTTGTCTGCCCAGATGCATCGAACATCCCGTAAATAGGAGGTTGCTGAAAAAAGAAAGCGGGGTTTTCTCCACCTCCCGTGGAGTAGTAAATCCTGCCCTCGTTGTCACTGGTCAGACCCCATTGTCCGCCTCCACGCGGAAGCTTTTCAGTCCTAAAAATACCGTTGGTATAGCGGTAGCGAACATTCTGGTAAGTGATGTAAATCCAGTTGTCCAAGTTCCATATGAGCCCGCTGGGTTGGTGCTCCATGTTGCCGCCACGCCGTCCTCCCTCGAAAATCTTGACCTTTTCGTCAGCCACGCCGTCGCCATCGGTGTCACGGTAATTCCAGAGGTCCAGCGTGTTTGTAATGCCTACCATCACGCGGTCGTCCAAGGGCAGGACCATTCGAGGGAGGAGCAAGTTGTCGATGAAGATGGTGCTCTTGTCGTACTTCCCGTCACCATTTGTGTCCTCATGTCGCGAAATGCGGCTCTTGGGTTCCTGTTCACCAGTGGCATCGGCAGTTTGCATGTAAGTTCGCATCTCGACGACGTAAAGCACTCCGTTGCCGTCCCAAGCCATCGCCACCGGTTCCTCCACCTGCGGCTCGCTGAGCACGAGCTCAAGGGAATAGCCCTCCGGCAACTCGATGGACTTCAGGGCGTCCTCCTTGGACAGAAAGCCGCGTTGATAGATTTCGTCTCCCGGAGCCGCCAAAAGGCTGAGCAAGGAGACGGAAAAAAGTAACGAAAAGAAGAGAGCGAAAACTTTCATGAAGAGAGAAAAAACAGTTAATTGTAACGATGTAGGATGCTAACCTTTACCATGAACGTCCCCCGGGGCAAGGCGAACTAGCTGACCGAGGAAAACTTTGGACAACAATCCCACACTTCAAACCTTTTGATCTCGCCCCAAGCGCCAAAACGATAATGCTCCCCCAACATGAAATCATTCCCCATTTTCGTTCTCTTGGCGTGGGGAAGCACGTTCCTCCACGCCACCAAGCCGAATTTCGTTTTCTTGCTGGGAGACGACATAAATCGGGACAGCCTTGGTTGCTACGGCAGCGTGGACTGCCCCACCCCGCATATCGACAAGATGGCTGCAGACGGCGTCAAGTTCAACAAGGCCTACACCTCGGTCGCCATGTGCTCCCCGTTCCGTCAGGAACTCTACAGCGGACGCAGCGCCTGGCGCACCAAGGCTTTTGTTAATCAC
>CAZNWO010000187.1:0-6028 GCA_964576585.1 uncultured Puniceicoccaceae bacterium | reverse complement strand
TACGACCTGAGGAGGAAGTGAAGGAACCCATCTTTATAGCTTTCTTTTGCTTCTCCCTTTGTGTTCAAGGAGTGGATTATATCCGCGAGGTAAAACCCATGATCCGGGACCATTGCCTTCGGTGTCATGGACCGCTAAAGGCGAAGGCTAGGCTGCGACTGGATACGCTCGCATTTGCACTGAAAGGTGGGGAGAACGGACCGGCGTTGGTAGCGGGGAATGTGGGAAAAAGTCTAATGGTGCAAAAGATAACGTCGAAAAAGAAGGAAGAGCGGATGCCGCCTGAGGGTAAGCCGCTCTCCGAAAAGCAGATCGAGATTTTGAAGAACTGGATTGTGGCCGGGGCGAAGGGAACGGCGGACGAAAAGGCATATGATCCGATCGAACATTGGGCGTTTAAAATATTACAGCGTCCCGCTGTTCCAAGGATTGGGGGCGAATGGGGGGGAAATCCGATTGATCAATTTGTGGCGAGCAAACATTCGACGGCAAAGGTGAACCCGCGCCCGGTGGCGCCGCGAAACGTGCTGCTGCGACGGATCTATCTGGACTTGATTGGATTGCCGCCGACCCGGGAGGAACTGCAGGCATTCTTGTCGGACAAGTCACCGAAGGCTTACTCGAAAGTTGTGGACCGTTTATTGGCGAGCCCGCATTACGGCGAGAGGTGGGGACGGCACTGGATGGATGTATGGAGGTACAGCGACTGGTACGGATTTCAAGGAACGGCGCGATTCAGCCAGAAAAACATGTGGCATTTTCGGGACTGGATCGTGGAGTCGCTAAACGCCGACAAGGGCTACGGACAAATGATCACCGAGATGCTTGCGGCAGACGAACTGCTTCCGTTTGATACAGCGAATCTCCGTGCCACGGGCTTCCTCGCGCGAAACCGCAACACCGACAGCCGTGAGCAATGGATTCGCGATACGGTCGAGCACACGTCCAAGAGCCTGCTCGGTCTGACTATGGGCTGCGCTCAGTGCCATGACCATCCGTATGACCCCGTATGGCATGAGGAGTATTATCGATTCAGAAATATTTTCGAACCGGTCGGCGTGAACATCGACAACGCACAGGGTTGGCCCAAAGGCTGCAAGACATATGGCGTGCCTCGCATCTTTGACCAGAAGGCCGGGGCGAAGACTAAGTTTTACATCAACGGAAACGACAAGACGCCCGATGCGAACCGGACCATTAAGCCGGGCGTGCCACAGGTTTTCAGCGCATGGATTGAACCCGAGTCCGTGAGTCTTCCCCCACTTGGACGCATCCCGCTGCTGCGTAAGCCAGTTCGCGAGCAGACCCTGAAGAACCTGCAAAACAACATCACGCGCGCACAACATGCAATGGCCGCAGCGGAACGATGGCGCGAACTGGCAGTCAAGGGCGAAGTGCCGGTCCCCAAAGGAGATGTGGTGCTGGAGGGTGATTTCCAGAAGGCCACCGCGAAGTGGCAAATGGGGCCGGGGCAATGGAGCTTTGAGGGCCAGCGCTTAATACAGTCCGACGTCCAGGGTTCAGCCAGCAAATGGTTAAAGACAATCCGGAATTTGCCGGAAAACTTTTCGCTCACCTCACGGTTCAAACTAATAAGCGGTGAAAAGGAGCTGGCGGCGGGCTTCACATTTGAGACTGTCGAAGGCGCGGGTGGCGGTGAAGGAGTTTTTCTCTCGGCCAGCGAGGAGGCGCCCGGACTGCGGTTCATTTTGGAAATTGGCGGCGAACGCCATCCCCGCAATGACCTGACCCGGGCTCTGCCCATAAAAGTCGGCGTCCAGTACGAATTGCGTTTCGATGTGCGAGGCAAGCTGTTGAATGTTTACGTCAACGGAGTATTGCAACAGGCCTACAACGGTCACGAACTTGCCGGTCGGCAGTTGCGGCTCTGGGCATTGAACGCCAAGGTGGAATTCACTTACCTGCGTATTGTTGCCTTACCGTCGGCGATGCCGATGGCTCCGATGGATTCCGTAAAGAATTACCTGCCCGTGGCCAAACTGGACAAGCCGAACCCCGCAAAGCAAACGGCCTTTGCGGATGCGATTTGGGGCCAGGCGAAACTGAAGTTGGAACTAGAAAAAGCTAGATTGGAATCGCATCGCGCGGTGGTGGCGGCGGAAGAGTGGAAATACCTGAACGCACCGGAGGCGGATGACAAGGCTGCACTGGACAATCATAAGGCGCGACTGGATCAACTGGCAAAAGCGGCCCAAAAAATACAGCGGCGGGAGGCAATCGTGAAGGCAAGGGAAGGAATCTTTCAGGCGGAGCAAAAATTGAAAACCGAAAAGGCAGTTGCGGCGACCGGAAAAAAGGACGACGAGAAACTGATAAAGGCGGTGGCCGATGCGGAGAAAAATATCGAGGGAAAAAAGAAGGCGCTTGCGACCGCCGAGAAAAAAACATCGGAGCCGTTGACTCCAAGTTATTCGGGTCTGCCCAATTCGTATGGAGGGTCGTCGGGTCGGCGATTGGCGTTGGCTCGCTGGATGACCGATGTAAACAATCCGCTAACCGCTCGGGTGGCTGCAAACCATATTTGGCTTCGTCATTTTGACCGTCCTCTGGTGGAGTCGGTGTTCGACTTTGGTCTGGGCGGTAAAATACCGACCCATCCGGAGCTTCTTGATTGGTTGGCTTGTGAACTGCGTAAGCCAACGATGGTGCCCTCCGGCGATGGATGGACGCAAGGCAAGCCCGAGGCGAGCGCGTGGTCGATGAAGCATTTGCACAAACTCATAGTCACCTCACGCTCTTATCGAATGGCATCCACCCCGGATGAGGAGAATCTCGCAACGGATCCGGACAACCACTGGCTTTGGCGGACAACTCCGCGACGGATGGAGGCTGAGGTGGTACGGGACTGCGTGTTACACGCCGGCGGCGGATTGGATCCCAAGCTGGGTGGGCCGGACTTGCCCGGTAGCGACGGAATGACTTCGCTTCGCCGCAGCATTTACTTCCACCACTCGCCCTCGAGCCAGATGGATTTCCTGAAAGTGTTCGATGGCTCAGACCCTACCGAGGCCTACCGGCGCCATACCAGCATTGTTCCCCATCAGGCTCTGGCGCTCTTCAACAGCGAATTGACCCACGCGCAGTCTCGTCGACTAACCCGCAAGTTCAATGCAACCAGTATGGATGACACCAAATTCGTGCAAGTCGCCTACGAGCAGATTCTTACGCGCGCACCAAGAGCCGATGAGATGGGGCTATGCGTCGAGTTCTTGAAAACGCAAACCGCCGCCAACACCCGCCTTCGCGCTCGCGAAAAACTTGTGCATGCGCTATTCAACCATCACGAGTTCGTGACAATACGATGAACACAAAACCGGAATGCAATTCGAGGAGCCGCCGACATTTCCTCGCCGACACGGGCATGGGCTTCACGGGGTTGGCGCTGGGTTCGATGCTGCATGACGAAGCCCGGGCGGAAGCCCCAACTCCGCTCGACGGGAAGACGCATCACCCGGCCAAGGCGCAGTCGGTCATCTGGATTTTCCTCGCAGGCGGCGTGAGCCAAATGGAGAGCTTCGACGTGAAACCGGCGCTGAACAAGTACGACAAGATGACGTACGATCAAACGCCGTACAAGCATTTCATCAACAAGGAGCGTGTCGAAAAGAATTTGTCGGGCGCCGGAATGAGCATTCCGCCGCGCAAGGAGCTCAAGCGCATGCAGACAGGCTACGCAACTTACGGCCAGTGCGGTCTGGAGGTGGGCGATTGGTTTTCTCACATCGGTGAATGCGCCGATGACTTGGCCGTCGTGCGGTCGCTGTGGACAGTACATCCAAATCATGGAATGCAGCTGACGTGGCACACGGGCCATCACGTGCGCGAGGGTTCGAAGCCGACGTTGGGTGCTTGGGTATCGTATGGCCTGGGTTCGCTGAATCACCAACTGCCAAAGTTTGTGGTGATGGGCAACTCGGTGGGAGGCTGTTGTGGAGGCGAGTTCGCGCATGGGGCAAATTATCTGGGACCGCATCACGCGGGAGTGAAGCTCTCCACCGATCCGGACAACCCATTGCCGTTCATAAATCCCAATGGCAACCTAACGGCGACCGAAGCAGCATCGGAATTGGATCTGATTGGCAAACTCAACCTTGCCTCGGGCATCGAGTATCCCAACGACCCCCAACTGACTGCGCGCATCCGTTCGTACGAGTTGGCTGCCGGCATGCAGACTGCCGTTCCAGAGATCATCCGCATGGATCGCGAGACGGAGGAGACGCGAAGATTATACGGTCTTGACCAAGACCATTCACGTGAGTTCGGAACGCAATGCCTCGCCGCTCGGCGCATGGTGGAGAAGGGCGTTCGCTTCATCCAGATTTATCACGGCACCGGCGGCGCGGGCTCGTGGGATGCGCATAGCGACATTAAAAAGAATTATGACGTCGAAGCACCGAAGGTCGACAAGCCTATCGCGGGTCTATTGAAGGATCTCAAGCGGCGCGGGATGTTGGAGAATACACTGGTGGTGTTTGGCACTGAGTTCGGCCGCACGCCCGGCTCGCAAGGCACGGGTCGCGACCATCATCCGCAAGGCTTCACCTGCTGGCTTGCAGGGGGCGGCATAAAGCCCGGCGTAATTCATGGCGCAACCGACGAACTGGGCTTTTACGCCATTGAAGACCCACACTACGTCACCGACATCCACGCCACAGTTCTCCACCAACTCGGTCTGAACCCCGCCAAGCTGGACATCCCCGGCCGCAAGCGGCTCGACATCCACCACGGCACACCCATCAAGGAAATCATAAGTTAGCATGAATATCGGTTTCCGAAAACCAAAGTAGCTTCCGACAACCAGCTACCGAGCACTCATCGATAAAGTAAATAATTACATGCATTCTCGCTACTCGCGATTGACTACTCGAGATAGAACCGCAAGCATGCCGAGCATGCAAATCGCGAGGTTCGGGCAACCTGGGATGGCCTTTGCATTCCAAGCTAAGGGTTTCCCCGTGCTTATCTATTGCTTCTGCCTCGTGGCACTTGTCCTGGACTCCACTATCGCGGGCAAGGAAAAAGAACGCATTCGGGGAGTCATCGACCGGGAAATCACGGCTTCATGGAAGGAGAACGGCCGTACTCCCGCCAAACCGGCGGACGAAACCGCTTACCTGCGTCGTCTCTATCTGGATCTCGTGGGCATGGTGCCCACTTATGCCGAAGCCCGTGCATTTCTCGACGATGAGGACAAAGGCAAGCGGGCCAAACTGGTCGACAGCTTGTTGGAAGACGAGAGACATGCCAATCACCAGATGGAGAGATGGGACCTCATCTTCTTCACCCGAAACCCGGCCAACCCAAGTGCCACCCGCAAACGTGAACGTTTTCAGAAATGGTTGCTCAAGCAGTTTCAGGAAAACGTCCCATGGGATGCTCTAGTGCGAAAGATTCTCTTGGCAGAGGAGGAGGGTTCGGCCATGTTCCACGTCCAGTACCGCAACAAACCGGAAGACGAGACCGTCGCTCTCAACCGCATTTTCCTCGGGACCCAGTTGCAATGCGCCCGTTGCCATGACCATCCCTACGAGGAACGCACCCAACGCGACTTCTACGGAATGGCTGGGTTTCTGGTCAGGCTCAGCGTACGTGAGGAAAAGCAGGGCAAGGACAAGATTTGGCGCATTGAGGAAAAAAGCTCGGGCGAAGTTCTCTTCACGGGACCGGCCTCCGAAGCCCAACCGGGACAAAAGGGGGAACCGGTGAGCCCCAAGTTTCTCGATGGCGAAGCACTGGAAGAACCGAAATTCCCAGATGACTTCAACGAACCCGACTACAAGAAACTGAAGGGGGCTTGGCCAAAGCCAGTTTTCTCGCGCAAGAAGAAGTTGACCGAATGGTTGACCTCCGAAAACAACCCTTTCTTTACCAAGGCCATCGTGAATCGTATTTGGGCGCAGTTGATGGGACGAGGACTGGTTCATCCCGTGGACGACCTCAACCCCGAGAACAAGGCCAGTCACCCTGCCCTTCTCGAGGCGCTGACCCAATGGTTCGTCGAGCAAAA
>CAZNWO010000186.1:0-6031 GCA_964576585.1 uncultured Puniceicoccaceae bacterium | reverse complement strand
TGTCCATAGCTGTTGTCTCCCATAGACCAAAGAGAACCGTTGGTTCTGACAAACAGACTTGTCGTCCCCAATCCGGAAGAAGCGATGGAAACTCCAGAAGCCAAGACTTGAAACGGTGAAATGCTGTCCATGTAATCGCCACTGCCCAACTGACCGGATTCATTCGCCCCCATGGCCAGCAACGCCCCGTCGTTAGTTACGACAAGGCTGAAGTCACGACCAGCCGAAGCTGAAGACACCCCCGAAGAGATCGATTGAACCGGGACAGCGCTATCCGTACGAGTGCCCGAACCAAATGCACCCCTTGCATTTGAGCCCATGGCCCACAGGGAACCATCGGACTTTACCACTAGGCTATGGGCTGAACCCGCGGAGACGGAAGTCACGCCGGAATCCAAGACCATGGTTGGCGCTGTGCGGTCTTCGGATGAACCATCACCAAGTTGCCCGTAAGAGTTGTCCCCCATTGCCCAGAGAGATCCATCCGTCTTGATGAAGAGACTGTGTTTCCTCCCTGCCTCAACGCCAGTCACTCCGGAGTCGAGAATACCAAGGGGCATCGACCTATCCACCAAGGTGCCGTCTCCAAGTTGCCCATTGTCATTGGAACCCACTGCCCACAAAGAGCCGTCAGATTTCACGAAAAGGACATGCCCCCCCCCTGCGGAAACTTCGGTGACGTTCTTGTCGACGTGGAAAAAAGTCGATCTGTCATTCGTTGTACCGTCGCCTAATTGGCCAAACGAATTGGAACCCGCGGAATAGAGGGAGCCGTTGTTGTCCAGGTAATAGCTGAAATCTTCACCGAGAGCGATGGACCGAACTCCATGATTGAATCGAGGCGGAACGTTCGTGGGTAAGACTTGAACGTTTACGGTCACTTCGGAAGTTCCGTTACCATCAGAGACAGTGACTGAAAAACTGTCATTGCCGACGAACCCAGGATTCGGGTTGTAGATGAAGAGATCGGGAGACAATCCTTGACCACCGACGCTAGCCGTACCCGAGGCAGGCTGAGTCGCGAGATCCCAGGAAAGGGTGTCGTTGTCGTCGTCCGAGGCGGTTAGAGTTGGCGCAACCCATGCAAGGGGAGCCTCGTCCTCGCTCATCGTGACCTGCTGCGTCGCGTTTTGATCAATTCGTGGAACATCGTTTACCGGATTCACCGAGATATGAATGGTAATTGAATCACTGGCATTGCCATCGCCAACCGTTACTACGAAACTATCGGTTCCATAAAAGTTGCTAGCAGGTTCATACTGGAACACCGATGGACTGACACCCGAACCACTCACCAGAGCACTACCGAATGAAGGCAGTGAACCTAGGCTCCAAGTCAAGGATTCCTCATCTGAATCCTCGTCTGTGGCCGTCAAGGAAGGAGCGCTCCAGGCCACAGGAAGCCCGTCCTCACTCATCGTTACAGAAATGCTTTCTCCCTGTGTGATTTCGGGTGGCTCGTTTACCGCCTCGACCACGACTTGTACCGTGATATTCAACGGAGCAACCCCATCGTCCAATTTAATCACGAATGTATCGGTTCCATTGAAATCATGCTGTGGAACATAGTTAAGTATAACCGGGCTCTCACCCGAACCACTGACGGTCGCCAGACCATTTGCAGGAGCATTGCCGAGCGTCCAAAGAAGGTTGTCTCCGTCAGGATCCGTGGCGGAGAGATTCGGGGCAACCCAAGGAATGGGCGATCCGTCTTCACTCATTGTCACAGTGAAAGAAGTTCCCCCTACAACATTGGGTGGATCATTCACTCCGGAAACAACCATTTTCACTTCGATCGTATCGTTGAGATCTCCATCTGTAACCATGATCACGAAACTGTCCTCTCCAAAGAAATCCTCGAGCGGCGCGTAAGTGAAAACCTGAGGAGAATTCCCCACGCCACTTACCACGGCCAAGCCGTTAGCAGCCTGAGTCAACACGCTCCAGACCAAGGAATCCCCGTCGGGGTCAGTTGCAGTAAGCGTCGGAGCATTGACTGTCGACAACGTCTCGTCCTCGACCAAGGTATCGGTCATCTCTTCTCCTTGGGCAATCAATGGAGGATCATTTACGGGAAGAACCTCGACGCTGACCGAGAGTGCGTTTGCAACGCTGCCATCTGAAACGCCTAGCTTAAAAGCGTCTGAACCGACGAAACCCGAGTCAGGTGTATAACTGAGGGTAACGAAGGATCCATTGACCTCAAAAAAGAAGTTGCCATGCGCAGGTTCAGTCTCGACGAACCAATTCAGTGCATCCCCTTCTGCATCCGAGAATTCCAGCCGCGGAAAACTCCAGGGAGTAGGCGATCCATCCTCACTCATGGATACAGAAAGATTTGAGCCCAAGGCAAATGCAGGAGCGTCGTTAACGGGCTCAACGACTACGTTCACGGCAACAGTATCATGCGAAACGCCGTCATCCACTTTAACGACAAAGGAATCATTGCCGGAAAAGTTGCCGTCCGGCGCATAGGTGAATAGAGACGGGCTCGCTCCTGTTCCAGAGAATGCAAGAGAGCCGTTTGACGGCATCGAGGAAACGCTCCATGTCAAAGAGCTCACTCCATCGGCATCTGAAGCGACAAGCTGAGGCGCAACCCATGCGCTTGGCAAGCCATCCTCGCTCATGACCACGCTCAAGGAGCCATCTCGAGAAACGATTGGCGCAATGGAGTCCTCCGTAGAGCCATCCCCAAGTCCGCCACTGGTATTTCTGCCCATAGCCTTGAGTTCATTCGCTCCTGTCGCAAAGAGAGTGTGAGAGTGACCGGCGGAAACAGCGGAAACGCCCGAAGGCTGAATTTGGACAGGCGATGCGCGATCTACCTTTGAACCGTCGCCCAATTGTCCATGGGAATTCTCTCCCATACCCCACAAGGAACCATCATCCTTGAGGAAAAGGGTGTGATTTTCCCCGGCAGCTGCAGAGACCACTCCACTCCCAATTACTTCAACAGGAGTCAGGCGATTAGTGGTGGAGCCGTCGCCGAGTTGGCCAGAGGAGTTTGCCCCCATCGACCACAAGGACCCGTCGGCCTTGACAAAGAGACTGTGATTACCACCGGCGGAAACGGAAACCACATTGCTGGGAACGACTTGATTCGGGGTTGCGTTGTCGTCGGTTGACCCAAGGCCTAGAGCTCCCGACCACCCGCTTCCCATCGACCACAAGGATCCGTCGGTTTTCAGGAACAGGGTATGCCCTCCGCCCGCCGAAACGGAAATCACTCCTGAATCCACAACCTTTGCGGGAGAATGAACATCCACTGTGTCACTATTACCAAGCTGACCGGTAATATTCGAGCCCATCGACCACAAGGATCCATCGGACTTCACATACAAGCTATGGCTTGCACCGGCGGATATTGAATTCACGTCACTCGACACAATCAACTTAAACGACGAGGAATTCTCGTTGGAACCGTCGCCGAGTTGACCAAATGCATTCGAGCCTACTGCCCACAACGAACCGTCTTTCTTCAAGACGAGCATATGGCTGCCACCCGTTGAAAAGGAACTAACACTCGTCATGACATGCATGTAATCCGAACGGTTCGAAGTGCTTCCATCTCCAAGCTGCCCAAAACGGTTGTCTCCCACAGCGTATAGAGAGCCATTGGATTCAAGGAAGGCGCTGTAGCCATCTCCTGCAGATACATGATCGATACCAAAGGTAATCTTTGGCTCCGCAGACCAAGAAACCTGCAAAGAGGCAAGAATGCAAAAACTGGCGAAACAACCTATAAAGGGTATCTTCAAATACATGAAAAGAGCCATTCCAATTTAGCAAACAAAGGAGAGCCCTGTCAATCGCACTAATTAAGTCTCGCACGCGCATTATTTGACATGCTCATAATGTAGAGAAATTACATACCGTGAAAATTCCTGCGCATTCAACCTTGGGGTACTCCTTTTGCAAACTCATGGCTTTTGCATTCTCAAACAAATCGAAATTGCCCTCGGGAATCGGAAGATGGTGAAGAGGATAAAATTCCTAAAACAAAAACCACACCCGTACCCTTTTGACTTTCTCAAGAGTATGCGCATTTACTTCTGTACTCAATGAATAGGGCTACAATCACTAAATTGTTATTCTTCATCGCTTTGTCCGCAAGTGGGGATCCAGGCGACCTTGAGAAAAAGGCTAGGTCAATACTCGTTGAAAACTGTTTCGAGTGTCATGGTCCCGACAAGCAACAGCGAAAGGCAAAACTCAGACTAGACGACAGAGATTCCGCAACAAGGGATATGGGAGGGTACCAAGCAATCTCTCCGGGGAAACCGAGTGAGAGCGAAGTTATTCTCAGGTTAATGACTCAAAATCCCGATGAACTGATGCCTCCTCCCAAGACCGGAAAGTCTCTCACAAAGGAAGAAACCGAAATAATCCGCGAATGGATAAAAGCCGGAGCCGAATACCCCAAGCACTGGGCATACGAGCCAATCTCAACAACTGCTCCTCCCGCCAATCATGACGAGGACTGGAGCAGAAACCAGATAGACAACTTCATCGTTCGGAAACTCGCAAGAATAAATCAAAAGCCTTCACCCGAAGCCGAACCAAGAACCCTTGTAAAGCGTCTCTACTATGATCTATTGGGGCTTCCTCCCGAACCCAAGCGCGTAGATGCCTTCGTCGATGATCCATCACCCAATGCCTACGGCGAGCTAATGGAAGAATTGCTGGATTCTCCGCACTTTGGAGAACGTTGGGGCCGGCACTGGCTGGACATGGCACGCTACGCCGACTCGGACGGCTACGAGAAAGACAGGCCCCGCCCCAATGCCTGGCGTTATCGCGACTGGGTGATCGAAGCGATCAACGAGGATCTTCCCTACGATCAATTCACGGTCGAGCAACTGGCCGGCGACCTTCTTCCCGAGGCAACCCCCAAGCAGCGCTTGGCCACTGCCTTTCATCGACAGACACTGACCAACACCGAGGGAGGAACCGATCAGGAACAATGGAGGGTGGCCGCCGTGATGGATCGCCTCGAGACAACAGGCTCCGTCTGGCTCGGTCTCACCATGACCTGCGCCCGCTGCCACGACCACAAGTATGACAACATCGCCCAGGACGAATACTACCAGCTCTTTGCCTTCTACAACAACGGGGACGAAACTAACTACGCCCTCCCCTCCTCCTCGGCTGCCCTCGCGAAATACGAAAAGGACAAGGCGGCCCACGACAAGCAAGTGGCCGACCTGGAGAAGAAGTTGAAGCAGTTGCTGGCTTCCCGCAAGGGCGCCCAAACCAAATGGGAGAAGAACACCAAGGCACGCCTGGCGGCAATCAAGAATCCCGTGACCCACCACCCAATGAAACTCAATTCTCCATTCAAGCAAAACGGCTTCCAGTTCGTTCCTCGCGATGACGGCAGTGTATTCGTGGAGAAACTGGTTCCCGACACAGCCACCTTCGTTTTGGATTTTGCCGCCGACACCGGAGGCAAACCCTTGACCGGGCTTCGAGTGGAAGCCTTGGCCGATCCCAAGTTGCCTTCCAAGGGACCCGGGCTCACCGGGCACGGCAATTTCGTGCTGAGCGAGTTTCGCGCCTACACCATCGATTTAGTGGACAAAAAAAAGAAGAGCCCGCTCTCATTTACCTCCGCCAAAGCGAACTTCTCCCAAAACAAATGGCCCGTTCAAGCTGCGCTCGACGGAAAAAACGAAACGGGTTGGGCAATCAGTCCGCAAATGGGAAGGAACCACCAAGCCACCTTTCGCTTGCAAAAGCCTCTTCCCGCAAAGGAAGCAGCCAATTTGCGCATTGAGATGGCCCAGCTCTACGGATCCAAACACGTCATAGGTCGGTTCCGCATCATGGCGGTCACGGGAGAGCAAAGCAGTGACGTCGTACCGGAGAACGTGCGCAAGGCGCTGCTCGTCGACGCGACCAAGCGCAACAAAGCCCAAGGCAAGCTCTTGGCCGACCATTTCGCCAAGACGGATCCCGAAGCGAGCAAGATCCGCAGGCAACTGGACGACCTGCGTAAAAAAGTCCCCAAGACATCCACCACCAACGT
>CAZNWO010000185.1:0-6042 GCA_964576585.1 uncultured Puniceicoccaceae bacterium | reverse complement strand
GCAGTTCGGCAAGTTCATGATGAACCCTGGATTGTTCGGCGCCATTCTGGGCGCGTGCCGTGACCAATGTTTGCAAAAAATCCTCGAAGTCTTGCATGCTGTAGTCGTCGAGCTCATATGTAGGCTCTTCAAAGGTGGGTTCTATTGCTGCTGCAATATTTGGGTCGTTGTTTATTAGGTTCTCCAAGGCAATCTTGCTTTGGTGAATCCAGTCCTCTTTGCCCGCAAGGCTAATCCCTTTGAATACTCCTGTCTCTTGCTTGGGAATGTTCTCTCCTTCAGGGAAGTTCGTGATGTCTGCGCTTGGAACTGTTGTAAATGTTTCGGAAGGAACTATCACGGTGGGGTAGGAGGCCTTTACTCGCTTCATGAACTCAAACAAGCCTTGGTTGACGTTGATGAATTCCAGTGAGCCTGAATTGTCGACGAAGACCCCTAAGGCATCAGGCAAATCTGCTCCATTGTTTGTATGCTGTTGAAATGCATTAAATAGAAAGGATGCTTGGTCGTTGGGGTTGGGCATCAGCGTGGGTGTTCCGGTATCAAGCGCGTATTCGTCTCTGCCTGCACCTCTGTAGACTTTGGCAAATTCAGGCATGTCGGTTGTCTCGTCCATTCCTGTGGGAAGGATTTCTCCGCCATCCGGGTCGACCGGCGATCCTCCTCCCATTTTCATTTCGTTAACAACTACTGCAATTTCTGCTTCTATGCCTTGTTGATCAAGGAAGTCGTTCCATTCAACAATATCAGCATTAAACCCCGCGATTCCCTTTCCGCCACCCCCATTATATCCATCAGGTGCACCTTGTGCTTCGTCAGTAAGGGTCATCGCGAGGAACTTTTTCTTGATTGGTTCCGGTTCCTTAGATGAGTCAACATGATATATGCCCCATCTTGTCATTGACAGCGTGTTGCCGCTTCCGTCGTCGCTGGATTCCTGGTCGATGTTTTCTCCATCCACGGCAGGTCCGAACAGGGTCTTGGAGTTCTGGGTCGAGAAGAGGCTGATACCGTTCCACTTCGATTGTGCTATTTGCCGCAATTCGTTCTGGAGTTCGGTGAATTCCTTGTCGTAGGAAATCTTTTCCGACCTTCCGGATATTGGGGATTCGAACCTTGTCTTCAATTCTGAGCAACGATTTAGGATTTTTCCTATTGTGTTGAGCATTCCGTCTTGTGCTTGGAGTAGCGAAAGCGAACCCTGAAGATTCTGTTGGACGCTGCGGTTTCTCAGCAGCGACGTGTTCGTACGGGTATTTACGCTCAGCGCTCCGGCGTCGTCGTAAGTGTCCATTACTCGACGCCCCGTTTGGAGGTGCCTTTGAATCTTTGCGTTTTGCGCGAAGGTGGTGTTCAGGTTGTTCACCACCGAATGTGAGAGGCTTAGGGATTCCATTGCTTTACCCTTGTGCTGTATTCGACCGACAATTTCGCCGACCTCCCTGTCGAATTGCCGTATTTTGCCTCCTCCTTGAGGCTTGACTACACTAAATATTCGGAAGCTTTGATCTTTTCTTTAGTAAAAAAAGTTAAAATCTTACGTTTTTTTGTCCAAAACCTCTTTCCGGCACAATTGCTTGCTCCTTCCGCAGGGATTTCTATTCTTTGTCCTCATGAAAGAAGTTTCTCCATTGAACGATTCAGACAAGGCTCCGGTATTTAGGTTTCGGGAAGCCGACGGCGCCGAACGGTCTACGAGCGAACTCACAGGTTCTCCTTTCTTGGTTTACTTTTATCCGAGGGACGATACGCCCGGTTGCACCGCCGAAGCTTGTGGCTTTCGCGATAACTTTTCCGAACTTGATTCGTTAGGCCTGACCATAATCGGCGTCAGTTGTGACTCGGAAAAGTCCCATGGCAAATTCAGGACCAAGTACGAACTTCCTTTTCCCATGGTTGCCGACGAGTCGCGCGAGGTGGTCAATGCCTTTGGGGTCTGGGGCAAGAAGAAGTTTATGGGCCGAGAGTTCGAGGGTATTCACAGAATGTCCTTCCTGATCGGACCCGATGGCAAGATTGCGAAGGCTTACCACAAGGTAAAGGCTAAGGAGCATCCGACGGAGGTCTTGTCTGATGCAAAGGCTTTGTTTGGGGCAGACTAATTCCTGAATTGCCGTATCCCTTGCATTTGAAGTATATAGGGAATCGTGAATACGGCTGAGAGACCTTTCCTGAAAGCTCCGGGAGGAGTGAGCGAGATTCTGCTGCACTCCTGTTGCGCACCCTGCGAAGGGGAGGTCCTCGAGACCTTGCTGGACTCCAGCATACGTCCTACCGTTTTTTTCTACAATCCAAACATTCATCCAAAGCGTGAATACGACCTGAGGAAAAGCGAGGACAAGCGTTTCTGCGACAAGTTGGGGGTCGAGCACATTGACGTCGATTACGATGTCAAAGATTGGTTCGAGCGAGTCAAGGGACTTGAGCACGAGCCTGAGCGCGGTATCCGTTGCACGGCCTGCTTCGATATGCGTTTTGAGCGATCCGCTCTCTATGCCCACGAGAAGGGCTTCAAGGTCTTTTCCAGTAGCCTCGGAATTTCCCGATGGAAGAACATGGAGCAGATCAACGGTTGTGGGGAAAGGGCTGCCGCTCGTTATCCGGAGCTGAGTTATTGGACCTACAATTGGCGCAAGGCGGGAGGCTCGCAACGGATGATAGAGGTTTCAAAGCGCGAACGTTTTTACCAGCAGGAGTATTGCGGTTGCGTCTATTCGCTTCGTGATACCAATGAGTCTCGTATCGAAAGAGGGAAGGAAAAGATCGCAATAGGAATGAAGTTTTACGGTGAAGAGTCTACGGTTGATGCGGATTCAACCAAGAGCGACACAAGATTATGAGCACAGGGAATATCTGGAAATCTCTTAGGGAGGAAGCTGCCGGAATTGCTGATAAGGAGGAAATTCTGCGCGAGGTGCTCGATGAATTCGTTCTGGATCGTGACTCTCTCGCCGATGCCTTGGGTTGGCGACTTGCAGCTCGCCTAGGACGTTCCTCAGTTCCCGAAAAAGACCTTCGCGAGTTGATTCGAGACGCCTACCTCGAAGATGACGAGTCGCTTGAAAAGGTTTGCGCGGACGTACAGGCGGTAAGGGATCGAGACCCTGCATGCCGAGATTATCTGAGCCCTTTTCTTTACTTCAAGGGTTTTCAGGCGCTGGCGGGCTTTCGAGTGGCCAATTTCTTCTGGCGGCAAAATCGACGTGAGCTAGCTCAATATCTCCAGAGTCTAATTGCCGTGGTGTATGCAGTGGACGTTCATCCGGCGGCTGCAGTCGGAAAAGGTATTTTACTGGATCACGCTACGGGTTTCGTGGCAGGCGAGACAACCGTGATTGATGACGACGTCTCGATCCTGCACGAGGTCACCTTGGGAGGCACGGGGAAGGAGCGTGGCGACAGGCATCCGAAGATACGTTCGGGTGTCTTGATTGGGGCGGGAGCGAAAATCCTCGGCAACGTCGAGGTTGGCGAGGGCGCTAGAATTGGTGCAGGGAGCGTTGTACTTAAGGATGTGCCTGCACATGTTTCCGTTGCCGGTGTTCCCGCGAAGGAAATTGGAAAGGTTCATATCTCTTCGCCTGCTCTCGGTATGGACCATATGCTCGATCAGGAGTCCTGACGCTTGCCTGTGGCAGCAGGCAAGGTTACCCTTCTTGCTTAGGCAATCCAGTCCTTGATTACCTTGCCCGCAACGTCCGTTAGGCGAAAGTCGCGACCTTGGTGGCGGTAGGTGAGCCTTTCGTGGTTGATCCCGAAAAGGTGCAGCATAGTTGCGTGCAAGTCGTTCGGGTGTACGGGGTTTTCCTCGATTCCCCAACCGATTTCATCGGTTCTCCCGTATACCTGCCCGCCCTTGATTCCGCCGCCTGCCATCAACATACTGTAGCAGAAGGGATGATGGTCGCGGCCCGTGTTCATCTTATTGGCGCTGCGATTTTCTCCCAAGGGAGTTCTGCCGAATTCGGAACCCCAGACCACCATAGTGGAATCGAGCATTCCTCTCTCCTTTAAGTCCTTGATTAGAGCCGCAATCGGTTGGTCTACGGCGCCAGCGTTATACCTGATTTCGGCATCCAGATTGCTATGGTGATCCCAAGAAGCGTGGATTATATTAATGAATCGAACTCCTCTCTCGACCATTCTGCGGGCCAAGAGACAGTTGCGGGCGAAGTCCTTGTACGTGTCGCCGCTTTTGCCTCGCCCCCCGAGCCCCTTGGGTTCTGGTCGATTAAGCCCGTAGGATTCGAGGGTAGATGAAGACTCCTTGGACAAGTCATTCAGCTCAGGAGCGGACATCTGCATGCGTCCAGCCAGCTCGTAACTGGCGATCCGGGCGGCGATTTCGGGATCGTGAATCCTCTCGTAGCGCCCTCGATTAATTGCTCCTAGGGTCTGAAGTCCCTTTTCCTGCAAGGCTTGTGGAATGCCGTTGGGGTTGTCGAGGTTTAGAACCGGTTCACCTTTCGTCCGAAACAGCACGCCGGAATAGGTTGAGGGCAGGAAGCCGCTCTGCCAGAGAGTAGCTCCGCCGCTCGAGCCTCGTCCCGCGCTCAGTACAACGTATCCGGGCAGGTTTTCGGACTCGCTGCCAAGACCATAGGTGATCCATGATCCCATCGTGGGCATGCCGAAGCGAGATACTCCGCATTGCATCAGCAGTTGACCCGGATGGTGGTTGAACTCGTCAGAATGCATCGAGCGCACCATGAGCAATTCGTCCGCGACTGCACCCAGATGAGGGACTGCATCGCTGAACTCCATTCCGCACTGCCCGTATTTTCTGAAGGTTCGTTTGGTGCCCATGAGGGTAGCGGTGGCGGGCTTGATGAAGGCGAAGCGAGCCTTGTCCAATACGCTTTTGGGCAACCTTTGCCCGGCCATCTCGTTCAGCTTTGGTTTGGGATCGAACAGATCGACTTGCGATGGAGCTCCCGCCATGAAGATGAATATGCAAGCCTTTGCCTTACCCTCGAAGTGAGATTTTTCAGGACTCAAAGGATTCGTCAGTCTGTTGTTTCGGGAGGCAGCCAGCAGGTTGTCTTGATCAAGTAGCGACGCCAAGGCAACTCCTCCCAATCCTGAAGCTGAAGTTGCTAGAAAGTCGCGACGAGTCCGTGTTAGGCTTTTTTCCAATTCTTTCATGACTTCGATTGGTATTGAAGGTTATTCCCTAGTGAGGAATTCATCCATGTTCAGCATTACGCGAGAGGTGGTAGTCCAGGCAGCGGTCTCGATGTCTTCGCCGAGTTTCTTCGCGTCGTCTGGATGCTTCTTGTACCAGGAGCGAGATTCGGTGAGCAAGGAAGTCAAGGCTGTGACTTCATGCTTTTCGGGAGCTCGAGCAACGCATAGTCGAAAACCGTGAGATATGCGGTCTGAGTCCATCTTCCCCTCGCTCTCGCGAAGTATTCTCTGGGCAAAAGCCTTCGCTGCTTCATGAAAAGTCGGATTGTTCAGGGTGACGAGGGCTGCCAGCGGAGTGTTTGAACGGTTGCGCTTCACGCATGCGACGTTTGAGTCGGGACAGTCGAAGGTGATCAGGTTGGGATGAGGAGAGGTTCTCTTGAAAAAGGTGTAGATCCCGCGTCGATAGCGATCGGGCCCCTTACTCGTGTTCCACTTGAAGTTGTTCGCGTACGACAGATTGGCTATTCCTGAAGGCAGGGGAGGGAATACACTGGTGCCCCCAACCTTACGAGAAAGGAGACCTGCTGTCGCCAAGCTCAGGTCCCGCACAATCTCGGCCTCTACCCGGAAACGGTTCTGGCGATGAAGGAGAAGGTTGTTTGGATCCCTTGACTTAAATTCTTGTCGATGGCGAGAGGACTGTCGGTAGGTCGATGAGTTGACGATGAGACGAATGAGCTCCTTGCGGGACCACTTTGCTTTGTGGACAAAGTGATGAGACAACCAATCGAGGAGCTCGGGGTGACTGGGCGGTTCGCCACGTACGCCGAAATCCTCAGGAGTTCTTACCAATCCTTGGCCGAAAAGGTGTGTCCAAATCTGATTGACGGTCACCCTCGGGGTGATCGGGTT
>CAZNWO010000184.1:0-6092 GCA_964576585.1 uncultured Puniceicoccaceae bacterium | reverse complement strand
CACCCAAAAGGATTTTTATTTCCTTCTGACCCTAACTGAGCTGGATACCGGAACCGGGGTTTGGTTTGGGCGCGAGCTTATTACCAAGCAGGGTCGCAGGGGGGCGATCGGCTTTTAACGCGGAGCGAATAGAGTCCTGATTGCCGAGACGTTAGGGATGCGGATTCGTTGCTTCCCTCCGATGTCTTGGCTTCGTTCAATCACGAGAACGTCTCCTCTTTGCAGCAATTCCACTGATTTTCTTTCCTCCTTGAGCATATCCCTACTCTGGATTTCGTAGACGTATTCTTTCCCGTCGGCTGCGATTCCTACGAAGAAATGGAGCCCTTTTCTTTTCGAGACTGGGGAAACGATTCGCAAGACGCTTGCGGATTCTTCGAACTTGGATGGCTCCTTTCCTGAAAGAGCTGTGAAGGAGAACTTGAGGTCCTTCAGATTCAACCCGAGCGGGGAGTTTAGTTTTCGGCAAGTTTCGGTGGGAAGTCCATCGCGGACTTCATGGCTGTGATAAGGTGAGCCCATGCTTGGAAGGGGGCATGGGAGACCATTGAAATAGGGTCCGTGTATTTGGATTTTGCCTTTCTCGGCTGCCAATGCCGTTGCTTGATGTAGACAATTGCCGAGTTCCCTTAGAGCAGGCTCGATAATTATGAGAAAGCCGGATGGCTTTAGCCGTTCCACAATTTTGAGAATCCGTTCGGCCGCATCTTCAAGTTCGAGATTGCTGGAGATTTCATTGAATGAGGAACTCAATATGATTAGGTCGTAATTTTCTTTGTTTTTTGCAGAGAGCGAAGATCTCAAGTCTCTTCTTTCGGTAGATAGTTTTGTCGATGTCCAGAGGTCTCTCATGTCTCTGTGCAGGTTGCGCATGAGAGAGAGGCTTTTACCTGAGTAATCAACTGCTTTCAGTTCCAATGGGATTTCAATGTCTTTTTTCCTGAGGAGGTGCAGGGCCGATAGTCCTGCTGCTCCGGAGCCACTGCCCAAGTCAAGGATGCGAAGTACGCCTTGCCTAGGAAACCTCCACTCTCGAAACTCGAGGATTTCGGTTAGGACGAATTCGAGCTGCCTCCAAGTCCTCGGGAAGAAGAAGTTTCCATAGGCTAGGATTGAGGTGTCGCGAGAACCATAGCTCGAAGGGGAAAAGCTTCTTTGCTTGTTGAAGAGATCGCTTTGCTTGACGATTTCAGTCCTCAGCAGGTTCAAGACCTTTTGCTCACTGGCGTCAGGCCATCTTTCGGTGGACTTACGCCACCAGAAGCTCTCGATTTCCTTGGGATAGGCAGGAATGCCGACCGTGGGAATCTTCACCTGCTTCTATAGCTTTCCTCCATAAACGGCGCTGTTTCCCAATTCCTCCTCGATGCGGAGCAATTGGTTGTACTTGCATATGCGGTCCGTACGGGAGAGTGAACCTGTCTTGATTTGGCCGGCGTTGGTGGCTACGGCGATATCGGCGATGGTGACGTCCTCGGTTTCTCCCGAGCGATGGGAGATTACCGAAGTGTATTGAGATTCCTTGGCTAGCTCGACGGCATCCAGAGTTTCGGTGAGCGACCCGATTTGGTTGACTTTCACCAAGATGGAGTTGGCCACGCCTAGGTCTATTCCTTTCTTAAGGAAGTTGACGTTCGTCACGAAAAGGTCGTCGCCGACCAGTTGCACTTTGTCGCCGATTGCATCAGTAAGCATTTTCCAGCCGTCCCAATCATTTTCGTCGCATCCGTCCTCGATTGAGCGGATTGGAAACTTCGTCGTGAGATCCTTGTAGAATGCAACCATCTCTTCCGAGTCTCTTTCCGAGCCATCGCTCTTGGAGAACACGTACTTGCCTTTCTCGGCATCGAAGAATTCGGATGAGGCTACGTCCAAGGCAAAGACGATTTCCTCCTCCAGTTTGTAACCTGCGTTCTCTACGGCTTGGGCCAGGGATTCCAAGGCGGCCTCGTTGCTTGCCAAGCTTGGAGCGAAACCTCCTTCGTCTCCCACGGCAGTGGAGAGTCCTTGCCCCTTCAGCACTTTCTTGAGGGAGTGAAAGATTTCACAGCCCATTCGAAGGGCTTCGCGGAAGGTTGGGGCTCCCACGGGCATGATCATGAATTCCTGAATGTCGATCGGAGCATCGGAGTGGGAACCGCCGTTGAGGACGTTCATCATGGGTACGGGCAAGACCTTTGCATTTGGGCCGCCCACGTATTTGTAGAGGGGAAGCCCGCAGGCTGCTGCAGCCGCATGAGCGGTGGCCAAGGATGCACCGAGGATGGCGTTGGCCCCAAGCTCGGCTTTGTTATTGGTGCCATCCAGCGCAAGCATGGCATTGTCCACCGCAGTTTGTTCGGTGGCATCCATCCCGACCAATGTCTCGGCGATTTTTCCATTTACGTTGTCGACCGCCTTGCTCACTCCCTTGCCGAGATAGCGATTTTCGTCCCCGTCCCGTAGCTCGATGGCTTCGTGCTCACCTGTACTGGCTCCCGACGGCACGGCTGCCCTCCCGAAGGCTCCGCCGCTCAGTTCGACTTCCACTTCTACCGTGGGATTTCCGCGTGAATCGATGATTTCTCGTGCGTTTACGTCTATGATGGTATTCATTGTTCTAGCTCTTGATGAATTGTTCCAAAGTGGATGCGGCATCATGGCGCGACCAGTCCGAATGTCAAAGACCTTTGGTTTTCGTGTCAAAACGCCTTGCCTCTCGCCTACAATCATTATGCTTAGAAATCCTTTTGGTTTAACGATATGGGAAAAGAAAGAACTGCAATTTCTCCAACTCGGGAAGAAGACTATCCCGAATGGTACCAACAAGTAATCAAGGCCGCCGACTTGGCTGAAAATACGCCTGTGCGCGGCTGCATGGTCATTAAACCCTGGGGATATGCAATCTGGGAGAATGTCCGAGACGCCTTGGACGTGATGTTCAAGTCTACTGGTCACAAGAACGCCTATTTCCCGCTCTTCATTCCTATGAGCTTTCTTCAGAGGGAGGCCGAGCACATAGATGGATTCGCCAAAGAGTGTGCGGTAGTCACGCACTCCAGGTTGGAAGCGGATGAATCCGGAAAGCTGAAACCTGCGGGAGAGTTAGAGGAACCCCTGATCGTGCGTCCCACCTCCGAGACCATCATCGGCGAGCTTTTTGCCCGCTGGGTCCAGTCCTATCGCGACTTGCCGTTGCTGATCAACCAATGGGCAAACGTCGTGAGGTGGGAAATGCGCCCGAGGCTTTTCCTCCGTACCGCCGAATTCCTTTGGCAGGAGGGGCACACGGTGCATGCGACGTCGGAGGATGCGGTCAAGGAGATGGAGCTCATACTCGATTTGTATGCCGACTTTGCGGAGGAGTGGCTTGCTATGCCCGTCTTGCGTGGGGAGAAGACCGAGGGAGAGCGTTTCCCCGGAGCCGAGGTTACTTTGTGCATAGAGGCCATGATGCAGGATCGAAAGGCTCTGCAGGCGGGAACTTCACACTTCCTTGGGCAGAATTTCTCGAAGGCCTGCGGTATCAAGTTTCAAGGCGAGCAAGGCAGCGAGGAATTTGGTTGGACGACTTCCTGGGGGGTTTCCACTCGACTCATAGGCGGGATGATCATGTGTCATGGGGATGACGATGGTCTCGTCGTTCCCCCAAAGGTCGCGCCTTCACATGTGGTGATTTTACCCGTTACTCCCAAGGAGGATTCTCGTGAGCAAGTTCTGGAATCCTGCAAGTCGTTGATGGATGAGGTTGGTGAGCTGACTTTCGCGGGTTCTCCCGTTCGAGTCGAGCTTGATGATCGCGACCTTCGAGGAGGTGAAAAGTACTGGCAGTGGGTCAAGAAGGGGATTCCCTTGACGGTGGAGATTGGCCCGAGAGATCTGGAGAACGACTCTGTCTTCGTCGGCAGGCGTGACTTGGGGCGCAAGGGTAGGGAAGGAATGGCTCGATCCGAATTTCTCGCTCGCCTGCCCGCCATCCTGCAGGAGATTCAGGAAAGCCTTTTTGCCAAGGCCCAGGCATTTCAAGAGGAACACACCCGAGTGATCGACGACAAGGAGACGTTCTACGAATTCTTCACTCCATCCAAGTCGGGTGAGATTCATGGTGGTTTCGCTCTTGCCCATTGGGATGGTGATTCCCGCTGGGAGGAACAAGTGAAGAACGACCTTAAGGTAACCATCCGGTGCATTCCCCAAGGAGAAGGTGAGCCCGGAACCTGCATCTTTAGCGGAAATCCAAGTCCGCGTCGGGTTTATTTCGCCAAGTCTTATTGACCGGCATTAACGATATGCAAGTCATCCGTTCAGCAAACGAGATGCAGTCCACCGCGATTGGGCTACGTTCCGAGGGTAAGTTGATTGGCTTTGTACCCACCATGGGTTTCCTTCACGAGGGGCATTTGTCCTTGCTGGACTTGGCCTCCGCAAAGGCGGACGTCGTGATCCTTTCGATTTTCGTCAATCCTACTCAGTTTGGAGTCGGGGAAGACCTTGAAAGCTATCCGTGCGACGAGGAGCGTGACTTGAAGCTTTGCGAGGAACGAGGCGTCGACATAGTTTTCATCCCCGGCAAGGATGAGATGTATCCTCCCAATTTCTCCACCTTCGTAGAGGAGACAAACGCAGCCGAAGGTCTTTGCGGCGTGTCCAGACCCATTCACTTTCGCGGAGTGACAACCGTTTGCGCCAAGCTGTTCAACCTTTGTCGACCCGATTTCGTGGTCCTCGGCTGGAAGGATGCCCAGCAATCTGTCGTCATACGTCGTATGGCGGAAGACTTGCATTTCCCTGTGGAAATCATTCTCGGGCCAACCTTGCGGGACGAAGACGGCCTTGCAATGAGTTCGAGGAATTCCTACCTCGACGAAGGTCAGCGGCAGGATGCCTTGCTACTCTCGAAATCCTTGGCTGCAGGAAAGAGTCTGGTGGAGGACAAGGACGTGCGGAACGTCGACCGTGTAAAGGCCGAGGTAATGGGCGTGCTTTCATCCGGCAGGCGGGTTCGGGTGAATTACGTCGAGATCGTCGACCGGGAAGACGTTAAGGTCGAGGAGGAGGTTGAGCCGGGACGTTCCATGATCATGGTAGCCGCTTGGATTGACGAGGTTCGCCTCATCGACAACATCCTGCTCTAGTCAACCTGTTCGGGAAATGAAGCCGAGATACGACCTAGTGATAGTTGGGAGCGGGATCGCCGGCTTGAGTTTTGCCCTGAAGGTTGCCGAAGCCGGTTACAGCGTCGCCATTTTCACCAAGAAGGACAAGGCGGAATCCAATACCAACTATGCCCAAGGCGGCATTGCCGCAGTTACATCGGCCAAGGATGACGTGGAGAAACACGTTACGGATACCCTCGAGGCGGGAGACGGCCTCTGCAACGCCGAGGTCGTGAGAGAAGTCCTGCGCGACGGTCCCGACCGGATCGAGGACTTGGCTGCCCTCGGGGTTGAGTTCAGCAATTTGGACGACGGTCGAATCTCCCTTGGCAAGGAAGGTGGTCACAGCAAGCGTCGAGTCCTTCACGTGAAGGACATGACCGGCAAGGCAATCGAGGAAGCCTTGCTTGCCGCCATCGCCCGGGAAGGTGTGGAAATCTACGAGCATCTCTTCGGGATCGACCTCATCACCGCGCGCAAGGTTCGGAAACTTGGAGTAAACGTGCCCGGCGACCACAACCACATTCTCGGGCTTTATGCCTACGATGCAGGCGCGGACGTCGTTCGTACCGTTGCCGCCCGGGCAATCCTGCTCGCCACGGGTGGAGCTGGGCAGACTTACCTATATACGACCAATCCCTCGATTGCCACCGGGGATGGTGTGGCCATGGCTTCGCGAGCCGGTCTTTCCGTTGCGAACCTCGAGTTCATCCAGTTTCATCCCACGACTTTTCATTCTCTGGAGGTGGATCGTTTTCTCATTACCGAGGCAGTCCGGGGGGAGGGCGCCAAACTGGTCGACTCTACGGGAAAGCCCGTGATGAAGAAGTACCATCCCTTGGCGGACCTGGCTCCGCGTGACGTCGTGGCGAGAGCCATCGACCGTGAGATGAAGCGGTCGGGAGAACCTTGCCTTTGGCTGGATACCCCTGCGATGGACATCGATTTTCAAGATCG
>CAZNWO010000183.1:0-6093 GCA_964576585.1 uncultured Puniceicoccaceae bacterium | reverse complement strand
TACCAAAAGAACTAGATGAAGAAGTTGCAAGACTACACTTAAAGCATCTCGATGCAGATCTCACAAAATTAACCAAAGATCAAGCAGATTATATTGGTGTTTCAGTTAATGGTCCTTTCAAAAAAGATGAATACAGATATTAAAAATATAATAAATGATAATATCAATACAACAAATGATTTATTAAATGAAGTTCATTGTATTGAAGATATCTGTTCTTTAGCGCTAAACACTATAAAAAAAGGTAATACTATATTGTTATGTGGCAATGGAGGAAGCGCAAGCGATAGTATACATATATCTTCAGAAATTGTCGGAAGATTTGAAAAAGAAAGAAATGCATTACCATCAATTTCATTAGCATCCAATCAATCTAATTTAACAGCAATTGCAAATGATTTTGGTTTTGATCATATTTTCTCCAGGCAAATTGAAGCAATTGGGAAAAAAGGTGATTTACTTATTGCAATATCAACATCTGGTAATAGCAAAAATATAATTAATGCAATTAAATCTGCTCAATCTAAAGGATTAGAAATAATTATCTTTACTGGAAGAAATGGTGGAGAAACAAATGTATTTGATTGTTTAACGCTAAAAGTACCAAGTGACAATGTTGCAAGAATTCAAGAAAATCATATTCTTGTTGGTCATATTATTTCAAAATATATCGAAGAAAATCTCTAGTTATAGAGAAAAGCCTGATTTCTTTGCATCATCATAAAACATTTTCACAGTTTCAAGAGAATACTGATCGAGATCTTTACCAATTTCTTTAGAGCCATTGATTAAAGAAGGAGTCAGAGTAATAATGTCTGTATTAGTTCTAATTGCTTGAATAATATTAAATACTTCACGAGAACTAGCCCATAATGTTTCTATTAGTTTATTGTCCTTTGATAAATCAGAGGCAAACTTCATTGTTGGTTCAGGATCTATACCAGCATTTGCTATACGTCCAGCAAAAATGGAGATAATTGAATTAACATTTGGATTAAGTGCATTATAGACTTCTTGTATTTGTTGTTTCGTAAAAATAGCAGTTACATTTACTTTAACTTCTTCAGAACTTAATTTATTAATCAAATCATAAGTCATAACACCTTGTGTATTTGAAACAGGAATTTTTACCCAAACATTATCCCCTAAATCTCTTAAAATGAGTGCTTGTCTATACATATCATCTAAATCATCAGAAAAAACTTCAAATGAGATAGATTTTTCTTTAACTCCAGCCAAGACATCTTTTGCAAAACCTAAATAATCAGAAATTCCAGCTTTTAACATTAAAGTGGGGTTTGTAGTAAAACCATCAACAGAGTTTTCACGATCCATTTTAATGATTTCATTAACATCAGCACCATCTGCATAAATTTTTATATCTAAATTACTCATTTTGTTGACTCCCATTTCATTTCATTAGCAAGCAAAAGAGGATGTGCTACCAATAAATGCCAAACAACTGCTTGGAAAGCCTCTGTGTGTGGAGTAACATTCTTTTCATTCACAGTTGGAACTACAATACAAACATCAGCAACTTGTTTTGTATAACCACCATCACGACCTACAACGCCACAAACCTTGGCACCAATATTTTTTGCAAGTTCAAGCGATTTTAAAATATTGACACTAATATTCTTTTCTAAGTTTCCGCCTCCAACAGAAAAAACAAATAGTAAATCATTTTTTGAGAGATTAGATCCTTTTAACCAATTCACATAACACGTATCCCACCCATCATCGTTAACTCGTGCTGTTAATTCTGAGACATTATCTGTTGGAGCATAACTTTCAATATTACAAATTTTACGAAAATCATTAACCGCATGGGACGCATGACCAGCACCACCACCGACACCTAAAAAGAAAATTCTACCATTATTAGAACGTATTGAATTAATTAAACTGGCCATTTTTTCTATTTCATCTGAATCAATAGAATGACAAATCTCAATACACTCTTTTATATATTCCCCTGAGAAACTCATAGTTAAAGAAATTACAATAGATTTATTAAAATTAGATAATTATTTCCCTGTTCCTCTTAAAACAACAAGAATTGTTCTAAAAAAAATCTTTGTATCCAACATCAAAGACCAATTATCAATATATTTTAAATCTAGTTTTACCCATTCATCAAAACTATCTATCTTGTTTCGCCCTTCAACCTGCCAAAGACAAGACATGCCAGGAACAACACTTAGCTTTCTACGTTGCCAGTCTTGATACTCAGGATATTCATTAAAACCAGCAGGCCTAGGTCCTATAAAACTCATCTCTCCTTTTAATACAGAATAAAGCTGAGGTAATTCATCTAAACTATATTTTCTTAAAAATTTTCCAAATTTTGTTATCCTTGGATCATTCGAAATTTTAAATACTGGTCCAGACATTTCATTCAATTCCTGTAAATCTTTTTTTTGTGAATCAGCATATCTATACATTGTTCTAAATTTATAACCAACAAATTCTTTCCCTTGAAAACCATGAACTCTCCAACTATAGTAGATAGGTAAACCATTAAATATGGCAATTAACAAAGAGATTAACAGTAACAATGGAAATAAAATTATAATTAAAATTATAGAAAATGTTATATCAAGAAATCTCTTAATACACCAATAAGAAAATTTATTTGTAATTGGATTTTTATTAATCATATTATATTTATATAATCTTTTATTTGATTTAAATTTTCAATTCTATTTTTACATACTAAATCTCGATTATGTTTTCTAGCAATTAAAATAAAAGGGATATTTGCATTTTTTGCACATTGCTGATCAACCAATGAGTCTCCAATAAAATAACTTTTTGAAAAATCTATATTCCATTTTTCTTTCGCTTCTAATAACATTTTTGGAGATGGTTTCTTTGTTCCACCTTCAACTATGTCACTATCAAAAGAATAATAGATATCATCAATGTGTAAAAATTCTTTCATTTTTTTATCCATTTTATTGAGTTCTTCAATTTCCATCTCCCCTCTCGAAATATCTGGTTGATTAGAAATAATTAATATTAAAAAATTATTATCAGATAAAAAATCTATACATTCCTTGATATCGTCATAGAAATTAAAATCATCAAATTTTCTAGGAGAAAAAAACCCACTTTCTCTATTGACTAATTGATTTATAACCCCATCTCTATCAAAAAAGATGGCCCTATCGTTATAGGTTGATTGCATTATTTGTTTTGCTTGATTGATATATGGTATCAATAACTAAGTTTGCCTGATATCCATTATTACATTTAATCTTATTATTAATAAGTGTTTGAAAATAATGCCATTCTTTTTTCCAAGATAAATCATTTCCTTTAAAGTAGAATTTCTTTATTGTTGGTTTTCCACCCTTCATATTTCGTATACCTAAAGTTAATTTTTCACTTCCATAAGAACCTCCAAGACCATTAATACTAATAAAACCTTTAGAACCATAAATATTAAATTCAAATTTATTTTTCCAATATATCCACCCTACAGAAAACAAACAATTGACATTGTTCTTATAAAATAAGATAAATGAAGAAGAATCTTCCACTTCAGAATTCCACACTAAGTTTGCAGTTGATCCAAAAACTCTTTCTGGAAAACCTTTAAAAAAAATTGCTAAATCTACTAGATGAACTCCTTGATCTAATAGTTCACCACCACCACTGAATTTCTTGTTCATTCTCCATTCATTTTCCATTCCCTTTCTTCCACCATGACCATAATGCCCATGAATATGAACAATATCACCGATAATATCATTATCAACCAATTCTTTAGCCTTCAGAATAGAAGGATGAAACCTGTGATTAAATCCAGTATAAATAACTTTTTTATTTTTATTTGCAATCTCTTGCATTTTTTTGCTTTCATTAGAATTTTTTCCTAAAGGTTTTTCTGATAAAACATGTTTTTTTCTATTTAAAGCTTTAATTGCAATCTTTTTTATTAAATAATTAGGAGTAGCAATAATCACAATATCAATTTCATCATTATCAATAATATCATTATAGTTATCGGTAAAATTTGAATTTACTATCTTTGATAATTGTTTCGCTTGGGATAAATCTATATCACAGACAGTATGAATTTGACTAGACTTAATACTTAAAGCTCTTTTTTGACCAATAAGTCCACAACCAATAATTCCTACATTCATGATTTATCTTTTTCCTTAAAATATTTTTCATCAATTCGTCTCATTGTAAACAAATTTTTATCTTTAATTAATTGATTCATATCATATTTTTCTAGATTGTCCCATTGCGCTGCAAATAATCGACCAGAAAGACCATTGCTTTTTTCCGATAATAAAAGTTGGCATAAATCAAAGATTTTCTTTTTGCTTTGGCCTCCATCATTGAAAGTTTTTAAGGAATTGTCATATTCATTACCCAAACTAGAACCAAAATCAATGACTTCTTTAGTCATTTTTGATTTGATGGTACCTGGAGCAATCAAATTTAAATCAATATTATCTTTGTTCAATTCTTGTGATAAGATTTCTACATATTTATAAAGCGAAATCTTAGAAATTGCATAAGCAGAAAAATATTTTCTTGGAAAAGTAACACCGCCTCCTGAAAAAACAATTATTTTTTTTACTTTATTTTTTAGGTTTAAAAATTTATGTAGAAAAAAAGCAAAGTTATTAAAATTAATAATGATATTATTTTCCCATTCTTCAAATTTGACATTTTTAAATTTTCCTATGGGATGTTGTACTCCATAACAATTGATGAGACCATAAAGATCTTTTTCATCTTGCAATTTGCTTATAAACTGTTCTATATCTTTTTTCTTTTTAAAATCAACTTTTAATGCTGTAATATTATTTTTATCATTAATCATTTCTAAGTCAGATTCTTTTCTGACAGTTGCAATAATTTTAAAATGACTACTTAATTTTTGACATAAATAAGATCCGATCGAACCTGAAGAACCTAGAATAATTATTTTTTTCATCGATGATTAGCAATAATTTTTGAACCGTCAAAATCAAACGAATAATCTAATTCTTTCAGCCCTTGATCAAACATAGCTTTTCTTAGTTTAGAATGATCTTTATTACAATAAAATGTAAAAAACCCTCCACCTCCAGCACCAGATATCTTTCCTCCTATTGCACCATTCTTTAGCGCAATATTATAAATTGAATCAATTTTGCTATTGGTTACACCCGAAGATAATTTTTTCTTCATCTCCCAATGTTCTTTAAACATTATACCTAAATCATCGATATTTCCTGATTGAACAATTTCCAAAATTTTATAACCTGAATCTTTAATATAATGCAATGAATTCAGTACTTCTTTTTTATCTTTTTTTGTAGAGATATCTTGTTCTTTTAAAATCTTATTGTTTTTTCTCTGTTGTCCAGTATAGAAAATTAATAAGTTTCTGTTGAGTTCATTAAGGATTGATTTTTCTAGATTTATTTTTCTTGATGTTACAACACCCTTTTTATCAATTTCCATGACAACAAATCCACCAAGAGCTGCTAAATATTGATCTTGCTTACCCATTGGCTTTTTTAAGATATCCATTTCAATGATACAAGCTTCATTAGCCAACGATTCTAAACTCTTATATTCACCTTTCATAGAATATAAAGCATTAAGAAGCCCAACAGTATAAGTGCTAGAACTTCCAAGTCCTGAACCTGCTGGAATATCTGACAAAGAAGCAATTTCAATCTGTGAATCAACTCCTACTCTTTCAAGACATGCTCTAGCTAGTTCGTGATTTAACTCTCCAACAGATTTCACAGTTTCAGATTTGCTATACTTTAATCTAACTAAATTATCAGCTGAAGGGCGATTAATACAGATATACATATATTTTGATAAACAAAAACTGAATATAAATCCACCAAATTTTTCATAATAACTCGGTAAATCCGTTCCGCCACCGCCTAACGTTATTCTCAATGGTGTTCTTGATACAATCATAAGTCGTTAAATTACATGGTTTCTTATATAATCTATAGATTTTTTTAAACCATCTTCTAAATCAGTTCTTGGAATCCAACCAATGCTTTTTGCTTTTTCAATATTTGCAAGATTCTCTTGAGCCTCAAAATCCCAATTTTCACCAAA
>CAZNWO010000182.1:2258-6118 GCA_964576585.1 uncultured Puniceicoccaceae bacterium | reverse complement strand
ACTCCTCGAGCAAGACGGCTGGGAATGACTCCTGCCTCAGAGGCAAGCAACATGGACCCGACCAGGCGATCCTCCCAACCCAACTTGCGGGCAGGATCGCGGGTAACACGCTCAACGGGGTCGCGCAGGTAAGGATTCACCATGCGTTCGAGGGCATCCTCGGCATAGGCGTTGAAGCCGTCCTCGGTGAAGAGCTCGTCGTCAACGTCAGCATACTTTCGACGAAGGCCAACGCCCGATTCCTCCAGAAAAGCTTGGCGAGCTACGGACATGAGGTCCTCGCGTTCACCCGCCTCGTGCATGTAGGTGAGTCCCTGCTCTCGGGCGAGATAGCCAAGCAAAGCGTGGTTGGCGTTATGCCCGAGAAACTTGGTGATGGCGAAGGGATCAAGGTCCGGCTTCTCGACAAAGGAGTTCAGGCCTCGCTGAAAATTCGGCAGGGCGGCTTGGTCGACAAGGATTTCGTTGAAGGACTCGACGAGGAAGGCGCGAGGGGAAGCGGGGACGAGGGGAGCTAATTGTTCATCGGTGATGCGTCGCTCGTCCGCAACCACCGAGCACATCTTGGCGATGACGGTCTCGGAAAACTGGACGCGGTCCGCGAACCCTTGGGGATGGTGCGCGAGGCAGGACTCGCGTAGGCGAGCGGCGGCTCGAGCATCGTTCTCGGCGGCATAGACAATGCAGGGAGGGAGGGAATCGTCGGTCAGTTTTCGCGCAAAACCTTCCGCGAGGAGAGCGGCGACTGAAGCCTCGCCTACGTCGTACAGGGTAAAACTGGGCAGGGCGGTGGCCAGTTCGGAGGCTTCGGCTATGGCTGCGAGAAGAGTGGCTCGATCCTCAGGCACAAGGGGGTTGAGGATTTCCACACCGTGGACATCCACGATCTCGACGCCTGTGGCGGTGGCAACGTTGCAGGAGTACGAACCCTCGTAGGCGCGAACTGCGGACACGACGTCGGCATCGATCTCGGAGACGACAAGGCGAGTGAAGTTGCCTGACCGAAAAGCCTCGGGCAAAAACAGGCCGCCTTGAATTGCCCCAAAGCCAAACCCTACGAAGGTGCCGGACATGTCCCCTGCCCTACTCCCAGCGAGCGGCGCTCGATTCGTACTCGGGGAAGTACCGTTGGATGGCGGGCAAATCGAAGCTGCGCAGGATTGAAGCGTTGGACTCGCGCTCCAGCAGGAAGGCGAACGAGCGGCGAAGGATTTCCTCCTTGGTCAGGCGTTCGTTGAAAATCTTGCTCCTATAGGCGTCGGACAGGGTGACGCGATGCTCGGTGGAGGTTGCGGAGGCCACCTTGACGAGAAAGAGGTCGCCCTCGACTTGCTCGATTTCGACACTCATTACGCAGGGCTCCTCAAGCGAGGATGGAGCGAGCGAGGGAAAGGATTTCAACGGGGTCTTGGGCAGAGGCAGAGGAGTCGCGAAATTGTTCCTCGACCTGCGGCTCCAGGATATCGCCGAGCTCGGAGAAAAAGTCGTTCTTGGCGAAGACGTCGTCAAAGGAATTCTCGGCCCAGTCGCTGAGGTAGCCCATGTCGGCCATGCCTTGCAGGACGGTATGGGCATAAAGGATGCGTCCTCCCTTACGGAAGACGGGGCGGAAGGGCTCGAGAGCAGGCGAATCGAAATCGTCCACGAACTTTTGTCCGGGGCTGTTCATCTCGGTGCCACCTATCAGAGGGAGACCTCGACGTTCGGTCATGGCGATCACTTCCTGCAGGTTGCGAAGTTTCTCGTCGGGAGAACCCGGAGTGTAGTTGCGATCGGGAATAACGTTGAAGGCTGCGACACCCGTGGCCATCGCGACGTCGGTGAGTTCCTCAATGGCTTGCTCGCCCGCCGAGCACCCATCCAGCCAAGTGAGGGTCGGGATGGCTCCGCAAAGGAGAACGAAACGGTTCATGTCCGACATCTTGGGAAAGGAACCCGAATCGGGTTGAACGTATCCGACTCCGCCCCGCTTCATGGTCTTGGCTCGAAGAAGGTCGGTGAGGCCGCGACCTTCGGGGAGATCCTTCACCTCCTCGGGCGCTACGCCCAGCTTGTCCCCCCAGTATTTGGCGAGGTCGGTGGACTCGGGAAAATGAGCAGCGGCTTTGCGGGCATAGGCGACGCAAAGGTGACGCTCGGTGGCGTTGCCCGAGGGAGTCAGCGGAAGGACGTCGGTATCGTAGTCGAGCACGACGGGATCGAGATGGCGGTTGACCCGCTCGACGAGACCACGGTTGCGTTCGGCGGAGGTGTTTCTCATGTCGTCGAGAAATTCTTGGGCCTCGCCGGGAACGTCGGTCGTGGTGAAGCCCATGCCCATGTGGTAGCTGATGCCGGGCTCGCCGGGAGAGTTGATTTCGCGGTCGGCGAACTCGGGCACGAAGACGCGAGACTCGATGCCCACGCAACCCTTGAGGTTCAGCAATCGACCGGCGGACAGGAATTCATCGAGCCCGTCGAGGCAATCAAACTCCACGATGCCGCCCATCTCCAATCCTTCCCGCTTAGCCTCGTAGACAAAGCGCGAGGGCGAAAACCCACGATAGTTGTAGGAGTAGAAAGTATGGGCGTGAAGGTTGACGATTGGCTTCGCCTCGGGGAAACTTTCGGAGGCGGCCAAGCTTTGAAGGGCTTCGCTACGCGTGGAAAGGTCAAAATCGTCCAAAAGGTTTTCAGGCATGTTACGGTTCCTCAAGCTTCGTCTTCGCCAACGCCAAACCTCTCGGCCAAGGCAAGGCATTCTTCCAGGCTCTTGACGCCATCGGTGCAGGTAGGGTCGGAAAGGCAGGCAGTGGCGGCGCAAGTGCCGACAAGAAGGCATCGCGACAATTCCCAGCCTTCGTGAATACCGTAAAGCATGCCGGCGCAGAAGGCGTCTCCTGCTCCCGCAGCGCCAACGACGTAACCCTTGGGCAGGGCAAGCGAACCCTGCCAAGCCTTCTCGCCATCAGCCCTCAGGGAAAAGGCTCCCTCGGGAAAATGAATGGCCACCAACTCGCGGGCGCCAAGTTCCATTAGCTGCTCAGCTGTCTGCTCGACGGCGGTCTCGTTAAGCTTTTCACCATCCCGAACCGAAACGCCCGTCACCTTGCTCGCCTCGATTTCGTTTAGGATGCAGTAGTCGACGTGCCGCAGGGCAGGGCTAACGATCTTTGCAAATCGATCGCTGTCCTCGCTGACGACGTCTATGCTCGTCTTAAGGCCAGCTTCCCGGGCAGCAGCCAGAAGAGCTGCCCCTTGGGTTCCATACTCGGGGTGTTCGGCATCCACGGCATCCAGAAGAAGCAAGTAGCCCAAGTGAAAGATACGACTCGATGAAGCGGCGAAATCGAGCTCACCCCCATCCCACTCGGCGTTGGCGCCCCGGCAATGGAAAAAGGTACGGCGTCCGCCATCCTTTTCGGTCATGACGTCGGTGTAGGAGGTAAGGGCGTTATCGTTTACGGAAATGAACTTCGGGTCGATGCCGTTGCTTCGACAATCCTCGAGTATGTATTGGCCGAGGGAATCCTTGCCAACGAGACCGGCTCCCTCGAGAGGGAAATCGGCGCCAAGCTTGGCCAAGTCCAGCAAGACGTTGTAGGGCGATCCACCCGAACCCTGAGACTGGCTAAAGATATTGGCCAGTTGCTCGTGCTTGGGATAAACGTCTATGATCTTTACCTGGTCTATGATCCAGTTGCCGCCGGCCAGAATGCCACGGCGTTCTTCAGAAGATGCTGTCTGATCCATGTAATGCTATAATTTGGGTTTCGTTATTAAACAAGCAGTCCATTCTCGCTTAACGTTTAAAGTCAAAATCAATTCTACCTACAACCCCTGCAACGCAATTGTTCCCTTCAATCAAGAAAGAAAAAATT
>CAZNWO010000182.1:0-2158 GCA_964576585.1 uncultured Puniceicoccaceae bacterium | reverse complement strand
TCGGCAAGACCGACGAACAAAAGCCGAAACCTTTCGTCAGGACTTGTTGATCTTGGCCTCGATGGCCTCGATCACGACGTCCAAGGCTTGGATGCGGGCATGGCGCTTGCAGTTTCCCTCGACAATCGTCCATGGGGCATGGGAATTGTGTGTGCGCAGGAACATTTCCTCGGCAGCCTCCTCGTAACGGTCCCACTTGTCACGGTTTCTCCAATCCTCCTCATGGAGCTTCCAGCTCTTGGCGGGGTTTTCCTCACGAGCCTTGAACCTGCGGAGTTGCTCGTCCTTGTCGATGTGCATCCAGAACTTGACCATGACCGTACCGAAGTGCCGAAAGTTTTCCTCCATCTCGTTGATTTCCCGGAAAGCACGCTTCCAGTCCGCCTCCGAACAAAACCCCTCAACGCGCTCCACCAACACGCGCCCGTACCAAGAGCGGTCGAAGATGGTGACGTGCCCCGCCTTGGGAAATTCAGTCCAAAAGCGCCAGAGGTAGTGGTGGGCCTTCTCAACGTCGTTCGGGGCGGAAATCGGGATCACCTCGTATCCACGAGGATCCATTTGTTGGGTGAGGCGTCGAATGTTGCCACCCTTGCCTGCGGCGTCCCAGCCCTCGTAGACGATCACCACGGGAATGCGGCGGCGATAAACCTCGTTGTGCAGGTCGTGGATCTTGTCCTGCCTTTCATCCAGCAGCTTGCGGTATTCGTCCCGGTCTAGAGTCAGTTCTAGGTTCACCCGCGACATCGATGGCGCCTCCGGGCTCTGCGGCAAATCCTTCTCCTCGGGAGGCTTGTCCTCCCTCGGTCCTTTCTTGCGAGCCTCCACCACGTCTCGCAAGTTCTTCACCAAATGTCGAAAAGTCTCGACCGTCGAGGGCAACGCCTTCTTGGCATCAATTACCCTCCAAGGAGCGTCCAAAGGAACGTCCGTCTCCTCCAGCATCTTGGTGATCGCCTTCTCGTACTCCTCGTACTTGAAGTGGCGAGCCAGGACCTCGTCCGAGACTCTCCAAGCGGTGGCGGGATTGCTGCGCAGCTTGTCGAGGCGCTGGGCCTGCTCCTTCTTGGAAATGTTGAGAAAGAACTTCACGATCACGGTCCCGCCGTCCTTCAACTGGCGCTCGAAAGCCCGAACGTCGGCAAAGGCCTTTGCCAAGGCTTTCTCGTCCAAGTCTCCCGTCACCGCTCCATCCAGGATCGAGCGGTACCAGCTCCTGTCGAAGATGGCCATCCTGTCGGCGGATGGTGTCCTGCTCCAGAAGCGCCACAGGAACGGGCGAAGCTGTTCGTCTCGATTGGGGGCAGGAATGCAGGACACCTTGAACCCGCGCGGGTCCATGGGCTGGATGATGCGGTTGATCATGGTTCCCTTCCCTGCGGCGCTCCAGCCCTCGAACACCAGCAACACGGGGATTCCCAGCTCCCTGCAATGCCTCTGCAGGAGCGCGAGTTCCTGCTCAAGTTCCTCAACCTCCCTTTTCAGGGCCTTCTTGCCGTTGCCATCCGCCATTTAGGAATCCACTCGATAGGACTATGGAGCGAGGTTGACAATCAAGAAGCGCCGAATGGGTGAAAAAGAAGCAAAAAAAAGCCCCGCCGGAAACCCGGCGAGGCGTTTTTGAAATTGCTGTAATGAACGCCTAGAAGGTCATGATGCCTTCGGCGTAAATCTCGTCTACGTCGTAGTCCGTAGACCCTTCTTCCACACTGCCATGGCTATACTCGAGGCGTAGCCCCAAGTTGTCGGTAACGGTGAAGCCGAGACCCAAGGTGAAGCGATCGGTATCGGTGTCAGTAGCACCTTGTTCGAAATCCTCATGGCTGTAACGAAGGGTAAGGGCAAACAGCTGGTTGAACTGGTAGCTGCCCATCAACATGATGTTCCAGGCGTCATCACCATAAACTTCCCAGTTGTCGTACTCGATGGCAGTGGTCAAGCCTCCTTGGGCATAAGAGAGCCAGATGTTGATTTGCTCAATAGAGTCGTCGCCGGCAATGGCATCATTGGAGTCATGGGCGTAACCAATTCGTCCTTCCAGACCCGGCATGATCATTACTGCAGCCTGAAGGTCAAGGGCGACTGTGCCACCCTTGGTGTCATCATCAACACCATAGAGTGAATTGTGAAGACCTAAGGTGAAACCGAATCGGGCATT
>CAZNWO010000181.1:0-6127 GCA_964576585.1 uncultured Puniceicoccaceae bacterium | reverse complement strand
AACAACCTCAAGACTTCTTGGCTGACTGCCGGAGTCAATACTTTCAGCCAACTTCATTCTCAGCAAAGACCAATTGGACATTCACGTCTTGCTTAACATACCTCTTTCTACAAACGAACTAAAGGTCAGTCTGCAGGATTGGTTTGGAGTTTCCGAAACAATCTCGATCTGGGCTGCTCGTTCGATTGCAATTATACTGCTGATTGCCTTGGCTTGGTTTTCCAATGCCTTGGCGAAGGGGTTCTTGCTAAAAACCTTCAGGTCTCTGGCGGGGAAATGGCCGCATTTTGGAGAAGCATTGATTGAGGCTCGCTTCTTCCAAAGACTCTCTCACGTCGTTCCTGCAATCGTTGTCAAGGCTGCTTCACCTTGGCTTGTTCAAGGATCCGAATCATTGCTGATTCTGGCGGAAGCAGCAGTAAACGTTTACTTAATCGTGATCGGACTCCTTGTAATCGACTCTTCGATAAACGCCGCCATAAACCTCTACCAAGAGCACGAAATCTCCAAACGACTTCCCGTAAAGGGTATTTCGCAAGCTCTCAAGATAGTCGTCAATGCCTTGGGAGTGATTCTGGTCTTATCAATACTCTTCGACAAATCTCCACTTTACTTCATCTCCGGATTGGGAGCATTGACCGCCGTGCTCTTGCTTATCTTCAAAGATGCCATTCTAGGATTGGTCGCAGGCATCCAATTGTCCCTCAACAACCTAGTCAGGAAAGGAGATTGGATCGAGATGCCGAAGTACGGCGCGGATGGCGACGTGATCGAAGTCTCGCTCACGAGCGTCAAGGTTCAGAATTGGGACAAGACCATCACCTCGATTCCTCCCCACGCCTTGGTTGCGGATTCATTCAAGAACTGGAGGGGCATGAGCGAATCGGGCGGCAGACGAATCAAGCGCAGCATTGCGATCGACCTGCGCAGCGTTCGCTTCGTCGATGAAAAACTGATGAAGCAACTGAGCAAAATCAGTTTGCTTGACGATTACTTGGCCGAGAAGGAAAAAGACGTCGAAAAGTACAACCAGTCGGAGAAAGTCGACTTGTCCGAACCAGCCAACGGCCGCAGGCTGACGAACGTCGGAACTTTTCGGGCTTACTGCGCGGCCTACCTCAATGCCAATGAGAAAATCCACAAGGAAGGTATGACTTTTCTGGTCCGGCAACTGGCACCTACCGACAGAGGACTACCGATCGAGATATACGTCTTTGTAAACGACGTGGCTTGGGTGAACTACGAAAACGTGCAGGGTGATATTTTCGACCACTTGATTGCCTCACTGGATCGCTTCGATCTGCGTGCATACCAAATGCCTGCCGGCGGGGATCTTTCGGCTCTCGCCGACAGCCTTTCCCAAAGAAATTGACAAAAGTAAGACCGCCACAAAAAACGCTTTCGAATTGCGAAGCTTTGGGCCTTCGTTTTTTTGAGAGGAAAATATCCAGTTAGAACGAAAATGAAAAAGTTGATAATAATCCTAATCGCATTCAATGCCTCGCTGTGCATTGCACATAAGGACACGAAAGCGCAAGCCGATGCGCCAAACACAAGTAAGGAAGACTCCCGGAAGACAAAAGCCGAGAAGCCTGACGAGGCTTCCAAGGGGGACGAGAACGGCAAGAAGGATGAAGCAGGCTCAAAAGAAACGAAGCCCAAAACTCACAAGGTAGAGAAAGAGCATTTTAAAATCCTGCTGAAAATGGACGGTGTTTTCGAAAGCGCCAGTACAAGCGAAGTATCTATCCAAACAAAGATCTGGTCCACTCTTTCCGTTTTGGAAGCGCTGCCGCAAGGTAGTCGGGTGAAGAAGGGAGACTTGCTCGTGAAGCTGGACATGGAGAAAATCGACGAAAGAATCGAGAGCCTGAGGAATGAGATTCGATTGATGGAACTTGACCGGAATATCGCCCAAGCGGAGTTGAAACTGGCTGAAGCCATGGCCCCAATGGAGCTTGCCGCTCTTGAACGCCGAGAAAAGCACTCAAAGGAAGATCTCGAAAGGTACGAAAAAATTCATCGCCCCTACAATCGGCGCTCAGCCGCCATGAGCTTGAAGAACTACAAGGATTCTCTCGCCTATGTTCAAGAGGAGCTGAACCAATTGAAGAAAATGTATGAAGCCGACGACCTTACGGAGGAAACGGAAGAAATTATCCTGCAAAGAGCGGAAAATTCCGTAGCCAAGGCAAAGTTCTCGCTCGAGGGAGCAGAAATAAGAAACGAGGAAACCACCAAAATCAAATTCCCTAGGGAAGACTTTGCCGTCAGGGAAAAGGCAAAGCAAGACGAACTGTCCGTAAAATCCCTTCGAAAGATTCAACCCGTTGCACTGGAAAAGAAACGAATTGAGGCAAGCAAGCTGGAGGAGCAGAGGACGAAGGCAAAGAGGGATCTCTCTCGACTGGAATCCGATCGAAAGACGATGACTGTCCCCTCCCCTGCATCCGGCATTCTTTATCGTGGTTCCTTCGACCGAGGAAAATGGTCCGGCGAGGCTACGCTTAAGCCCCGCCTCAAGAAAGGAGGCGCTCTCAAGCCAAACGAAGTATTCATGACGATCGTACAACCGGGTCCTCTGGTCGTCCGATCGGACTTGGCGGAAGCTAACCTCAGGAGAGTAAAGAAAGGATTGGCGGGGAAAGCGAAGTCAAAGGCCTTTCCCGACATCAATATCACGGCTACCGTGGACAAGGTATCCGAAGTTCCGATATCCCCGGGGAAATTCGATTTGGTGACAAAGGTGAATTTGCCAAAGGAAGCCCAGGGAATTCTTCCCGGCATGAGCTGCAAGCTGGAATTCGTAGCATATGAGAACAAAGAGGCCTTGGTAATTCCCGCATCCGCTGTGTTTTCCGAGACGGCAGACGAGGACAGCAAGTTCGTATACCTTTACCGCAAGGACAAGAAACCGAAGAAACAAGTTGTCAAGATCGGCGAAAAGAACGGAGACAAGGTGGAAATCTTGGAAGGTCTGCGAGCGGGGAAAGAGATATTGTCGGAAAAACCAAAAAAGTGACTCGCGCAGGATTGCTTTCCGCCACGCTGCTCCTAGCCATAAATTTGGCTTCGGGAAAAACAGGCATCGAACGACCTGTTCGGCTGCCCGAGGTTGCTTTTCCCGACAAGGAGTCCATTGCAGCTTCCATTGATCGTGGATGCGCATTCCTCAAGAAGAGGCAGAACCCGGACGGATCCTGGGGTTCCGCCCGTCAAACGAAAGGTTTGAATATTTTCGCTCCAGTCCCAGGTTCACACCGGGCATTCAGACTGGCGGTAACTGCACTAAGCATAGCTTCACTCATTGAGACCAAGGCCAACGACGAGGACTACGCCGAATGCATACGCAAAGGCGAGAATTACCTCTTGGAAAGGCTCCCGTACCTTAGGAGAGCCACGTCGGTTGCCATCTACAACGTTTGGTCCCACGCCTATGGGATTCAGGCGCTTGTCCGCATGCTCGATCGCAACATTGAGGATCATGACGTCAATGCGACTGCAAGAAAACAGCAAGTCGAGACCTTGATTCGCCAGCAGATGCAAATGCTGCAACGATACGAGTCGGTGGACGGTGGATGGGGGTACTACGACTTCAACGCCCACACGAAGCAGCCATCGGGTAGCTCGATATCCTTCGTCAACGGCACGGGCTTGTTGGCGTTGCGGGAAGCAAAGGACGCAGGCATCGAGCCACCCGCTGAATTGGTCAAGCGAGCATATGATGCCATTCAAAGACAACGCCTGCCGGATCACAGCTACCTCTATGGCGAATACTTGAAATGGAAACCTCGCCGAGGCATCAACCGTCCCGGGGGAAGCTTGGGTCGTTCTCATGCATGCAACTTGGCCCTCCAGATATGGGGAGACAAAACCGTAACCGATGATGTGCACAAGATCTGCCTCGATCGTCTGATTGCTCGCAATGGGTGGCTGAGCGTTGCTAGAAAACGGCCTATTCCTCACGAATCCTGGTTCGCGGTTGCCGGCTATTTCTTCTACTACGGTCACTATTACGCAGCCTTCTGTGTCGAAAAGCTGCCGAAGAAAGAACAAGCCCTCTACCAAGGTCACCTCGCGGCAATCTTGATTCCGCTACAGGAAAAGGACGGTTCTTGGTGGGACTATCCTCTTTACGATTATCACCAGCAATACGGAACCGCGATGGCGATCATGAGCTTGAATCGCTGCCTCGGTCAATAAGTGATCTCAAACCCGGCAAAATCCGCACTCCCGGTCCTCTCGATCACCGAGCGATCGGAAATATAATCCACCATTCTGGCTTCAATTGCTGCAAGAAACTCCTTGGCGTCTTCCACTCTCGCAGACTCCGCAACCATTTCGACACTTCCGTCCGGCAAGTTTTTCACATAACCCGCAACCTGATGCCGCGTCGATTCGTCCCTTACGTTCCAGCGAAATCCAACACCCTGAACGCGACCTCGAAAATTCACCGACATACGGAAAACCTTTTCACTCATGCCTCAAGGATTGCCAACCATACGGTCGTTGCAACTTTCTTAACTCAAAAAAAAATTGACCTTCCATCCACACTGTAAGAAACCTAAGGGCAGATATTTTCTCCCGCAGAGCCAATATACAGGAAACCAATGAGCCAGTACGACTTCGACAATGATTGGGACGACGGTGGTGACATTGCCTGGAACGAAGCCGACTGGCAGAGATACCTGCGTAACTCGGACAAGGAAGTTTCAAGGTTCATCGCTGCCTACAACAGCGTAAGGGAAAGCGACAATCGATTGGACGAGACCGCTCACCTGATGGGCTGGGACCGAGAAGACTGGCATGCAACGGATGACGACGAACTGCTCGATTCCGAGACGGGAGCCATCTCCGACGAGGATCTATGCGACGAATCCTTCGCGGACAACGATCCATACACCATCCACAAGCACCCGATCTACGTTTCCACCACGGCTCTCTACGCCTACCTCAGGGCGACGTGGGAACACCTTATGCGCCACAATCGCTTGCAGCCCGAGGCCAGCTTGGCCTGGAGCTTCTGCGCAAGCTTGGCCGACGGAGAACGTCACTCGCTTCTTGGCGCTCAAAGCCTAGACTTGGGCGACTATCATCTTGCCGTCTGTCATTTCAAGAAAGCTCATTCAGCCCTGAACGAATCCCTCAGGCTGAATCGCATGTTCGAACACCACAATTCCAGAAAGATGGTGGATTACATCACCGAAAGCCAAATCAGGATGCACGACATTCGAGAAATTTGGCTAAGAGTAATCCACGACTGCAGGACATAGTCATTTAGCGCTCAACTTTGCAAAATACTGCCGATCAAGGCCCGCAGCCGAAAGCTGCGGGCCTTTTTCATTCAAAAACTTTCAATTACAGAAAAACAATTTCCTTTAGTCTCCCAACAAAACTCTCGAATGCTTGTATCAACTACTATGAAAAACCCTGTCAAATCTTACCTTTTTGCATTCCTTACTCTCGCGGCGCTTACATTCCTCGGTTGTGGTGCTCCAAGTGATCGACCCGGAGGAGACTCCAACTCAACCGAACCAAAGTCGTCCGGCTCGACACCCGGCCAACCACTGCCCGATCACGCAAAATTGATTCCGGAGGACGCATGGCTGGTAGCCACGGTTCGTCCAGGACAAATCCTGCGAAAACTCGATTACGAGTCGGTCATCCACATGCCCGCCATCGCCTTTCTTTACTCCGCCATGAGTCCCGGCTTCGGGAGTGAGTTCGACCTTGAAGACGAAGAGGAGCGAGACATGGCGGTCTACATTACTCAGATGATAGAGGATCCGTCTGAGTCCGGCATCCAACTAAACGAGGACAGTTATGTCTTCCTTGGACAGGCGAGGAAGCAAAAGCAAAGGAACGAATTCATGGTCATCCCTCCCCTGCCCTCCTTCGGCTTCATTCTGCCCTTGGCCGAAAACGACAAATTCGAAAACCTCGTCGAGCGACTGCTCGAAGCTTCCCGAGAAAACGACGAGGTTCGCCGTTCCACACACAATGGCGTACGTTACGTCCAACACGAACACTGGATACTCGCCATCTCCAAAGAAGCGGCCTTCTTTCACGGTTCCATCGTCGAGAATGATCTCGATCGAGACAAGGTACAAGAATCCATCGAGTCTCC
>CAZNWO010000180.1:0-6242 GCA_964576585.1 uncultured Puniceicoccaceae bacterium | reverse complement strand
CCTTCGCGAGCAAATGAAGCTCCACAAGACCCAGGCCGTCTGCGCCTCCTGCCACGTCAAAATCGACCCACCCGGCTTCGCCTTGGAGAACTTCGACGTACTTGGCGGTTGGCGCGAACGTTACCGCGTCACCAAGGGCGGCGAAGGCATCGACCGGGTGAAGTTGGCCAACCATCCCAAGGACAATTATCACGTCTACCTCGCCCGTCCCGTCGAGGCACACGGTGAAACAGCCGGTGGTCAAGCCTTCCAAAACATCGACGAGTACAAGCGCATCCTGCTCGAGGATCCCGACCAAATCGCCCGCAACCTCGCCCGCCAGCTCCTCGTCTACGGCACCGGCGCCGACCTCACCTTCGCCGACCGCCGCGAAGTCGAGAAAATTGTCGCAGCCACCAAGTCCAAGAGCTATGGTTTCAGGACATTACTGCACGAGGTCGTCCAGAGCCGAATCTTCCGAACCAAATAACGCCATGAGAACTCCCTTGCCGCGCAGAACTTTTCTTAAAGCAGGAGCCGCCACGCTGGCGTTGCCGGCGATGGACGCCATGTTGCCCGTTGGGCTTCGGGCCGAAGCCAAGGCCAATTCGCCTGCGCGAATGGTTCTCCTTCACCGCGGTCTCGGCACCTATCACCCTTACCTCGTCCCGGAAAAGACCGGCAAGGATTACGACACCCCGCGCTACCTCAAGACGTTGGAAGCGCACCGCGGACGCTTTACCCTGTTTTCCGGCGTGTCGCACCTCGGTTACCCCAACTCGCACACCACCTCCGCCGCCACCTTCACCGGCGTGGGACCGGAGGGCGTGGCCCGCGGGGACGACATTCGAAACACCGTGTCGCTGGACCAAGTCGCCGCCGAACTAGTCGGCAATGAGACCCGGGTACGCAGCCTCACCCTGAACTCCATGGGCGGCGCAGCCTCCCTGTCCTGGAACCGCAAGGGCATGCCTGTACCCAAGGACGGCAACCGAGCCAGCATCTACAAACGCCTATTCATCGACGGGACGCCTGCGGAGATCGAGCGTGAAACCAAACGCCTCGCTCACGGTCACAGCATCCTCGACGACATGCGCGGACAGCTCAAGTCCCTGCGCTCCCAACTCGGCGCCGCGGACCGCGACCGCATGGAGCTCTTGGAGACTTCCATACGAGAAGCGGAAGTTCTCCTCAAGCAGGAGGAAGCTTGGATCGCCAAACCGAAGCCCAAGGTGGAAGAACCCGCTTCAAGGTTTTCCGACAAAGCATCCAATTGGGTGGATTCGCAGAACCGTTGGTACGGGCTCATCCGCCTGGCCCTCCAGACCGACAGCACACGCGTAATCGTCTTCGGCATTGGGGAGCACAACATCCAAGGCGTTCCCGGTCTCGAAATCGGCCACCACGACGCCTCCCATCACGGCAAGGATCCTTCAAAAATCGAGCAGTTCGCCCGCTACGAGGAGAAAGATTACCAGAACTTCTCCGGCTTCCTCGACCAACTGACCGAGACCAATGAACCGGGCGGCACGCTTCTCGACCACACCCAAGTGCTCCTCACCAGCAATCTCGGCGACGCCTCCGCCCACGCCTCCAACAACTTGCCCACCTTCCTCGCCGGCGGCGACTTCAAGCACCAGGGCCACCTCCGTTTCGACGAGGAAAACAACCACCCGCTCTCCAACCTATACCTCCGCATGCTGCAAAAGTTCGGTGTCGAAACCGAATCCTTCGGCACCTCCACCGGGGTACTCAGCGAACTCGGCTGAGTGTTGCCCAAATCATTGCAACTGATTTGGACAACATGAAAGAACACATCCTTGAGATTCGTTTAGAGAGCATCTTTGTAGTGGGCGAAAGGGCAAAGGTTAGCGGTGGTGGATAAAATGAGACGATGGGAGCTTTGCCTACTGCTCGCATTGGCCTGTCCTGTAGAAGCAGAAAAAATTTGGTCGCTGGAAACCGTTAAGCGACCTCATGTACCGGAAGCCAAAGCCCTTCCGGGGCCAATCCTCAACCCGATTGATGCGTTTGTGCAGCAGAAATTGGTACGCGCAAACCTGAAGCCCTCTCCAAAGGCCGACCGGGCCACCCTTTTGCGCCGGATAAGTCTCGACCTCACTGGGTTGCCGCCCACGGCAAAGAGGTTGGAAACTTTTCTCAATGACCCGCGTCCAACTAAATCCGTCTACCATGAACTGGTCGAGGAGTTGCTCTCCTCGCCTCACTACGGCGAACGCTGGGCGCAGCATTGGCTGGACGTAATCCGCTGGGCCGAAACGGTTGGCTTTGAAACAAATCTAGAACGAACCGATGCGTGGCATTACCGCGATTGGGTCATCAAGGCTCTGAACGACGACATGCCGTACGACCAGTTCATTCTTCATCAAATCGCCGGCGACGTGACCGGTGAGGATGCGGCGCTGGGCTTTCTAGTTTCGGGACCCGCCAACCTACCGGGGCAAATCGGTCGGGACGAAGAGGCAATGCGTTCCGCAAGACAAGATGAACTGGACGAGGTGATTCGTACCGTTGGGCAAGGTTTCCTCGGTCTCACAATCGGTTGCGCCCGCTGCCACGATCATAAGTTCGACCCCATCACTCAAGAGGACTACTACGGCTTTCAGGGTGTCTTTGCAGGCCTCCGCTACGGCAAAAGAAGGCTGCGAGGCAAAGAGAACGATGAATGGAAAAGCCAAGTGCCGACGGCCCGACGGCAGTTTGACGAGGCGCAAAGGAAACTGGAGGTCATGCGCAAGAAATACAACCTGCGCAAGCCGCTGGGTACGGTACACTCAGAATCGTTAGAGCAACCGATCAAGGCGCGGGCGATAAGAATGAATATCCGCGCCACCAGCGATGGGCGATCAGCTTCGCTCTACGAGTTTGAGGTTTGGTCTAAGGAAAAACGAAACGTAGCTTTAGCTTCAAATGGCGCCAAGCCTTCGGGATCCAGTTTTTCACTAGCCAACAGGTCTCGGCACTTTGACAACCTGGTTGATGGCTCGGTCGACAAACGCCAAGCCGAGCCGTGGATCGCCAAGCGGGCAGGCCCGGCTTGGATCAGGGTTGATTTCCCGAAGATAGTAACGATTGAAAGAATCGTTTGGCACAGCGGCTTCAGCATGCCGGCGGACTTCGAGATTGAAGTCCTGCAGGCGGAGGGCGGCTCGAAGGAAGATTGGCGGCGCGTGGCCCATACGGAGGACCGTTTGCCGCGCATTGCCGACACGCGACCCGCTGCCGAAGTTAACCTGCAGGGATTGACGGCGGAACAGACCAACTCCCTCGTGGCGCTAAATGGTTCCGTGCGTGAAAAGTATATCGAACTTCACCGCCTTTCCGACGGCCCGCAGGTTTACGCCGCCAGCTTTGTCGAAAAGCCTGACACCACTTGGCTACTGCGTCGCGGCGATCCCATGCAAAGGTTGAAGGAATCGGTCCCGGCCATTCCCGCTGCCTTGGGAAAGATAGAGCTCAAGCCCAACGCCACCGAACCGGATCGGCGATTAGCCTTGGCGAATCACCTGACTAGAAAAGATCACCCCTTGACGGCCCGAGTGTTGATTAATCGTGTTTGGCAAAAACACTTCGGTACAGGACTGGTCGAAACACCATCGGACTTCGGCAAAATGGGCGCAAGGCCCTCCCACCCCAAATTGCTCGACTGGTTGGCCCGCGAATTTGTCCGGAAGGAATGGTCCCTGAAGAAGCTACATCGACTGATCGTCACCTCCCATACCTACCGCCAGGCAGGCAAACCACGGCTAGAGGCCCTGCGGGTGGATGCCGATTCGCGTCTCCTCTGGCGCTTTCCCCCGCGTCGACTGGAGGCTGAAGCCATTCGGGACTGCATCCTCAGCGTCAGCGGCAAATTAAACCTAAGGAAAGGCGGAAGGGGCTTCGATTTCTTCAATCAACGAGGCGGTCTGTCCGATTATCATCCAAAGGAAACCTTCGAGGAGGACGGATGGCGAAGAATGATATACGCACACAAGGTTCGCATGCAGAGCGTGGATATTTTCGGTGCGTTCGACTGCCCGGATTCAGGCCAGATGAAACCACGTCGCACGCGCTCCATCACGCCCGTCCAGTCACTAAGTCTATTGAACAGTCCTTTCGTCAATCGTCAGGCAGGTTTCTTTGCCGAACGCGTGAAGAACGAAAAAGGTGATGACGTGAACGCGCAAATCACCCATGCCTTTCGGCTAGCCTGTTCGCGTGTCCCAAATCCCAGGGAAAAAGTGGTTCTGGAACAACTCGCCCGACAACACGGCCTAGAGCAAGTTTGCAGGGTATTGTTCAACTCAAGCGCATTTCTCTACCTGTAATGAGGTACAACAGACGCCAGTTTATAGCCGACACCATGCAAGGTCTTCCGGGTATCGCCCTTGCCGCTATGTTTGCCAAAGATGCTCTTGCGGAATCGCCCGACATCAACCCAGAAAAGCCTTATGCGCCCCGCAGGCCGCATTTTGCCCCCAAGGCGAAACGCGTGGTTGAGATATTTTGTTCGGGCGCGTTGAGCCACGTGGACACCTTTGACCATAAACCGGATTTGATTCGGTATCACGGAAAGCCATTGCCCGGCAATGAACGGTTGGTCTCTTTTCAAGGACCGAACGGCAACCTCACCCAACCGCTGTGGAAATTCCGAGCGAGAGGACAGTGTGGAAAGATGGTCTCCGATCTCGTACCGCACATCGGCTCGATGGTTGATGAAATTTGCTTTCTGCACTCGCTCACCAACAAGTCCAACACACACGGTCCGGCGGAAAACGTCTTGAACACCGGTTTCGCCTTTGACGGCTTTCCGAGCATGGGTGCGTGGATCAATTACGCGCTTGGCAGCAAGAACCAAAACCTGCCGGCCTTCGTCGCCATTGAAGATCCGCGCGGCATGCCGCAGTCAGGCCCCAACAACTGGGCAAATGGCTTTCTTCCGGCCGCCTTTCAAGGAACGCCCTTCAGCAGCAAGAAACCCATTCGCTTCCTGCAGCGTCCAAAGACAATTTCCGCCGAAAAGGATTCAGCCGCCCGAAAGGCCCTGCGGGCATTGGAGGAGGAAAACCAGACAAGCTTCCCCGGCGACCCCGATCTGGCGGCGCGAATCGCCAGCTACGAACTGGCCGGACACATGCAGATGACGGTGCCCGATGCCGCCAACTTGAAGGCTGAGCCCCCTCATATTCGCAAACTCTACGGAGCAGATAGTTCCAACAAGGACAAGGTCGCCTTTGCCGAAAACTGTATCCTCGCCCGCCGCCTTATCGAGCGCGGCGTACGATTCGTACAACTGTTCAACGGAGCCTACGCTTCCGGCGGACGCATAAACTGGGATGGTCATTTCAATCTAAAGGAACAGTACGATGTACACGGCGAAATCCTCGATCAACCCGTCGCGGGCCTGTTGAAGGATCTGAAGCAGCGCGGTCTGCTCGATGACACGCTGGTCGTCTTTGCCACTGAATTCGGCCGCATGCCCATGTTCCAAGTCGGCACCTATGGCCGCGACCACAACCCTCACGGCTTCACCACTTGGCTTGCCGGAGCAGGCGTAAAAGGCGGCACGAGCTACGGAGCAACCGACGAGTTCGGTTTCAAGGCCCGTGAGAATATCCTAACGCCCCACGACTTCCACGCCACGATTCTGCATCTCCTCGGGCTCGACCACGAAAAGCTTACCTATTACCACAACGGCATCCGGCGACGCCTCACCGACGTGCACGGGCATGTGGTGAAGGGAATCTTGGCGTAAACAAACCGAGTCAGGATCTTGAGGTCACTTCTCTTTACTTGTTTGCTGGGGATTCTGGTCAGCGGAAGCTCACCTGCAAAGGAACGCATCCGTGTGCTCATCGTGGACGGCCGCAACAACCACAATTGGCAAATCACCACCGATGCGCTACGGGCCACACTAGAGGCAACCGGCAGGTTCACCGTCAGCGCCACCACCGCTCCCGAATCGACCATCCCCGGCTCTCCAAAGGCTCCGAAATCCGTTCACCCGCGGGTGAAGGCGGCTTTTGAAAAATACGCTCAAGCCTACAAGGAGCAAAGCAAGCCGGCCAAGGACGCCCTCGGAGAACGCTGGAAAACTTGGCAACCGGATTTCTCGGCCCATGACGTCGTCATCATGAATTACAACGGACAGAACTGGCCCGAGGCCTCCCGTACGGCTTTCGTCGAGTATGTAAAAGGCGGAGGCGGCGTCCTGCTGGTGCACGCGGCCAACAATGCCTTCAGGGATTGGGACGAGTTCA
>CAZNWO010000179.1:0-6270 GCA_964576585.1 uncultured Puniceicoccaceae bacterium | reverse complement strand
TGCGGAACGACGTGAAGTTTTTCGGGGGCTTTCTCGGGACCGAGACGGTGAGGACTCCCTTGGGGGACGTGAATGCAACCGTGTTGGTGAACGCTCCGCCCTCGGATGAAAACGGCACCTCGAACGTTCCGCACACTTTCGGTTGGTACTTCCAACCGGACTGGGGATGGATGTGGACGAGTCCCCGTACCTTCCCTTACGTCTACCGGCACTCGTTCGAGGAAGGCGTTTCGGGATGGCTTTACTTTCAGTCGGGCTCTTCCACCACCTTGAGCTTTTACAGCTATTCCGACCGGAAGTGGGTGAAGCTGGGCGAGTGACTGCCCGCAACCCGTGCCTCCGGCCGCCTTTCGGGCGCTAGGTCGATTAGGCGGTATTTCGGCTAATTTTCAGCCATTGGAAATTTGCCGGCGGAGGTAAATGGCGCTATGTTTAGTTTGCCCGGATTGCGTGAGACGTAAGTTCAGATATCTTCAGATGTTCAATGGCCTCGGGCCAAGGATGCGCCTGAGTGGGCCGCAGCGTCGGACCCTCGACTTCGAGGAGGTGGTGTTCTGGGCGATGAAGCATTTGCGCAAGGACGATCGCATCGTGTGGTTCCTCGGGATCGTTCAGCGGGCAGCCATGGTCGGACTTCGTCGCAGCGGCAGAAACCTGCAACCCAAGATTCTGCGAAAGATCGATCGGAAGCTGAAGGATTTCGGAGAGGCGAGAATCCTCGATGACTTCCAGTCGGACTTTGCCGCTCGATGGCCTCATTATCAGGACTTGGTGGACGTCTACAACCTGACCCTGATGAAGAAGTATTCTTTCCACCATGAGATTGACGGTCGTCTCGTGCCCAAGCCCGCCTCGCTCGTCCTGAGCGACCACGAGAAGATGGAGGAACGCCTGGAGGAGCTTGCCGGAGGCGAGCGCTATTGTACCGCCGGGGAACCTTTTCTCGAGTTCAGCGACGGATGGACATGGTTCTTGATCAAGGAGGGCGCCTCCTACGAGGAAGCCAGAGCCATGAGGCATTGCGGAAACGGGGCGGGTAAGGATGGAGACCTTATGATTTCGTTGCGTGAACCCGTTTGCAAGGGAGACGTGGTTTTCTGGAAACCGCACCTGACTTTCATTCTCAACGATGGCACCCTGGGAGAGATGAAGGGCTATGCAAACAGCAAGCCCGACAAGCGTTATCATCCTTACGTGGAGTGGCTCCTTCGCAAGCCCGAGGTGCGAGAAGTTCGCGGTGGTGGTTATCTTCCCGAGAACAATTTCTCCTTTGCCGATATGGATATCACCCGGCAGACACGTCTGCTGCAGGCAAAGCCCGACCTTGAGGTGGATCCATTCGGCGACAATGGGGACGTCTTGTACGCGGACGAGTCCCGCAGGTGGATTCACGTGAGTGGGCCCAAATACGCTCCCATCATCGAGAATTGCGGTGACTCCTTTTCCAATTGGATTGCCTTTCAGACTCCCGTCCATGCACCCGGCAAGACGGTTTGGGTCTCTCATGCTTGGTGTGGGGCAAGCAAGGGAACCCTTGGCGCGCTTGCCTTGGGTCGCGAGGACGTCGCCGACATCATGCTTCCTACCACCGCGGCGCTCCTCTCGCATCCGGAGCTTGAGAAGTTCTCGCCATGGCAAGACCCTCTCTCGCCTTATTCGAACTGGGGGAAGGTGATTGAGCCGTCGGGAATACTGCGACTCATGGAGGACAAGCCCGCCTTCTTTCGGTTCTCTCCCCTGAAGGACGTCTGGAAGTTCGCAGGGCTTTCGGATGGTTACGTCTCGGTTCTCAACGATCGGTTCAAGCTTGGCTTTCGTCGGGTTGAGGAGGGTGTCGAAATTCGTCGCTTCCCATCCCTGCTCGATTTTGCGGGAGAAACCGGAAGTGGTCGATTTATTCGTGTTCTTGGCCAGACTGATCCGGGAGAGCTCGGCTGCCCCCATGGGATTTGCCCCTTTGAGGTTCCTTGGATCAAGCTGTATTCCTACGTCACCTCCTCCTCGGAAAAGACTTTTTCCCTCGTTCTGAACGAAGAGGGTGCGGAAATATTCTTCGAGATCATGAATTTTTCCGGTCTCACGGATTATCGTGGATTTGTCCACGAGATCGGCTATCGCTTCGGCCTTCGAAAGCTCGCCGCCGCCTGATCTCTACGTTGGCGCTTGCGCTTTGTCCCTTAAGTCGCTGAATACTTTCGGTTTTAACCTTTATGGAGGATTCGGGTTATGGCTTGGTATGCGCTTAAGACACTTTTAACGGCCGGAATGATCGTCTTGGTCTCCGAGGTTGCAAAGCAGAAGGCCATCTTGGGAAGCTTGATCGCCTCTCTCCCGTTGGTCTCGGTGATCGGCATGTTGTGGCTTTATGGCGAGACGCGGGATTCGGACAGGCTCATCTCGCATGCCGAGGGAACTTTCTGGTATGTGATTCCATCCCTGCCGATGTTCCTTTTCCTTCCATGGCTTATGCGACGAGGCGTGGGTTTCTACCTTGCCCTCTGTGCCGGCATTGTCCTTACCGCCATCCTATACCTTTTGACTTCCAAGGTGATGGCTCGCTTCGGAATGAACCTGTAAGGAAAGTTTTCGGTGTCTGCCAAGTTGATCATTGCCGCCGGCGTCCTAGGCGCCTCGGGCGTGCTTCTAGGGGCTCTTGGCGCACATGCATTAAAGGATGTTCTAGATGCGGATTCCAGAAAGGGAGAAGCTTTTGCAACTGCTGTTGACTATCATCTCATTCATGCCCTTGCCGTCTTGACTTTGGGTTTCTTCGCACGGCAGGGAGCAGGAAAGACCTCGCGACGCAGCATTTCGGCAGCTTGGGTAATGGTTTCCGGTGTGACTATCTTTTCCGGCAGCCTTTATGCATGGAGTCTTGGTGGCCCAAGCTGGCTGGTGCACGTCACGCCGTTCGGTGGCTTGACCTTGATCGTTGGTTGGTTGCTCGTTGCTCGGGTAGGGCTTGGATTGACTAGAGGTCGCGAATAAGTCAAACTGACCACATGACTAATAAAATCCTGCTGGGTTCTGTCTGGGCCGCTACGCTTGCGGTTTCCTTTCTGTTGGGCGGAGTTTTTCTACAGGATAGTCCATCGGGAAGCGAAAACATCTATTTGCAAGAGAAGGCGGCGAGCCAGAAACCTTCCGTCGGTTCATCCCGAAAACCTTCACTTCCGCAAACGAAGGTTTCCTCTGGGATTACTTTTGAGAAAGCTTCTGAAGGAGCATCCTCCGAATTTTCTGCAGTTCGGTCTGACGGAGATGTATCCGAGGAGGTTTCCTCGAGGAATTCCGAGCAGGATTCCCACGAGCTTCTGCTTCGAAACTTGCGATCCGGCAATCCCGTGGAACGCTTGTCGGCTTTCACCTCTTTGTTAAAAAACCCAACTTCCGCCAATCTGAAGGCTGCCATTGACGCCTATGAGGCTTTGCCCGGCGGCTATGGTCGGACCAGTGAACTTAAGATGCTGACTTATGCCTGGGCTCAAGTCGATCCCGCGGGAGCTCTTGCTTGGATGAAGGAGCAAGGTGGTTTTGAAAGGCGTGTCGGGTTTGGAACCATCCTTAACTCTTGGGCGGAAAAGGATGCTGACTCCGCAATCGCCTGGGCTCGTGAAAACCATGAAGGGGAAGACAATCCGTATTACATCGGAATCGTGAACGGTATGGCGGACACAAACCCCGAGGGAGCCACGGAATTGATGATGACCTTGCCCTACGGACGTATCCGGGGACAAGCAGCTTCCATGCTGATCGAAAAGCAATGGAACAAAGGTGAGGACGTCGCCCGACGTTGGGCGGACTCCCTGGATCAAGGTAGTATAAAGGATTACGTCGTCGGAAGGATTGTAGGCAAGATAGCTAGGGAAGATTTAACTAGAGCTGCAACATGGGCTTCGGAAATGCCTGAAGGCGGGGAAAGGACGCGTGCGGTGGAAACCGTCGCGGACCAATGGGCGGAGAAAGATCCCGCTGCAGCCGCAGACTGGGTGGATGGTTTGCCTGGTGGGGAAAGTCGTTCCGAAGGCATGCAGGAGGTTGTCAGGGAGTGGGCGAGAAAGGATCCCGCCGCTGCCGCCGAATGGCTCAACAAGTATCCCGCAGGCCCTGAAATGGACAAACCCGTGGAAGCTCTTGTCCGAACGGTTGCCACCAAGGATCCTCAGAACGCTCTTACTTGGGCGGAGTCTATCACCGACGAAAAAAGGCGTGAGGACGTTGTTCGAGACGTGAATCGAATTATCGAGCGACAGGAGGGCGGGGGAGATGCACCTCGAGGGGGGGACGGAAGAGGTCGCCGAGGACCCTTCGGACCGCCTTCCCGATAAGGTTCGTGTCTCTTTTGTCGTTTTTCGACAAGCCCCCGATGCCGGAACTTCTTCTGAATTCTCTTTAATCTTAGGAATCTGATGAAAATTGAGTTTTCCGAGGAGGAGTATCGCAGGATGGTAGACGTCGTTACTTTAGCGGGAATGATTCTGGATGCTTATGGCCGAGGAGAGGAGAGTTCCAGAAAACCCTATTTCGAACTTGAGCAGAAAATCTATTCCTACCTAGAGGATGCTGATTGTCGTGACCTGCTGCGTCGCGAGGTGTCGAACGGCCAATATGTGCGAAAGTGGAGCAAAGATCGAAGTGAAACCATCGTTCGGATTCACGATGAGTACATCGACGACTGCTTTTGGGACGAGCTGATCTTTCGCATGGCGGATCGAGACATGAAGGCAGAGCTTGCCCTGAAGGGAATTGACCCAACTGCTCTTGATCCCAAGGAACTGGACGACAAGAGGAGAGAGTTCGAGGTTCGCTATGATCGTGAGTTGCGAGCCAATGGCTTGTCGGACTTGGTCCTCCGTCTCGACAATTCCGAAGGTCCGAATTGACGTGGACAAGAGTCTTCTCCTTGGCGCCGTCGGCCTTTCAGTCGAGCGAGACGGTATGATCCTGCAGGGTGTCGAATGGAAGGTTCGCAAGGGGGAACATTGGGTGATCCTCGGTGCGAACGGTTCCGGCAAGAGCACTTTGCTGAACGTCTTCAATGCCTTCATCGCTCCCACCGAGGGAAGGCTCTTTGCTTTCGGTCGTGAATATGGAGAGGACGACTGGAACGAGGTCAAGGAGGGCATCGGCTACGTTGGCAGCGAGGTGAATCGCATGATCGAACCCGGAGAGTCGGGTCTCGACGTTGTGGTCAGTGGTGCTCGAGCAATGATTAACTTCTGGGGAGAGACTAATCCAAAGGAACAACGGGCAGCTCGCAGCATTCTTCGCCGGCTTGGTTGTCTTGCTCTTGAGAAAAGGTACTGGAGACAAGCTTCGCAGGGCGAAAGGCAGAAGCTTTTGTTTGGTCGCGCCCTCATGGCCAAGCCGAAGGTTTTGTTTCTGGACGAACCATGTGCGGGTCTTGATCCCGTGGCTAGGTCGAGCTACTTGGAATTCATGGAGAGCAACGCATTTCGTCCGCGAAGCCCAAGCCTCGTGCTAGTCACTCATCACGTTGAGGAAATCACTCCTTCCTTCACACATGCCCTGCTCCTGAGCGAAGGTCGGGTCGTTGCCTGCGGCATAAAGGAAGAGGTTCTCACGTCGAGGAATCTCTCCATTGCCTTTGGCTCGAGAATCCGTCTTCGGCGGAGGGCGCGATCCTATGGGCTTACGGTGCTCGGATAGTCTCTCGCCAGTCGATCAAACGCTGGTTCGTGCTCTTTTTTGCTGGCTTCGGATTTGTCGTAAACTATTGTACAAGAGGAAATGAGGTTTTTCCTCCCATCATTCTTTTTCCATCTCTCGCTTTTGCTTGGAGCCTTCGGCGTGGACTTCAACCGGGAGGTCCGTCCTATATTGTCGGAACATTGCTTCCAGTGCCACGGTCTGGACCAGCAAAAGAGCAAGCTGCGCCTCGATTTCGAGGAATTCGCCCACAGGGGAGGAAAATCGGGTCGGGAGGCAGTGGCTCCAGGCAAGCCAGACGACAGCGAAATGATCAGTCGCGTGACCGATCGTGGTGATGACCGTATGCCTCCCAAGGGCAAAGGGCTGACCAAGGCCCAAGTCGATATCCTGCGTCGCTGGATAGGAGAGGGAGGCAAATACGACAAGCACTGGGCCTACGTCTCCCCCCAGCGTCCCGATCTTCCCACGGTTAAGAACTCCGCAAAAGTGGCCAACCCTATTGACCGTTTTGTTTTGTACCGTCTCGAGAAACGCGGACTGACCTTCTCCGAACCCGCCGACAAGGCGCGTTGGCTGCGCCGTGTTAGCTTGGATTTG
>CAZNWO010000178.1:0-6298 GCA_964576585.1 uncultured Puniceicoccaceae bacterium | reverse complement strand
ACGGCTTCCACATAGCCTGCACGCTTTTGGCTTTCGGGAAGGGTTCTCAGGAGAGAAATGTCGTTCACGATCGCATCGGGTACCGAAAAGGTGCCGACCCAGTTTTTTTTACCGAAAAAGTTTACCCCGTTCTTGACGCCGATGCCACCATCTCCCTGGCTTAAGGTCGTCGTGGGGAGGCGGACCAGTCGGATGCCGCGATGAGCGGTGCTTGCAGCAAAGCCAACTAAGTCCAGGGCGGCTCCTCCGCCCACGGTGATGACGTAGGAATGCCTGCACATCGCGTGATCGTTCAGGTCGCTCCAAATTTTTTCCACGAGGCCCCAGTCGTTTTTGGCAGATTCCCCCCCACGGATGAACAACGGTGGGCAAACAAGGTTGATGTCCTCTGCGTGGGCTCGGAAATATTGCTCGATGCGAGTGGGCAGGTTGGGATTTCCGTCTAGAAGCCCTTCGTCGAGGTACAAGATCACCTTTGTCCTTTTGCCCTCCTTGGAGGGTCTCAGAATTTCGGCAAGGGTTTCGTTATTGGTCAGGAAGGCATTCCGCGTAAAGTAAACGGAATGTAGAAAATCGAGTCGCATGTTGCGACGAATGACGGTCTGGGTATCTGCCATTGGGTAAGAATCGAAAGTCTAGAGCATTTTTTCAAGTGGCGGCAAACTTCTTTTGCAACAGCAAGGCAACGGGAATGCATGCAAGGCATGCGTAGGCAAGGGTGGGTGAAACCAAGCCTGCGGCAGTAGCGTCGCAGGCCGCTATCCCAGCAAGCAAGCGACTTACCCCACGGCCGATGCATCCTTTCTTCCCTGTCCTCATTTCCATGACTGCGGTGTAGACAATCCACGCAACCAAAAGCCCCGCAACGTTTACGGCCAGTTGTCGCAGCGGAGAGAGATTGTTCCAGTCGACCAAATACATCAAGGCAAGCAACACGGGGCCGAAGAGAAGTGGAAGCGGGAGCCTGCTGGCATTGCCGGAACTTGTTGCCTCGCTGCGGGCATACAGGCTTATTCCGACCACGTAGCAGGCAATCGTCCCGCTCCATAACCACGTCAGTGGTGCGATCTCCTCCCTGGCTGCGGAGGCGGCGCAAAGCCACAGAAAGAACCTGCAACTTCCCATCAGCCATACCGAGCCCGACCACTTCTTGTGCACGGCATCGTAGACAAGGATGCAAAGTGCGAGGACGGCTACCCAGATCCAGCTTGCTCCTGCCGGCTCGAGCAAAATGAAGGCTCCCGATACAATTTCTGTGATTCCTGCTATCCACACGATGCTCGGCGTGATGGAGCCGCTGGGGATTGGTCGGGTGGGGTTGTGGCGCTTGTCGAATTCCTGATCGAAGGCATCGTTTAAAGTGCATCCGCCGACGTAAAGCAGGCTCGCTCCCAAGATCAACCAACCGAGCCCTTCCCAGACCAGTGTCAGGTTTTCCGAGGTTGCCGGCATTTCCCTTATGCCGGGTGATGCGTGGGCATTTACGATCCATGCGGCTGCGCAGTTTGTCCAGACCGTGGGGAGGTTGGAGATTCTTCCAAGGGCGAGCAGGTTGATGAGCAACCTCATGAGCTAGTCTTTACCAAGTCCTCTTTTCTCGAACTCGGCGAGCGACCATTCGTATTCTCGGGCAATTTGTTCCACGACGTCGCCTGTGCGCAATTCCTCCGGAAGGACTTCCCAAGTATATGTTTCCATTTCCAGATGCTTGCAGAGGGAGGGTGTTGCGGCGAGAATATCCAAGGTGCCCTCGACATGGTCCCGCGTGTCCTCCAAGGCCCCACCGGGAGCTTCGTGGAGCGGGACGTGAAAATGTATGCGCCATTCTTCATTGTTTTGTGGGGGGGAAGACGCTGCATGGCTGAGGGCCAAGTCTAGGTCCTTGTGCCTATGGGTGACTTCACCGTCTTCCGCCACCACCACTTGGTGCAGGTATACCTCCTCCTGAAAGCCGGCCAACCGTTTTAAGTTTTCGGGATTTGGCGTGGCCTTGAGGGCCGAGCTGAGATGAATCTTGCTAATGCGAATACCTGCTTCCGTCAATTGCCTGAGGGCGTTTTGAGGAGTTTCGAATTCCACCGCTAGGTGACAGGTATCGTAGTTTACGCCCAAGAGTTCCTTCCAGCCAGTGTCTGACCCAAATTGCTCCTGCAGCGACTGGAAGAACTCTATGGTTTCCTTGCTCGTCTCGAAAAAGCCAAGTGGTTCAGGCTCTAGCCCCAAGTGCAAATCCAAGTCCTTGCGCGAGGCAAATCTTTCTATGTGCCGAGCGCACGCGGCGAGGTTCTCAAGCATTTCCGGGGGCACCTTCCCCGAGGGGATGAATTCTTTGAATGAACCGGGCAAGGTGCTCACGCTTCCTTCGCCCCCTTCTTCGCAGAGTTCTTCAAGGATGCTGAACAGTAAGTTGGTGTAGTCCAAGCGATCCGTACTCGTCCAGTCGGGCAAGTAAACCTTTTCCTTTACTCTTTCGCCATGAAAGTTTCCATACGGAAAGCCGTTTATCGTGAAGACATAGCATTGGTTCCTGTCGAGCCAGTCTCGAAAGATCGACAGGTTCTTGCCCTCGGAAAGTTCTTTCGCTGCAGTTGCCCCGAGCCGCAAGCCGATTGCATAGGGTTCGTCGGGGGCCACTTTTTCCCTTACCCTGAGGACGTCGTTCCTTAAGGACGAGAAGGTCTCGGTCCAGTCCCCTCCTCGGTGAACGTTCGTGCAATAGGCCAGCTGTATGCCCTGAGCAAGGCGCATGGGGTGGTTGCTATTGCCTCTCTAGAGGTTGAACTTCGGGCATTGCCGCATGAAGGAGAGCGGATTTTGGTAAAGCACCTTGTCCAGCAGTTCTTCGGTGTGAGACCTCCGCTTCATTTCCATGGCGGCGGAAGGAACCGCCAATGGATTGCTGATTCCCCAGTCACAGGCCGAATTCATCCAGATTCTGTCTGTGCCGAAAACCTCCAACATGTCCACCGCTCGTTGAGGCGTGCATTTCGATTCCGGATAAAGGGTCATCCCCACCCAGAAACCCTTGTCCTTGGGGATGGAAATGGTGTGTTCCTCGACATGGTCTATGATTACGCGCTCGGGCTTGATCCGCGGTTCGTTCAGAATGGCGTCTACGATAAGCTTGGTGCCCTTGAGCTTGTCCTCCAGATGCGGAGTGTGAACGAGGATCAGTTCGTCCCTGCCGGCTGCGATCTCGATGTGCTTCTCGAGAACTTCCAACTCGTTTCGGCTGTTCTTGTTCAAGCCGATCTCGCCGACGCCCAAGCAGTTGGGGGCATCTAGGAACTCGGGAATGATTTCAAGCACGTCCTCGGCCAGCTTCAGGTCCTCGGCCTCCTTCGGGTTGAGGCAAATCCAGCAATAGTGAGGGAGGCCAAACTTACCTGCCCGGGCAGGCTCGTATTTCGTCAATTGGCTATAGTAGTCATGAAATCCTTGGGCCGAACTGCGGTCGAATCCTGCCCAGAACGCGGGCTCGCACACTGCCTGGCAACCTGCCTGCACCAGCTTGACGTAATCGTCGGTGGTGCGACTCACCATGTGCGCGTGCGGCTCGATGTAACGCATCGCTTTTCTTGGTTCAGGAAGGGTTTTTTCCGTCCCAAGCTCCAACTGCTCCCTGGCAGGGTGCCTTGGGCACGGGATCCTCGGTGGGATCGCTCAGGCTGAGCAAGACGTTTTTGGCCCGATCGGGGGTTTCGCCTTCCAGACAGGAGAACGTTTTCTTCAGCTCCTTCACCCTGTAGTCCTCGTCTTGACCCGCCCGCTGTACGCGATCCAGAAATGCTGCTACGTCGATGACCTTGCTGCGGGCATCCATGAAGCCCAATTCGACAAGGTCGGGGCTGGCTTGGCTTTCGGCGTCGCTCATTTTCAAAAAGGAAAAACCTGTTCCTTCCGCTTGCCCGGGGCAAGACTTTTCAAGCCCGAGCCTTCTCTTTTCCCATGGATTGACCTTTTTTAGCTGATCGTATTTAATTAGTTAAAACAAATCCTGCAGGCTGTTTCGCTTAACCTTGCAGAAACAGCGCATAGCTAAAGTGACAACCGAACCCATATGGAAATCCTGGTTTGCCCGGCATGGGGCAAAGCTACTCCTCTTTGCCAGGCAGCAAGCCCGCAATTCTGCGGACGCCGAAGATTTACTGCAGGAAGCCTTCGTCAGGATTTGGCGCCTATACGGTCACACCGGCGAGGTGCCGCCCGGATTGGTCTTTCGCGCCATTCGTCGCTTGGCAATCGACTGGGCAAGAAGCCAAGACCGTCGAACCATTCGGGAAGGCAAGGTTGCCTCCGACCTAGAGGTCGTCAACTTGTTCGATCGTTCTCTGGAGCGAGATGAGCGGCAAGCGGCCCTTCTGCAGGGTATGAATCGCTTGCCCGACGAGCAGAAGGAAGTCCTCACCCTGAAGATATGGGGCGACCAAACCTTCGACGAGATCGCAGGGATTCTCGGCATTTCCCTGAATACGGCAGCCTCCCGCTACCGCTACGCGATGGAAAAGCTCAAGCAATGGGTCCCGGAACTGCTCTCGGAACCAAGGGAGGAAGACTAGGCATGAGCGACTTCGAGCAGCTTGAGAAGGAACTACGGGCGATTAATCTCTCCAAGCCTTCCGTTGGCTTCGAGAATAGGCTCGAGGACGCCTTGGGCGATTCCGGTAATCTGGCCCTGAGGCGTCTGCCCGATTCGCTGGAGAACCTCGAGGTAGAAACACCCGAGGAATCGCCCGTCGTCACCACGTTTCGCCTTTCTCGCATCTTGCCCTTGGCGGCCGCCGCGGCACTGGCGGTAGGGCTTTACTTTGCCGCCCCCTTTTCCGATGAAGACGTTCCTCCTGATGGTAACGCCCTTGTCGGGGAGCAACCCGCTCCCGTTTCGCCAATACCTTCCGCGGAAGAGGAATTAAGCCCGCTCCATGGTGTCTCGGCCTCCGCCTATGCCGCCATGTCTGCCGAAGGCTGGATTCCAGCGGACGTCACCGAGATTCTCCTTAAGGCCACCGACGAGGGTATCGTCGATCGCCCGGGCCAATCTCCCGCCCGACGCTATCGTTACCAGTACCTCGACGAAACCGTTTGGCGCAACCCAACCACCAACACCTTGATCCGAGCCTCGGCGCCTCGCGAGGAAGTCGTCCTGATCGGGCTGGAGCTTTACTGAACCACGTACATTACCTGAACCTGTATCGAAACCTGTCATGAAAATACTTACCGCCCTCCTCGTCATGATCCTAGCAACGGGACTATCGATTGCTCAGAACAAGTCGGACAAGCCCCAAAAGTCTCCGGATGGAGTTCAAAAGGTGACTTACCTCGGCGTCTATGCCGAAAAGCTTTCCCCTGTCGTCAGCCGCCAGCTTGGGCTTGACGGAAACCTTTACCTTTCCGTCGAGGAGATCAGTCCGGGAAGCCCTGCCGAAAAAGCGGGCGTGGCCAAATACGACATCCTGAAGAAGCTGGACGACCAAGTACTCGTCAACAACGAGCAGCTGCGGGACTTGGTTCGCTCGCGCAAGCCGAACGAGGAAGTCGACCTCCTCCTCCTCCGCTCCGGCAAGGAAATGACCATCAAGGCGAAGCTCTCCCAGATGGAAGTTACAAAGTCTCGGGCGGGCGCGTGGAAGGCTCCTCGTCCCGGCAATGACCTGCAGGGAGGCATCCAAATCTTTCCTCATGGCGGCTCGGGCGGCTTTTCAATCCCTCACGACAACCTTGGTGACCTCGGCGAGCGTATCCGCAGGCAGATGGAACAGGCCCGCCGCAGGATGGACAAGCTGGGTCTGGGTAGAGGGCATGGCCTGAATGCTCCCGACCTGCTTCAGGAATACGACCTCGACGGCAACGGCAAGTTGAGCCAGGACGAGCGCGACCAAGCTCTCCGGGACGGGGTCGTTCCCAACCTGAACCTGGACCTCGAACTGGATTTCGGCTTGGGTGCTCCCAACGTGGACGACCTCCTGCGCGACGCTCGCCGACGCGGAGCCTCCTCCAGTTGGTCCTCCGTTACAGGCTCTGCCAGCGCAAAAGTGGTGACTTCCGACGACGACGGAACCTTCGAGTTCAGCTCAACCGATGGAAACAAGCGCTTCAAGGCTACCGATCCCGACGGCAAGGTCGTTTTCGATGGCCCCGTCGACACCAAGGAGCAGCGCGAAGCCATGCCCGAGCACCTTCGCAATCGTCTCGAAACCCTTGAGAGCGGGGTAAACGTTCGCATTCGGCAAGGCGGCGGAAACAAACTCTTTCCCAAGCCCAAGCGCAGGCTCGACCCCAAGATCGACGACAGGCTTCT
>CAZNWO010000177.1:0-6338 GCA_964576585.1 uncultured Puniceicoccaceae bacterium | reverse complement strand
CCGGAAAAGCTGATTCCACTGATGATCCTTAACGCCATCGAAGGCAAGTCGCTACCGATCTATGGCGATGGTTCCAATGTTCGGGACTGGCTGCATGTCGTCGATCATTGCGAGGCTATCTGGCAGTCACTTGTCCGAGGACGTCCGGGAGAAACCTATTGTATCGGCGGCGACGCCGAACGCACCAACTTACAAGTCGTCGATGTCATCTGCTCCGCCCTCGACGAGCTTCGTCCCGAAGGTGCCCCGCATCAAGATCTCAAGATCTTCGTGAAAGACCGTCCGGGGCATGACCATCGATACGCCATCGACTTTTCCAAGATAAGAGATGAACTCGGTTGGCAACCAAGCCTTGGCTTCGAGCAAGGCATTCGTTCCACGGTCGAATGGTACTTGGATAATCTCGAGTGGTGCGAAGCGATTTCTTCCGGCAACTACCAACGCGAAAGGTTAGGCCTTTCATGACCATGGATCGCAAGGGCATTGTTTTGGCCGGAGGTTCCGGCACTCGGCTGTACCCGCTCACGATGGCAGTCAGCAAGCAGCTTATGCCTGTATACGACAAGCCCATGGTGTACTACCCGATTTCCATTCTCATGTTGTCGGGCATTCGCCAAATACTCATTATCTCCACCCCTCAGGACCTCCCCATGTTCAGGAAACTTCTGGGTGACGGAAGTCGGTTTGGGGTTCGCTTCGAGTATGCCGAGCAACCAAGGCCCGAAGGCTTGGCCCAGGCTCTTGTAATAGCCGAGGACTTTCTCGACGGTGGACCATCCGCTCTCATCCTCGGCGACAATGTTTTCTATGGGAACGAACTCGAGAAAACCTTGGCCGATGCTGATGCCCGGAAGGAAGGTGCGACCATCTTCGGGTATCATGTTTCCGATCCTTCCATTTACGGAGTAGTCGACTTCGACGAGCATGGTAATGCACTCTCACTCGAAGAAAAACCTACCAAACCCAAATCAAGTTTTGCCGTACCTGGTTTATATTTTTTCGACGAACGCGCCCCTGATTTCGCAAAAGTGCAACAGCCCTCGCTACGGGGCGAACTGGAGATCACCGACCTCAATCGCACCTATCTCGACCAAGGCGAATTACATGTCGAGATTCTCGGTCGGGGTACCGCATGGTTGGATACGGGGAGTCACGACACCCTTGCCACCGCTACCGACTTCGTGAAGGTCATCGAGCGTCGCCAAGGCCTTAAGATCGCCTGCTTGGAGGAAATTGGTTTTTACAAGGGGTGGATTGACGACTTGGCCATCGAAAAGGCAGTCGAACTGCACGGTTCTTCGCCATATGGCGACTACCTTAGCTCATTGCTCAAGCGTTGACATTACACATTGCCCTCACCGTTCGGGGCCAATAACGCATCAACGCATCATGATATGTTGATGAATTATTCTTGCGTTCACTCCAATGGCAGATAATGTTCTTTCTTCATGGGTAAGAATTACGTTTTCTCCTCCGAATCGGTTGGCGAAGGTCATCCCGATAAGGTTTCCGATACAATTTCTGATGCTGTTCTGGACGCTTGTTTGTTGCAGGACAAGCACTCGCGTGTTGCTTGCGAGACTTTCGTTAAGAGCAACATCGTTTGCGTAGGTGGCGAAATCACGACCAAGTCGAAATTCGACGTGGAGGAAGTTGTGCGGGATGCCATTCGAGAAATTGGTTACGTTAACGATGACGACGTCTTTCACGCCGATCACGTCTTCATCAACAATTATCTCACCGCTCAGAGCCCCGACATTTCACAAGGTGTAGATGCCAAGGCTGCATCGGGCAAAGGCACTGCCGAGCAAGGTGCGGGAGACCAAGGTTTGATGTTCGGTTACGCTTGCGACGAGACTCCCGAGCTGATGCCCGCTCCAATCATGTATGCTCACCGCCTCGGTCGCCATCTTACCAAGTTGCGTAAGGCGGGAAAAGCCAAGTGGCTTCGGCCTGATGCCAAGAGCCAGGTGTCGATCGAGTACGTGAACGACAAGCCCAAGAAGGTTACTTCAGTCGTCGTCTCCACTCAGCACGCCGCTAATGCCTCGAACAAAACCATTCGAGACTTCATTTCGAAGCAAGTCATCAACAAGGTCATTCCCAAGCGTATGTTGTCGCGCGATACTGAAATATTGATCAACCCCACGGGGCGTTTCGTGGTGGGAGGTCCGCAAGGTGACAGCGGTCTCACCGGGCGCAAGATAATCGTGGATACCTATGGTGGCATGGGTCGCCACGGTGGCGGAGCTTTTAGTGGAAAGGATCCAAGCAAGGTTGACCGTAGCGCCGCTTACATGGGGCGATACGTCGCCAAGAATATTGTTGCTGCCGGACTTGCCTCTCGTTGCGAGATTCAGTTTGCCTACGCCATTGGACATCCCGATCCCGTCTCCGTCTGCGTGGACACCTTCGGCACGGGAGTGGTTGCCGACGAAATTATCAGTGCCGCCGCCGAGCAAGTCTTCAGTTTCAAACCCGCCGACATCGTCAGACAACTCAAGCTTCTCCGCCCCATTTATTCCAAGACCACCAACTACGGCCACTTCGGCAAGGTGGACGAACCTGAAATCATTACTTGGGAAAAGACCAATAAGACTGCGGCCCTGAAACGAGCCGTGAAGCAATTTGCTTAATCACGACAAAACCATTGCCATGAGTACAATTACTGAACAACCAAACAGCGACGTCGCGGATTCGGAAGCGACGCTCGATTACAAAGTCGCCGACATTACCTTGGCCGAATTCGGGCGTAAGGAAATTGCCATCGCCGAGCATGAAATGCCGGGTCTCATGGCCACGCGTGAAAAGTATGGACCCACTAAGCCTCTCGCCGGCGTCAAGGTCATGGGCTCTCTTCACATGACGATTCAGACGGCCGTACTCATCGAGACACTTGTGGATCTCGGGGCAGACGTCCGTTGGTGTTCATGCAACATTTTCTCCACCCAAGATCATGCCGCCGCCGCGATGGCTGCTGCCGGCGTTCCCGTTTTCGCTTGGAAAGGCGAAACCCTCGAGGAATATTGGGAGTGCACCTTTCAGGCCTTAACTTGGCCGGATGGAAGCGGCCCCGACCAAATCGTCGACGACGGTGGCGACGCTACTCTGCTGATCCACAAGGGAGTGGAGCTGGAAAACGGAAGCGACTGGGTGAACACTCCTTCCGATTCCGAGGAAGAGCAAGTCATTAAGGACCTGCTCAAGAAAGTCCATGCCGAGAAACCAAGCCACTGGTCGATGGTTGCCGATTCCGTGGTCGGTGTGTCGGAGGAAACAACCACTGGCGTTCATCGCCTTCTTCAAATGGAGGAACGGGGGGAATTGCTCTTTCAAGCAATCAACGTCAACGACTCCGTGACGAAATCGAAATTCGACAACGTCTACGGCTGCCGCCATTCCCTCGTCGACGGCATCAAGCGCGCCCTCGACGTCCTGGTGTCCGGAAAAGTCGCGATGGTTTGCGGTTTCGGCGACGTCGGCAAGGGTTCCGCCGAGTCACTGGCCAACGAAAAGGCTCGCGTACTTGTTTCCGAGGTAGACCCCATCTGCGCCCTGCAAGCCTGCATGGCGGGATACGAGGTGACGACGGTCGAGGAGGCCTTGCCCGTTGCGGATGTTTTTGTCACCACGACCGGCAACAAGGATATCATTACTGCCGATCACATGGCTCGCATGAAGGATCAAGCAATCGTTTGCAACATCGGTCACTTTGATAACGAAATCCAAGTTGCCGGACTCGAAGCCATGGCCGGAGTCACCAAGGAAGTGATCAAGGACGACTCCATTCCGGGCGGTCCCGTTTCGCGTTATACCTTTCCCGACGGCCACTCGATTTATCTTCTTGCCGAAGGGCGTTTGATCAATCTCGGCTGCGCCACCGGGCATCCCAGTTTCGTCATGTCCAACAGCTTTACCAACCAGACCATCGCCCAAATCGATATTCGTCAGAACACCGACCGTAAAGTCGGGGTCTATCGTCTGGACAAGAAACTGGACGAAGAAGTGGCCAGGCTTCACCTTGGCAAGCTTGGGGCAAAGCTCACCGTGCTGTCCGAAGAGCAAGCCGACTACATCGGCGTTCCGGTCGAAGGGCCATACAAGCCCGAACATTACCGTTATTGAGAGTTTAATCCCTCCTTGCCGGGTTGACCCGATGCTCGGGTCATGTAATTCTTCGGTTGTAGCATACCGACAATTTCCGTGATGTTTTTCGATCGAACCAACGTCAAGCTCAAGGCAGGGAACGGTGGGCACGGGTGCGTAAGCTTCCGTCGCCTGAAGTATGTCCCGAAGGGTGGTCCGAACGGAGGTAACGGAGGCAGGGGTGGAGATTTGCTCCTCTCTGCGGACGAAAACGTTGGCGACTTGAGGAACTTTCACTTCAAACCTATCTGGAAGGCCAAAAACGGTGCGCCCGGGGAGGGCAGTGACAAGAACGGGAGGGCAGGGGAAGATTGCATCCTTAAGGTTCCTCCGGGTACCGTCGTGCAGAGGATCGATTCCGACGAAGTTGTTTGCGAGCTGACGGAGCATGGACAGGAAATTCTTCTCCTCGAGGGAGGGAAAGGTGGCCGAGGAAATGCTACCTTCAAAAGCTCCGTCAACCAAACCCCGCGCCAGTTTACGGAAGGCAAGCCCGGAGAGGAGGGACAGTTCGTGTTCGTCCTCAAGACCATTGCCGACGTAGGGCTCGTGGGGTTTCCGAATGCAGGCAAGTCCACCCTCCTGAATGCTCTTTCAAACGCTACCCCAAAGGTGGACTCTTATCCCTTTACCACCTTGTACCCGACGGTAGGCATCATCGATTACCCTGACGATTTCGACAGCATCACAATGGCGGACGTGCCCGGATTGATCGAGGGCGCCGCCGAGAATCGTGGCCTTGGTCACCGCTTTTTACGTCACGTGGAGCGTTGCAGGCTTCTTTTGTTCGTAGTCGATCTTGCTGCCACCGACGGGCGCGATCCTTTGGAGGATTTCGAGCAATTGCGCTCCGAGTTGCAGCAGTACGATCCCGAAGTGGCGGCAAAACCTTGTATGGTCGCCTGCAACAAGATCGACGAGCCCGCCGCCGCCGAAAACCTCAAGCGCTTTCTTGCATCCTACCCCGATTTGCAGGTCCTGCCCATATCGGCGATCCTCGAGGAAGGTCTTCCCGAACTGAAGTCTTCATTGCTCGAGTCCTTGCGAGCCTAGTCCAAGGATAAATTTTTTCGAATTGGTTTTTGTTTGGGATTTTGGCTTGAATTACACAAACGCTTGTGCAATACATGCATCCGTCATGGAACTGGCATCAAATGCTGAAATCGAACCTTCGGATAAAGAAAGGTCTCAAGCTGACTTCGGCTTGTTGCCACGAACCGACGCTAGCGCGGGTGGGGTAGGGAAACCTTTCAAGTCGGAGTCGAAGAATCGGGACTCGGCCTTGCGGGAGGCAGAGTCCATCATCGAACGGCTCGAGCTTTCTTATTCGAGGAATGCGGCTGTCTTACGGACGCTCGATCGAATGGCATCCCGTCTATGACTGCGGCCAACAACCGCAGCCTTGCCAAGGCCGCCGCCGACATGGGTCGGAAAGGCGGCTTGGCGGGCACGGGAAAGGCAAAGAAAAGAGGCAACGTTCTTTATTACAGGGACATGCAGAAGAAATCGGTCCAGTCCCGCCTGAAAAACAAGAGCAAGGGCAAATGAACCCCGCTGAAATCGGTCCCAACTACTCCAACCAGTCCGGTTTCTCTACGATCAGTTGCCAATTGCCGCGATAGCGGGTTAGGCGCCCGTGGCCGATCAGCGGTTCATTATCCTTCGCGCCGAAGAGACGTTTGCGAACTTCATCGTGAAAACTCCATGCCCGAATGCGCCCGTGTTCCGTATCGAGTGTTAGAGGCTTGGTTTCCACTATGCGTCCCTTGAATTGGAAAACCTTGCCCAGGTTTTCAGGTCGGGTGGAATCGGCGCTGAAAGGAGAAGCTTCGGCGAGAAGCTTGGAGTAATCGACCGGGCGGCCTGTCTTTGGTTCACTTGGATCGTGCTTCGAGACGTCCGTTCGCGTGCCCTTGGTGGCGAGAGCGAAGGTGGCGAGTACGGGGAGGTGATCGCTCATGCCGTAACCTCCAAGATCGTTCGACCATCGAATCGGCACTCCCGTGTCCTTTGAGACGTTGAAGCCGGGCAATGCGACCACCCGGAAGGAGTCGGCGACGTATTGGATGCCTTTGTCGTCATAAAGGCCGTGCGAAATCAGCAAGTGCATGAGGGTTCCCCACTCGCCTTTCCAGACGTCGGAACCTCGTTGCTCGGGAGGCAGTTCGTGCCAAAGGTTGTAGAGCTTCCGG
>CAZNWO010000176.1:0-6339 GCA_964576585.1 uncultured Puniceicoccaceae bacterium | reverse complement strand
TAATCCTGGAGCTATTGCAAATACTCATTTTTTTGCTGGTGATATTGCTCAATGCCAAGTACAGTTTGCTGAAAACCCAACAAATAGTCTATTTTACTACCAATATGGTGCACTTCAGAAAGCTTTTAGAGACATAGCCGGAGATGCTTCAGTTGGAGCAATGACTGGTACTGTTGATGGATTGCTATCTGATGAATATGCTCAATCATATGTAAATGCGCATAAAAAGAAATTTGGTGATGATTCTGATTATCAGCCTGGAGGTTTAAGTTATGGACCTATGCATCATTTTGCAATGGCAGCGGCAATTGCTGGTGGCACAGGAGAACCGGGAGACTATGAACAAAATAGAAAAATTGCCTGGGCTCTTAAACAATTTACTTATAGAGGGCCAAACGGAAGTTATTGGTATCATCCTGAATTCCAAGCTACAGTGCCATATCCAACATATACCCGTGATCCTTCATTGGGCCACCCTCATATGTTACAACAAATCCAAGATAAAAATAAGGATCCAGTAGTTATTTATCCAGACCCTTATAAAGTTGGTGAATATCAGGTACCTTCTTGGTTTAAATAAAATATTTAATTAAAATGGCGGGTAAGCTTCTTACCCGCTAGACTTTTATTTTTTAGTATGGTTTTTAAGAGATTGCTGTTAATATATTATTTTTATGTCACAAAATATATTAAAAAAGCCAAAATTTAACTTCTTTAATAAAAATGAAGAACTATTTAAATCTATAAATAAAAAAACATTATTAACATGCCATCGTTTAACTAGATCATTTGGTGCCTTAAAAGCAGTAAACAATCTTAGCTTTGAAATTCAACCAGGCCTTATATTTGGTATTGGTGGACCTAATGGAGCTGGAAAAACAACTCTGTTTGATGTTATTTCTGGTTTACAAAAAGCCAATAGAGGAGAAGTCATATTTAAAGGGCAAAATATTACTAATCAATCACCTTATAAAATATGTCACTCAGGAATAGCAAGAACCTTTCAGCTAAATGCTGCTTTTGAGACTATGACTGTTAAAGAAAATGTACTAATTGGTGTACAGCACGGTATTGGTTTTACTGAGATTCCAAGCCTATATTTTAGCAGACAAGATATCATTAATGCTGAACATGCATTATCATTTGTTGGTTTAAGCGATATCTCTAATAAAATAGTATCTAGTCTTACCCATCTTGAAATTAAACTTTTAATGATTGCTTCTGCTATTTCAACTAATCCAAGCTTGCTCTTATTAGATGAACCTGTAGGTGGCTTAATACCCAGTGAAATTGAAAAAATTGAAAAAATAGTCACTAAACTCATTAAAGAAAAGCAAGTAACGGTAATACTTATAGAGCATGTAATGCGATTTCTTGTAGGTCTATCTGATGAAGTTTTGATTATGAATCAAGGAGAAAAATTATATCAAGGCATACCCGAAAAAATGGCAGAAGATAAAGCCGTGGTCGAAGTATATTTGGGAGAAGGAACCTCTGCTAATATAGAAAAAATTACCTCTGCCAGAAAAAATAAAGGTAGAGAAACTCCTATCGCTAATACAGATTTACCTGATGAAATATATGATGAATGGGCATTCAGCATAGAAAAAACTTCAAGGGAGCTCATTAAACAAAGAAAAATAGGAAAATTGTATCCTATTGATTTTATGAAATTGGAAAACTTGTTAGATTTGAAAAAAGAAAAAGGGAAAACTACTAAAATTTCAAGGGCTGCCGAAGGCTTAATTAATGCTCGAAAAATAAATGCTGATTTAACTCAACATTTTGAACTTTTAGAAAGAATGATTGAGGAAAATACAGATTTGAGATTTAGACTCCCTAAAACAATGATAAATGATGATGATAAAGAAAAAAATAGGGCAAAAACTATTGAAAGAGCTGCCCTTCAGCTATTGCAAAAAAATAATGAAAACTCACTTCCAAAAAAAGAAATGGAACAGTTGCACCAAGCAATAATGAGTAATTCAAAATCACAAGAACCTGTTATTTCTGGAGATAAAAGTGACAAATGACGCATTAAGAGTTGAAAATATAAATGTAGGATATGGGAAAAGACAAGTTTTGAAAGAAATATCAATGGTAATAGAAGAAGGCTCAATAGTGGGTATAATAGGTCCAAATGGTCATGGTAAATCTACATTAGTTAAAACTATTTCGGGATTATTAGAGTTATGGAATGGGCAGATTTTTTTAAAAAATGTTCCTGTAAATCATGTGCCTGCGCACGAAAGAGTAAGTAAAGGCCTTATTCAGATTCCTCAAGGAGATTTAATATTTCCAGATATGACAGTTGAAGAAAATTTATTTCTAGGTGGATATCTAATCGAGGATAAAGATGAACTAATGAGAAGATTAGATAAAGTTTATAATCTATTTGAAAGATTGGTTGAAAGACAAAAACAAATTGCAAGAAGTTTATCTGGTGGTGAACGAAGGATGTTAAGTATAGGTCGAGGTCTTATGTCAGAAGGTTATTTAATGATATTAGATGAACCTTCACTAGGTCTTGCTCCTAAAATAATAGATCAAGTTTATAATGTAATCGCAAGCTTAAGAGAGATTAGTCCAACCTTATTAATTATAGAAGAAAACCCTACAAGAATTCAAAATATTGCTGATAAGATTTATCTAATGGATGATGGAGAGTTTATTTGGAATGGCACCCCTAAAGAATTAAAAGAAAATGAAGATCTACTTAATACTTATCTTGGGTTATAAATATGGATATCTTTCTTCAAATTATTATTAGTGGATTAACTGTGGGTGCTATGTACGCAGTTGGCGCAATAGCACTTTCATTACTTTGGGGAACAATGGGAATGTTAAATTTAGCCCATGGAAGTTTTATAGCAGTTGGCGGTTATGCTTCATATTGGTGTATGACAATGATTGGGGGTAACTGGATTTTTGTTTTGCCATTAGCGTTTCTTGTTGGCGTTGTATTCGGATATCTTTTTTATCATTTAATTGTTAGACATATTTATTCAAAAGAAAATTTTTCAGTAAATATTATTATTGCTTCAGTAGCATTAGCGGCATTAGCTGAAAATTCATTACTTAACATTGCTGGCGCAGAAGCTTTAAGACAGCCTTTTCAAGTTATGAAAGGTCTACATTTTGCAGGTGTTGTTTTGCCTTATCAAACAATATTAACTGTTTTTGTAGCAATTCTTTTAATGATTGTACTAGCATTAATAATGAGCAAGACTAAATTAGGTCAAGTAATTAGAGCTGTTTCCCAGCACCCTGATGCTTCAAGATTAATGGGAATAAACGTACAAAAATCTTTTGCCCAAGCCTTAATGTTATATGGCGGAATAGCCGCCATATCAGGAGTCTTAGTAACTGGGGCTACTCAATTATACCCCTCAGTTGGTTACGATAGCACGGTTAAAGCTTTAGTAATATTAATTGTTGCCGGTTTAGGAAATATGAGGGCAGGAATTTTTATGGCTTTTGTTTTAGGCTTATTGGAAATGAGCGTACAATACTTAATTGGAGCCAGGTACGGCTTTCCTGCTATGTTAGGATTTGTAATAATTGTTTTATTATTCAAACCAAATGGCTTTTTTGGCAAAGAGATCATTAATAGAGTTTAAATGTCATTACATCAAATCACAATAATTTTAGCAATAATCGGAGTTCTATTAGCAATTGTAACTTTTTTTTGGGGAAGTTCATATTCTAATTCTGTTTCTAAAAACTATTCTGGCACTAGTAATAAATCGTCTATGTGGAAAGATTTTTGGATAGGAATAATTTTGATTGCTATAGCAATAATTTTCCCTGCCTTTGGTTCTGGAAAATATGTGTTAAGCCAAGTTATACTTTTTTTTATTTGGGCAGCAGTAGTAACGCAATGGAATTTAGTTTTTGGAATTGCAGGTATTTTCACATTAGCTCATATGGCAGTATTTACAATAGGGGGATATATCACAGGAATGATAGGACTTTATCTTGGATGGAATTTATGGGCCGCTCTTCCTGTTGGTGCTCTAGGAGCTGTGATTTTTAGTTTTCTTTTGGGAACAACAATCATTAGATTAAAAGGTCCTTACGTGGCAATAATGACTTTGGCTATTGCTATAGTTATGCAGAGCTTAATTGTAACTGATGTAGAATGTTTTATTTATAAAGATTTAATTTGTTATAATTTTACTGGTGGTGCAAAAGGATTGTTTAATTATGGTGATTTTGGTTTTAAGCAGTGGCTTGGTTATAAAGGAAGAATTTATGGAGAATATTATTTAGCATTAGGTCTTTTGGTATTAGGAACTCTATTTTCTTTTTTTGTTATTTATAGTCCACTAGGTACAACTTTTAGATCTATCAGAGATAATGAAATTTGTGCAGAGTCTAGAGGTGTTAATAGAATTAAATATCAATTAATAGTTTTTACAGTATCTGGAATTTTTACCGGTTTAGCAGGGGGTGTATTTGCTGGAATTCAAACTACTATAGGCCCAGATAGTTTATCACTAACATTGTTATTATTTTTATTATCTATGATTGTAGTAGGAGGCAGAGGTTCAAGTTGGGGACCTCTAATAGGAGCTGCAGCATTAATGCTTGCTGATACTATTCTTAGAGATTTTGGGTCTATCAGAGTAGCAGCCCTTTCATTAATCATATTACTTGTCATGGTTTTCTTACCTACAGGCTTGATTGGCTTAATTTCAAATATTTTTAATTGGCAACCAAATAATTTTAATAAAAATCAAAACGATAGATTAAATTTAAATGAATTTTTAAAAAGAAGTAATTCAAAATATATAAAAAGAGGAAAATGGATAAAAAATTATGGAGAAGAAAATGAATGAAATAATTTTTGAAAATCTTAGCATTATTTTTAATAATTTACATACATTAGTATCTTTAATTTTCTTAATTTTTTTACCATTGGGAATAATAATTAGATCTTATGGAATATCTAGAGAGCGCTTTTCTTTATCTACTTCGATAATTTTAGTTTCTTCACTTCCAATTATTATTACAAGTTCATTTTTATTTGGATGGGCCATAAGTTTTACAATGATTAATGGGCCTGGGATTACTGGAAATTTTTCAAGCATAAAATATTCAGCTCCATGGAGTTCATTTATGGGGCCTAATTTAAGTAATGAATTTTTACTATTATATAAAAAAAACATAATTTCTTTTTTTGTTTTTGTCATAATAGCTTGGTCAATTGTATTATTTTTAGGAAGTGCTGTAGTTGAAAGAATACGCAACGGTGCATTCTTAATTCTGTCCATTATCATTGGATCAATTTTTTGGCCAATTGCACTTAGCTGGGGTTGGTCTTCAGAAGGTTGGATGATAAAAGTTTTTGGATTTCATGATGCATTTGGAGCTGGAGCAATACATACTCTTATAGGAGGTTTTGGCTTAGGTGTTATATCCCAATTAAATCCAAGACTAGTTAAATTTTCTAACATTGGCAAACCTAGAGAAATATATAATCATAATTCATCTATGATTATATTTGGTAAATTGTTAATAATTATTGGATTATTAGGATTATATCTTTCAGCAATGTATCCCTTTGTAAAAATTGAAAATGAGATAGGCATATATATACAAGCAACAAACAATTTTGGCAGTCCAATTTCAATTAGTGGATCGCTATTAAATTTTCTATTATCTCTTTCTGGAGGCATGTTAATGTCAATAATTATATCAAAAAATAATCCTAAATGGATTTTTGCTGGAGGAATAATAGGTATAATAACCACATCTGCTGGAGCTGATTATTATTTTCCTCTTCAATCTTTTTTAATTGCAATGATATCAACTTATGCAGTCTTTAAAAGTTATCATTATGTAGAAGAGAGATTTAAATTAGATGACATTACAGGAATCATTACAATACATGGGTTTTCTGGGTTTTGGGGATTAATCATAGCTGGAATACTTTTGTGGGGATATCCTTCATCTATTGACTTAGAAGGAATATATATAAATCCTTTTGGTCAATTTGCAGGAGCAATAATTTTATTTTGGATACTGGGATATATTCCTGGATATTTATCAACCAAGATATTAAAATTTTTTGAAATATTAGAATTATCACAAACTGTCCAAATAGCTGGTCAAGATATAATGATCATGAGAGATGATTATTTGAATAAGCAAGATTTAAATAATGTTGAAAAAAATATTGTTAAGGAAAATACCAATAACTTAAAACTTGATGAGTAATAATAATTATGAATAGAACAGAACTAGAAAAATGGCAATTAGATCTCTCACAAATTAAATCAATATACATTTTCCCAGGCTCTGAAGGTTTGTGGGTCATTTTAAGTATAATTATTT
>CAZNWO010000175.1:0-6397 GCA_964576585.1 uncultured Puniceicoccaceae bacterium | reverse complement strand
TGCTTTTGGAAGCGAACGGTGATCGCTCCCTTGCCTCCGTCTGAATAATCGGTCTTCTCGAATAATGGACCCGTGTAGACAAGATCGTTCTTCCCGTAGTTCTTGGCGAGGGCCCAGAGGGCGAGGCGCTTGCCGACGTCCTGCTTGTTGGGCGGATGAATGTCACCCAAGGTGGTGATGTCGGTGGTGACCGCCATGCCCGTGTTCTGGACTTTCAGAGTTTCCAACTGGGCTTGCCAGATGCCGGGCAGGCGCTTGGGGTCTCCTCCGTACCTGAAAGGCGCCAACTGGACGAAATAAAAAGGCAGGCCCGGCTTGTTCCAGAGGCTGCGCCAACCTGCGATAAGGGCTTTCATCTTCTCATGGTAGACCATGCCCTCTCCATTGTTGGATTCGCCTTGGTACCAGAGGGCTCCCTTGATGGCGTAGGGGAGCAGGGGAGAGATCATGCCGTTGTAGAGAGCGAGGGGGCTTTGGTGATGAATGCGGTTTCCTCGTTTGTTGGGAAACTGGTCCAGTTTGTCGGCAAAGTCTTTCTTGAGGGCTGGCACCGCCTTGAATCCCACGGGTGGAATCCATGGCTCTATGCGTGTGCCGCCCCAGTTGGAACCGATCAATCCGATAGGCACCTTGATTTCTTTCAGAAGGTGTCGGGCGAAGTAGTAGCCGACGGCGGTAAAGCTTGCTGCGGTGGATGGGCTACAGACCTGCCAACCGCTGGTCTTCACGTCACTCTCGGGCTTGTCGGAAGGACGGTGTGGTACCTTGACGTGCCGGATTAGCGGATGCTTGGCATTGGCGATTTCCTGTTTGGCATTGGCCGAACGGGCAACGGTCCATTCCATGTTCGATTGGCCGGAGCAGAGCCAGACTTCGCCGACCAAGACGTCGCTTAATTTGATTTCATTGGAACCCTTGACCACGAGGTCGGCTCCCTTGGCGTTGGCTTTCATGGCAGGCAACCTGACCTGCCATTTACCAGCCTTGTCGGCCTTGGTCTCGACAGTCTTGCCATGGAAGGTCACGGTGACTTTTTCGCCGGCGTCAGCCCAACCCCAAACGGGCACGGGTTCACCTTGTTGGAGCACCATGTGGCTACCGAGGATGGAGGGCAACTTGACCGCGGCCGAGGCAACGGTGGCGACTGTGAAAAAGGCCAAGCTGGCACGCAGGAGAAAAGAGTATGATTTTTTCATTAGTGGGAGGTTAGGGTTTTCTTGGGGAAATTGAAAGTGTGGGCGAGTTTTGTTTATCGGGCAAGATCGCATCCTGGTTTACATGAAAATTTAACTTTTGGTTTTCGGATTGGACGGAAAGGAGCCACAGGTCTCATGCAAATCAGTCCTCGATGATGCGGCCTTGGTTTATTTTCTCTAGGGCGGATGAAGATTTCTTGGGTTTGTAGGGGTACCAATCGGGCGCTCCGAACCAGTCGTACATCACGGCCCGAAACTTTTCTATCTTTTCGGGAGGTTCCTTTTGCCATCCCATATCGCCCGTTGCGGTCACCCAAGTGTCTAGCGCAGCCCGCATTTCGGTGAGGGCCTTGAGGTCGGCCGGATGGGTGGAATCGACGAGGTTTTTCAGTTCGTTGGGGTCGGCCTCGGTATCAAACAGGTATTCACGACGGAAGTCCGTGAAGAGGGGCATTAGGTGTGGGTCGAGTTTTCCTTTCTTGTAAAGATCGCGCATTACTTGCTGAACGGGAAAGCACTTCTCTTTGTAAAAGTTGACGTAGGTGCCGAAGTTCAACTCGGGTTGATAATTGCGGATGTAGTGGTAGCGTTTGCCGCGAACGGATCGCAGACGAAAGGGCACATCGTCCACCCGATCTCTGGCACTGAATGCGTATCTTCTTTGAGGATCCCGGTTTTTTCCGAGGAAAACGCGACTTTGCATGCCCAAGGGGGGGGATATGCCGGCCAGAGACAGGGTGGTGGCCGTCAAGTCGAGCAAGCTGATCACCTCTTCATTCATCGTGCCGGGCTTAAACCCTTCCGGCATGGGAAAGTTCTTTGGCCACTTGATGATCATAGGGACATGCAGGCCCGTATCGTAGACCCAGTGTATGCTGCGATGATCAACTCGGCCATTGTCGCCGAATACAATGATGATCGTATCATCCAGAAGCTTCTCTTTCTCGAGTTCCTTCAGGACGACACCGACTCGTCGGTCCATATTCGAGACCGAGTTTAGGTATCGGGCCCATTCCTCGTTGGAAGTCTTGTGCTTTGGGAAGTAGGACGGGGGCACCACGGAATCCGGCTTGGCATACTTGACGTGTTCTTCTTCCCCCCACCATTTGATGCGCTCGGGGCGATTCGTTCTAAAATCGTATATGTCGTACTCGGCCTCAGGGGTGTTCACTTGCAGGAAGAAGGGCTCGCTCTTCTTGATTTCATCCCAGTTCGTGCTTTCGAAGATTTTCCCTTCATTCACGAAATTGAGATCGAGTTTGCCGGAGCCTACTACCTGTTTTCCCATTTTCTTGATGGAGCCCGTGAGGTAGCCTGCATCCTTGAGGCGATGGGTGAGAGGCCTGACTCCCTCGGGCAATTTGAATCCATCGTCCCGATGGTCGGGGAAGTGATGTAAGTTGACCGATGTCTGGTACATGCCGGTCATGAAGGCGGAACGGCTGGGGGCGCAAACCGGAGCGGTAGAAAAAACCCGATTGTAGCGAACTCCTTGGGCAGCCAGTTGGTCAAGGTGTGGGGTATGAACTCCCTGCTGGCCGAAACAGCCGAAATCTAGGTTACAGTTGTCGGTAATCAACCATAGGATGTTAGGTTTGTCCTTAGCTAGGGAAACCGAGGCGAAGAGAAAGACCGAAAGCAATGGATGTATAAGTTTCATGGGTAATGTGATTGTTGTTGGGCAAAGAAAAAAGGGCAAGCTACATTACCAAATTCAATACATTCATTCACTCCATTATGGAACTTCTCTGAAAAAGAAACGGCCCGCCCCAGTTGCAACTGGGACGGGCCTAAAACCAAGAAAGCCTACCCCAAAACTCTCTTGGAAAGATTTTACCTTAGGTAATCCAAACCGGCTTCGTCAACCTCCATTGCTGAAAGGGCTTCATCTTTGGCAGTTGTGAATTCCCGAAACCCTTGGTTCTCTTGAATTTCCCTCGAATGATTTTTTTTCAACTTTTTTTGGAAGCTCGGAAATGTCTCGACGGTCTCGCATTCATTTCTCCTAGAATCGGAACAGATAAAGCTATCTCAAGGTCTAATATTCTTGTCCTTTCTTTCTTCCTGGCTCGGGAATAGGATAAGTGCCATTGGCATTCGCAAGAAGAGGTGATTCCGATTTCAGAGTCAGTTTTTCAACGCCCGGACCAAACTGCTGCTTAGCATTCAGCATTTGATCGTAGGTTACTTCTTGTCCCGTGTGGGCAGCCATGCGCCCCATCGAGGTAACGGTGCTGGCCATCACTCCACGCTCAACCTCGTTGTAGGGCGTGTTGTTTCTGATTGCGTCCATGAGGTGTTCCCACTCATCTTGGTAAGGGTTTGTCTCGTTGATGGGTCGTTGGCCCTCTCTCTGACCAAACATCCAGGCAATATCACTGTCAGGACCTTGCCCTTTGTGAATCCGCGCTTGTGAACGGTGACCGCCGGGACCCGACACCAAAGCGTATCCCTTGCTTCCATGGGCGTGAGAAGCGAATTCACCGTAACAACCGGGAATGTTGCGGCCATGGAAGTAAAGCTTTGTTTCGTCGGGAAAGGTGTACTCGACGGTGTAATTATCGAAATTCTGATCCACGTTTTCTCCGCGATAATGGCGACCACCTTGTGCCTGAGCCTTGACCGGCCATGCATCTTTCATCCAACAACACTCGTCGATGTTGTGGATAAAGAAATCGCTGAAAGACCCCCCCGAAAGCCAGAGGAAACTGTGAAAGCGGCGAATCTGATACATGAGATCGCTTTCACCTTCTGGCTTTTTGCCGGAAAAACAGGAGGCGACGGGTCCCTGCATGCGATAAGCTCTAAGAGTGAGGATATCTCCGAGTTCTCCATCCTTGATGCGAGAAGCGAGTTCGCGCCGAGCCTGACTGTGACGGCACATTAATCCTACCCCCACCTTCAGGTTCTTCTTTTTGGCCAATTCGTTAAGCTCGAGCATCTTGCGTGAGGAGAAACCGTCCGGAGTGACAGGTTTTTCCATGAAGACGTTGAGTCCTTTCTTTATAGCGTATTCGAAATGTACCCAACGAAAAGCGCAAGGTGTGGTGAAGATGGCAACATCTCCTGCATCCAGCGAGTCCATAGCTTTTTTGTATCCATCGAAGCCGATGTGTCTACGCTCGGGGGGAACGTCGACCTTATCCTTGTGGCGTCTGACCAAGCCGTTATAGCTGCCGTCCATCTTGTGCTGAAAAACATCGGCCATGGCGACCAACTTCGTGGGGCCGTGAGCCAAGGAAACTGAAAGAGCGTTGCTTGCTGCCCCTGTACCTCGACCACCGCAACCAACCAAGGCGATCTTGGTTGTGTCGTCGTTTTTACCATGAACAATAGGAAGGGTTACCCCAGCCAGTGCGCCTGTCCCGGCAATCCTACTACCCTTGCCGATGAAGTTGCGTCGTGAAATAAGTGATGGGTTTTCGGTTTTCTTTTCCATGGTCTTGTTATTGAGGATTTTTACACAAGCTGGTTTCTCGTTGCTTAGGTCAAGCGGGATACTTCGACATTATAGTCTTCTCGTCCACTTAAATATCATGTTTGCGGAAACTGAATGTGTTGGATGTAGAGTTCATTTTCCCCTTAACGCCAAGCTGCATCAAATAATTTGGCGTGATTTACCTGTAAAAATTACAGGGAATTGGAGGGAAGGAAAGCGGACGCCGTTCAGCCGACCAGCTCCGGCATCGGACTGTTGCCCGCTTCTACCAAATAATGTGGCCGTCCTTGATTGTCCGTCACAGTTGCCACACTTGGATTTAAGCCAATGCAGTGATACAGGGTTGCGAAGACCTCCTGAAACTTGACGGGACGTTCAATGGGATAGGCAGCTTCCTTGTCGGTTTCCCCGATCACTTGCCCCGTACGCATCCCACCCCCGGCCATAAGAGCAAAACTGGTTCCCGGCCAATGGTCTCGACTGTTTAGCTTGTTGATCCGCGGCGTACGGCCAAACTCACCCCAAACCACTACGGCGATGTCCTTGTCCAATCCTCTGGAATGCAGGTCACCGAACAATGCCGACAATCCCCTGTCGAGCATTGGAAAATCCTCCCTAGATCTCGGAAAATTAAACAGATCGGCAACACCGTGCCAATCCCAGCGACTGAAGTTCAAGCTAACAACCCTTGCTCCCGCTTCAACCAACCGCAAGGCCACGAGAAAGTTTCGCACCATTTTTGGCGCACCCTCGCCGTAGGTGAGTTTCGGGTCATTCACCCCGTATCGTTCAGCTACCTTGGGGTTTTCCTTCGACAGATCCAAGGCATCAAGAAGCTTGGAACGGGACAAGATACTCAAGGCCTGCCTATTGTAATCGTTCAAGCCCTCCATCTGTCCGGTTACATCAACCGAACGTCGAAAATTGTCGATGGCATTTCGTAGCTTGGAGCGATCTTGCAACCTGTCTATACTGATTCCATTCAATTCAAGATTCTGTGCTTTTTCATTTGGATCTTTTTGAACCAGATTCATAGGTGAATGAGCCCGACCAATAAAACCGCCGTCATATGGTAGCCCCCAATTTCCTGCCTTGGTAGGATACATTAGACCAATATTTGCAGGAATTCCAGGGCGAGAACCTTGAAGTTTGGAAACCCAGGCGCCGGAATTCGGCCAACCACCCTGTGGAGCTGCGGGACCATTGCGTTTTTTGCGTCCCGTCATGCACTGAAAGGAGTCGTGTTGTGAATCACAATCGGCAATCGTTCGTATGATAGCGAACTTATCCGCGCATTTGGCGAGATTGGGAAACAGTTCACAAAACTCCATTCCGGGCACGTTGCTTTTGATTGGGCGAAATTCGCCGCGAATCTCGCTAGGTGCATCAGGCTTCATATCGAACATATCGATATGCGGGGGTCCGCCGGGCAGGTATATGTTGATTATTCCCTTGTGGGATTCTCCTGTGCCCGCCCTTGTCTCGGCCTCAAGCAAATTTGCGAGCGACAATCCCCCGGCAGCCATTCCGCCAATCTTAATGAAATCACGCCGGGATTGTCCCCTGACTTTCGCTGAATGAAGGTTGATCATGCAATGACTTCTAAAACAAAGTACGGAGAATTCAGCCCCAGAGTCAACGATCGACTCGATTTGAACTCTTGGAAACTCATTGTCTTAAGATCTTGTCGAAAAGAGGATAAGCGACTACCCCGTTCCATCGATGCCCGCCCTCGAACCGGTCGAAGACCAAGTTTTGTTTC
>CAZNWO010000174.1:0-6397 GCA_964576585.1 uncultured Puniceicoccaceae bacterium | reverse complement strand
ATTTCAGGTAGTCCGCTTCCTTGGATTTCGTCGTCCAGAAGATGGCGTTGACGATCATTCTCCTGAACTGATCGTTATCGAAGTCGACGGGCACGCCGAGCGAGGTGTAAAACATGCGCCCGCCCTTGTAGACGTTGGTCCAGGTCACGGCATGGGTTGCGTTCTTCGACTTGATCGTGCCGTTCTGCAAGAGGTTGGCGCCTGCCCCGAGTTCTCCCGCCTTGTACATTTTCAGCGACTCGATCTTGCCCACGTCCTTCAACACCGGATGGTTGGCGGCGCCTTCCGCCGTCGATATCACGACCGGTTCGTTGCCGAAGTGTCCGGAGTAGTTTCCCGCCATCACCCGGCGGTCGAAAATCTCGTTGTCCTCATTCCCGAAGGCATGGCTCGAGGTACGTATGCCGACGATCGGTTTGCCGGAGTCCCAATGCCTGCGTATCACCGCCATCTGCTCCTCCGGCAGTTTCATGCGTCGGGCGAAGATTAGCAGCAGGTCGGCCTGCGCGACGTGCTCGACGCCGGGCAGATCCTCGGCCCGGTCCCTGACCCATGACGCCGTGATTGACACCCGGTAGCGACTTTCCAGTTCCTTTTTGAAAGCCTGCAGCGAGGGTTGGGACTTGTACTCCTTCGATCCTGAGATGAAGTGAATGGACAGCGGTTCTTCGGCCGCGGGAGCTGCGGTTGATCCCAGCAGCAGCAATCCAAGAATGCGGGTAAGTCTTGTTTTCATTTTCGTTTGGTTCTTTGGTTCTGTGTTCATGCCAAGTCGTTCGGGAGGTTCGTGACTGCGTGAGGCCTGCGGTCGATGCGAAGGCAGTCGCGAAGATGCGGGGCATTCGGCTCGGGTCGGGACATGATCTATGCCAACATCTTCTTGACCAGTTTTCCGTGTACGTCGGTCAGCCGATGATGCCGACCCTGGTACTGAAAGGTCAGGCGCTTGTGATCGATGCCGAGGCAGTGGAGCATGGTCGCGTGCAGGTCGTGGACGTGGACGGGGTCCTTGGCGACGTTGTAGGAGAAATCATCCGTTTCGCCGATGGTCACGCCGCGTTTGATGCCCGCGCCGGCGAGCCATATGGAAAAGCAGCGGGGATGATGGTCGCGCCCGTAGTCGGTCGTCGTCAGCTTGCCTTGGCAATAAACCGTGCGTCCGAACTCGCCGCCCCAGACCACCAGGGTGTCCTCCAGGAGTCCGCGCGTCCTGAGGTCGTTCAACAACGCGGCCGTCGGTTGATCGGTGGCCTTGGTGAGCTTCGGCAATTCGGTGGGCAGCCTCAGATGATGATCCCATCCACGATGAAACAGCTGCACGAAGCGCACCCCTCGCTCGCACAACCGTCTGGCCAGCAGGCAGTTCGCCGCGAACGTCCCTCGCTTCTTCACGTCCGGCCCGTACGCCTTGGTCACCTTCTCGGGTTCCTTCGAGATGTCCAGCAGTTCCGGCACGCTCGTCTGCATGCGATACGCCATCTCGTACTGGGCGATGCGCGTGGCGATTTCCGGATCGCCGAATTTCCCCAGGTTCAACTGGTTGAGCTTGCCGAGGTCATCGAGCATCCTCCGCCGCGTCCCGGCATCGATCCCGTCTGGATTGGACAAAAACAAAACCGGGTCGCCCACAGATCGAAATTTCACGCCCTGATATTTCGAGGGCAAGAACCCGTTGCCCCACAGGCGGTCGTAAAGCGGTTGGCCGCCACTTCCCGACACCAGCGCCACGAAGGTCGGCAAATTCTCATTCAGGCTGCCCAGCCCGTAGCTTAGCCAAGACCCAATGCTGGGCCGCCCCGCGAGTTGGGCGCCGGTCTGGAAAAACGTGATGGCGGGGTCGTGGTTGATCGCCTGGGTGTGGATCGTGCGGATGAGGCAAATCTCGTCGGCAATCTTGCCCGTGTGCGGAAGCAATTCGCTCAGCTCCATGCCCGACTGGCCGTGTTTGTTGAACTTATAAATGGTCGGCGCCAGGGGGAATTCCTCCTGTGTCGCCGTCATGCCCGTCAAGCGCTGGCCCTTGCGAATCGAGTCCGGCAAATTCTGCCCGCGCTTGTTCGCCAACGCCGGTTTCGGGTCGAACAAATCCATCTGGGAGGGAGCTCCTGACTGGAACAGGTAGATCACCCGCTTGGCCTTCGCCGCAAAATGCGGCAGTCCCTGCAAAGCCCCCGCCGCATCCCGATTCCAAAGCGACGACAGCGCCGCCAGGCCAAGTCCCATGCGGCCAAAGAAATAACGGCGATTGGTGTTTAGTCGACTTTCGGTCAGCGGATTCATTGTTTCGTTATGACTTCATCCAAATTCAGGATCAACCCCGCCACCACAGTGTAGGCCGCCAGTTCCGCGGAGTCGACTCCATGCAACACGGGCGATTCCCCAACGCCGACCAACGCCTTCGCGGCCTTGGCGTCCAGGCGGTAAAAATCCAAATGCCGCGCCAATCCGCTGGTCAGAATTTTCAGTTCGACGGGGCTCGGCTTGCGCCCGGTTGCGTGTTGAAACGCAAAACGAATCCGTCGTTTGTCGGTTCTGCCGCCCTCGACCAGCATCCGTTGCGCGAACACACGCGCCGCCTCCGCGAAGGTCACGTCGTTCATCAGCGCCAGCGCTTGCAGGGGCGTGCTCGTCCGCGTCTCTCGGACTATGCAGGTTTCGCGCGGGCTGGCATCGAAAGTGGCCATCAATGGCGGGGTGACCGTGCGCTTCCAAAACGTATACAGGCTGCGGCGATAAAGATCCTCGCCTTTTGCCTGCTCGTATTTTGTCTCGGATGCAATTTCCTTCCATAACCCATCAGGCTGATAAGGCTTCACCGACGGGCCGCCGATCTGTTTCTTCAAAAGCCCGCTTAAAAACAACGCTTGGTCACGAATCATATCCGCCGAAAGCCGCAGCCTCGGTCCCCGGGAAAGTAGGACGTTTTCGGGATCCTCCGCGTTTTGCTCTCGACGGCTGGACTGCCGATAGGTCGCGCTCGTCACGATCAGTTTCTGCAACGCCTTCACGTCCCAGCCACTGCGCACGAATTCAAACGCCAGCCAGTCAAGCAGTTGCGGGTGGCTCGGCCACGCCCCCTGCGAGCCAAAGTCCTCCACCGTTTTCACGATGCCGCGGCCAAAATACATCTGCCAGAACCGATTCACCGTGACGCGGGCCGTCAATGGATGCTTGGGGTCCATCAGCCAACGGGCGAAACCAAGCCGGTTGCGCGGAGCGCCCTTCGGCAACTGCGGAAGGGCGGCCGGCGTGTCGGCCGAGACTTCTTCGCCGGGTCGATCATATGCGCCTCGGATGAGCAGGCGCGTCCGGCGCGGCTTGGCCATTTCCTGCATCACCATCGTTGTCGGAAAATCTTCAATCATCTCCTCGCGGCTATGCCTCAGCGCAAGGACGCGCGCGAAAGCCTTGCGGATTTTGGGCGGTGCATGCTGTTCGCGGAACGCAAGGCGCAACGAGGCCTTCTGCGCCGCAGTGGGTTCTTTCAACGCCGCCAATTCGCTCAAGCTGTCCGGCGCGGCCAGCGCGATGGCTTCCTCGGGCCGCAGCGCCCGGTCGTATACCCGCGCCTCGTCGATGAGCCCCTTGAAACGTGGCGCCGGTCCGCCGCCCGCGCCAATGCGCAGCGGTTCATTCCTTGCCATGAAATCCTGATTCAACATATCCAGGTTCACGCGAAGATTTTGCGAGTCGCCGTTGACAAACACCCGCACGCCCTCGGGGATCGGGTTCCCGTCGTAAGTCACCGCGACGTGATGCCACTGCCCGGACTTCAGTTTCGCGGTCGTCTCCAAGCGAAGCGAATCATCGAGCCAGCGCTTCACGAGATTCACCTGCACCTTGCCGTCCACCAGCCAAATGCCCCATCCGGTTTCCTTGCTCTCGTCCTTTGTGCGCGTGAGAATCGCACCGTCCGATTCGGGCCACACCCATGCGCTGAGCGTGAATCGGTCGAAGTAGCCGAAGTTCGCGGACGTCGCCGTGGTGCTGTTCGCGTCAATGAATCGCTTGCCGTCGAACATCGCCGCCTGGCCCACCCGTCCGGCGGCAAACGTCGCCGCTCCGTCCTCCATCTCGCCGCCCTTTCCCTTGTTCACTTCGTTCGACAGGACGCCGTCCAGGGTGAAATGCGCCACCAATCCCTCGACCGGCGCCCAGCCCGCGGCTTTTCGGGACAGGAGGCTCTTCTCCCAAATTTCCCGTTCCTGCTTAATCTCCGTCTGCAATTTCTCTAGCACACGTTCCGCATCGGCCACCTGCGCATTCAGTTTTGCCAACTCCGCCTGTTGCGAGCGTGTGGGCGACTTGAGGAACGGCGGCGAGTTGGCGTACTTCAGCGCGCGTCCGCTTTCCGGGATGTTGTTGAAAAAGGCGTAGAGTTGATAAAATTCCTTTTGCGTAAACGGATCGTACTTGTGTTCGTGACAGCGCGCGCAGCCCAGCGTGAGGCCCATCCAAACCGTCGCGGTCGTATCCACGCGATCCACCACGTACTCCACCTGGAATTCCTCCGGGATGCTGCCGCCCTCCGCATTGCCGCGATGGTTGCGATTGAAGCCCGTGGCGATGCGCTGCTCGAGCGTGGGGCTCGGCAACAAGTCGCCCGCGAGCTGCTCGATGGTGAACCGGTCGTAGGGCATGTTGTCGTTGAACGCCTCGATGACCCAGTCGCGCCAGCGCCACATCGTGCGCGGGCCGTCGGTTTGATATCCGCTCGTGTCCGAGTAGCGGGCCGCGTCTAGCCAGCGAAAGGCCATTCGCTCACCATAACGGACCGATGTCAGCAGCCGGTCGACTGCCTTTTCGTATGCTCGGGGAGCGTTGTCTTCTTGAAAAGCCGCAATCTCCGACGGTGTTGGTGGGAGGCCGGTGAGGTCGAGCGAGACGCGCCGCAGCAAGGTGGCCCTTTCCGCCTCGGGTGACGGCTTCAAGCCCTCGCTCTCCAGTCGGGCTTGCACGAAGTTGTCGATGCCATTCCGCGGCCATTTATTATTTTTGACATCCGGTGTCGTCTGAACCTCAGGCGGGATGAACGACCAATGCCCCTGCCAATTTGCTCCCTCCTCAATCCACTTTTTGATCAGAGCGATTTGCCGATCCGAAAGTTTCCGTTGCGAATCGGGCGGTGGCATTTTTTCATCAGGATCATTGGAAGTGATGCGTGCGAAAAGTTCACTCTTCGCCAAGTCGCCCTTCACCACCGGTCGCACCTCCTTGCGATTACGAAACACACTCGCCTCGCGATCCAATCGCAATTCCGCCTTCCGTTGGTTCTTGTCCGGCCCGTGGCAGGAGAAGCAGAGGTCCGCGAAGATTGGTCGGACGTCGCGGTTGAACTCGATTACGTCCGGCAACGGCTTTGCCGAGTTCGGCGTGCACGCCGACAGGAAAACCAGGAACAATAAAAGATCAGCCTTCATGGTGAGCCGAAACCATACCTAGTAGCTGAATAACGCTCCAGTTTTTCAAATCATTTGATGCGGATGGGAGATTCCAATCCATCTTAGGCGTTTGCAACTTCTCCAGCGTGTCCAAGTCGACGTCTTCCGCAGAAAGAAATGTCCTAGGCAGGATATGGACGAGAACGGAAAGAAAGAACAGTTTCATGATTGAGTGAAGATGCATCAGCGGAGTGGCCTTGCCTAAGGAACGATTCGTACCAAGTCCCTTTGGGAGCGCACGTAGATGCCCGTCTCGTCGATGGCGGGCTCGCCGAAGGTCCATGAAGCGCCTACGGGATCCGTTCCCAGCCAACTCAAGGCCTTCGGAGAAAACGGCTTGGTCAAGTCGATGACGTAGAGCACGCCGGCACCGCCCTGCCAGTAGAGCTTGTCCCCATGGCGAATCGGCCAGGCCGGGTTGGTGTGGCCGAACCCGCCGCGTTGTATGCCGCGCACCGAGCCAACCCGCTTGTTCACGCCGAAGTCGCGGGAGTTGCGGATTCCCCTGGTGAACTGAAAGTCGACTTTGTTCCAGACGACCTTGTCGGCCAATACTTGGATCGGAGCCTCGACCAAGGTGGACTTGCCGGTTTTGACGTCGATGCAGCCAATGTCTCCGCTGTCGTAGCGCCAGAAGTAGATGCGGTCATTGAATGCGTGCACGGTGGACGGCGTGGGCTGGCCTTTCCCACGCAGAATCTTGTCGACGTATTCCGGCACGAAGTCTTGTTCGGCGTACTCCTTGCCGTTCCAGCCGAAATAACGGTCGGGTTTCCCGAAGGCGAACGTCTTGGTGATCTCGGCGGTTTCCGGATCGACCAGATGAAACTCGGTTTCCTTGCGGTTGTTTCCCGTGACGAGGAACTTCCCCCGGCAGAGTTGGTTTTTTTGGTGTGGAATCGCGGGCGGCAGGTCGAAGGTCAGGATCGGTTTTCCGTCCTCCGGCGAAAGGAGGT
>CAZNWO010000173.1:0-6704 GCA_964576585.1 uncultured Puniceicoccaceae bacterium | reverse complement strand
CGCCAGTTGCGGAGGCCGTTGCGGGAGGTGAATCCCATGTTGCCGTATTCCATCAGCCAGGCTGTGCGACTGGCAGGCGGGTCGTCGTTGTCGTTTTGGAAAACATCTCCGAAGGAACTGACGGCCTGTTCGTAGGAATTGCGGAAATTGTGGCCAATTGGGCGCAATCCGGTGCCGTCCGGGTTGACGCGCAGGGCCACTCCGCCGAGGTAGACCTGTCCATCGCTGCTGGGCTTTCCCGAGATGTTTCTGGAGGAATAGAAACTACCTGCATTCAGTTGCCACCCGTCCTTGTCGGTGACTTTCGATCCCTTGTTGCCGTGGTTGAAGTAATACTGACCATTGGGACCCACCGTGACCGAGTGCAGGCTGTGGTCGTGGTTCTTACCGTCGAAACCAGTGAGCAACACCTCGCGCTTGTCTATACCCTCGTCGAACACCGTGTTGCGGTTGACGTCAGTGTAGACGATTAGGTCGGGCGGCTGGGATACGATGATACGATTGTCCACTACTGCGATTCCCAACGGAGAGATGAAGCTGGTTTCCTGTACGAATACGTGCGAACTGTCGGCGGTGCCATTGCCGTCCTTGTCCTCGATGACCACGATGCGGTCGCCATCGGGTGCCCTTCTCGCACCTCGATAGTTGCGGCCTTCGGCCACCCAGATGCGCCCTTTGTGGTCGATGTCCATATTGGTCGGATTATAGAAGAGGGGAGACTTTGCCCAAAGCGTGACCTCCAGTCCCTCCACGGGCATGACCAATTCCTCTGGTGGGTAATGATCGATGGCCCCGCTGGGCGGAGCCTTGGGTGCCGCCCGAGCAATGCTTAGAAAATTCGGGGGCTTGTCGAATACGAGGAACTGTACGCTGGTGGCGGATCCTCCCTGTTGGTCGCTTCCTCCTTTGTCGAGTCCGCCGCGGGCCAGAAACTTTACGTATTTGTGTCTCTTGGGCAGGATGTAGTGGATCACGCTGTTGGCATGAACTCCGATGCCGTAGGCCACTGCCTTGCCGTCAATCTTGAGCGGGCTGCCTTTGATATTCTTGTTCAGCCCGACACTTCCCCAACCGGTGCTGGCTGATTTCCATTTGAGGTCGGTCAATTTGGTTTCCTTGCCCTGCGCGTCTATCAAGCGAGGTTCCGCCCAGTTCGCCCAGTCGCAGGATATCGAGCCATCGCCGTCGGCGATGACCAGAAACAATTCCTTGGATCCCTTGATCTTGGCGCTGACTTCCACTGAGTGACCTGGTGTTTGGGTGGTAATCAACTTGCTCGCAAAAAGGGCATCCTTGGCTGGGGCCAGCTTGCTCTTCGGGGTAGGCTTTGGCTTGCCGCTAAGGCGCGTTGTGGGATTAGGGAGAGATTTCACACCCCCTTTCGGAACCTCCAGCTTCGCGGTCCAGACGATGGCGTTCAGCACGCAGGTGCGGAAGTCGTCTTGGTCCCATGACTTGTGATGGTGAGCACCCGTTATGCCGAAGCCGCGTTGCCCGTTGGCTCGTTCTGAAGCCCATGCTACATGCTGCTTCTCCTTGCGTTTGAGCACCGAGGCTTTGACATGGGGGTTGTTGCTGTGTGGACCGTCGCCGCGCTTCAGCGTATCCACTGGAGGGAGGGCGCTGAGTATGGGGGTAACGCCCTTCATGTTCTCGCGGAAACGCATGTGGTAATACCATTCGTCCCTGAGGGTGAAGGGTTTCACTCCGTTGCCCACGGGATGCTTGCCTATTGTCTTGAATTCCGCCGTCCAGTGAGGGTTCACCGACCAAAAGATCTCGAAGTAACCACCGATCCATTTCATCAACATATTGCCTGGATTGCCCTTCGGCACTTCCACCGCGTAGTGGACGCAGACCAGCCCGACTCCTTTTTCGGCGAGGGCATCGAATTCCTTCAGGGCTTTGTTGATCGGGTGGCGACCGCCTCCATCGGAAAGAATCACCACGGTGGCTGCATTGTTGAAGATCGAGGCATCCTTTGGCCATCCTCCCTTGTGAATAGCGGTCTCGATAGCGAGTCCGGATTCCTTGGTAAGCGCATCCGACAAAAGATCGACTCCGTCGCCCCAGTTGTGGGCATTGGTTCCGTGACTGTCTCGTCCCGCTATGAGGACGACCTTAGTCTTGGCCCACCCGGCAACCGGCAAAGCCATTAACACCGCAAGTGAAATACGGGTGAACATGAGTTTTATATTGTTCATTACTTTTTTCGTTGGAGTGGATAGAGGTAAAGACTTGGTGTTATTTGTATTGATCATCCTTGGCGTTGGCTTTCACTTTTTGAAAACGCCTTGGATAGTCCTTTGCAATTTAGTTAAGCAATGGAGTAAAGCCCAAGGAGCCACCGAAAGTGTATGTTTATCTTAAGGATTTTCTTTTTGTTTTTTTGATGTTGATCAGTTTTGTCTTCTCTTTGATAAAAAGGAAGCCTCTTTTCTCTAATTCCATGTTGGTATTTGCGGGAAGTTGGCTGAGCTTCAATATGCCAATCTTCACTGATCCTGATCAGTCTCACATTTTCCGATTTCGCATGCTTCCCTTACGGCGTTTCCTTTGTTCAACCTTCTTGGGAGTGCCTCTCGTTTTTTGGAATTTTCTGTCTCCCGTAGTTTCCAAAGCCTCGGGCCGCCCCAATGTCTTATTCATTGCGATCGATGATTTGAACGACTGGGTCGGTTGCCTGGCGGGTCATCCGCAGGCAAAGACTCCCAATCTCGATAGACTGGCGGCCTCCGGAGTTCTTTTTACCAATGCTCATTGCGATGCCCCCGCTTGCAACCCATCTAGAACTGCTGTTTTCACGGGCATTTCGCCGCACCGGTCTGGGCTTTATCGCAACAACCAGAAAATGCGAGAGGTCATGCCCGACGTTGAGCTTTTGCCCAAGACTTTTTCCAAGGCGGGCTACTGGTCGGCTGGTTCGGGTAAGATGCTGCACTACTTCATTGACGCTCAGTCTTGGGACGAGTACTTCCCGACCAAGGAGTCGGAGAATCCTTTTCCGGATACCATGGGTCCGCCAAAACGTCCTGTAAGTCTGCCTCGCGGAGGACCTTGGCAATACTATGAGACTGATTGGGGAGCAATCGACGCAACTGACGAGGAATACGGTGGAGATTATTCCGTCGCTCAATGGGTGAGCGGACACTTGTCCAAGAAACAGGACAAGCCTTTCTTCTTAGCCTGCGGAATATATCGTCCTCATGAGCCGTGGTTTGTACCGAAAAAGTATTTCGATGCCTTTCCAATTGACGAGATCCAGTTGCCGCCGGGTTACCGCAAGGACGATCTCGAAGACTTGCCCACTACAGCCAAAAGCTTGGCTCGAAATCGATATTTCACTCATATACAGGCTCACAATCAATGGAAGCGGGGTATTCAAGGCTATCTTGCCTCGATCTACTTTGCCGATGCCATGTTGGGGCGAGTGCTGAATGCACTTGAGAATGGGCCTCATGCCGACAATACTATCGTAGCTTTGTGGTCGGATCATGGTTGGCACTTGGGGGAAAAGGAACACTGGCAGAAGTTCACGATGTGGCGGGTTTGTTCACGCGTTCCTCTAATTCTTCGAGTGCCAAAGGATGCTCCCGGACTTTTAAGCGGCACTCGAAAGGCTTCCTGTTCCAAGCCGGTTAACCTTCGTAGTCTCGCTCCGACATTTCTCGAATTATGTGGATTGCCGCCGCGTAGAGTCCATGACGGGCCCAGTCTTGTCCCTCTGCTGGCAAATCCCAAGGCTGATTGGCCGCACGTCGCCCTCACTCACCTTCATGTTCCCGCTAGTTATGGTATGAGCACCGAACGTTGGCGATACATTCATTACAGTAATGAGGAAGAAGAGCTCTACGATATCGCGAACGATCCTCACGAATGGAACAACCTTGCTTTACGTGAGCAGCACCGAGAAACCTTGAAGCGTTTGCGTTCGCTTGGCCCCAAAGTCTTTGCCAAGCCGATCGAGCCCAAAATCAGTTCATTGCCCGCACTCGCGTGGAAACCTCTAGGAAAGGGTTCCAAAGCTCCTCCTTCGAAGCCTGATGGCGGAGCGTTCGACGTTATTTTCGTCAACCGGAGCAAGGACAAGGTTCAGCTGTTCTGGATGGATCGCAAGGGAGGTCGCAAACCCTATGCAGTTATTGAATCTGGAAAATTTTATCGTCAACGAACGCGACCTGGAGCCGTATGGATGATTGCCGAGGCAGATTCAGCATCAGCTCACGCTCTAGGATTCTTTGTCGTTGGCGATCGTTCGGCTCGAGCAGTTGTTCCTCCCGACTTGACTGGGAGTACAGATTAGCTGCCTAGAGATTTAGTAGATATGAATGCTTTTCTGCGGTTTTGGATTTTTATTTCAATTCCTCAAGTTGCTTATTCGTTTAATGAAAACAAGTCCCTTGAAGATGGCAGAGCTCAGGAAGTTTCAAGCAAATGGATTATCCCGCCACCTCTTCAGAATCTTAAGAAAGATTATAAGGTCAGGTTGATTTATTTCGTGCCTTCCGATTGCGAAACAAAAGCCAATTATCTTCGAAAGTGCGAAGTCCTAATGAGGGTGGTCTCTGATTTTTACATGCGCGAGATGAAGGCGCACGGTCTCCGAACCTCGGGTCTGGATTTTGAGTTCGACGAATTGGGAAGGCTTAAGGTTCATCATGTCAAAGCTCGCAATCCTGCTGTTTTTTACACTGGGAATCCTTTTGACGTCGCTCGTCTGTTGAACACTCAGCAACAGGAGATATGGGAGGCGACGGGTTTCTCACGCAACCGAGCCCTACTGGTTTTTTCCGAAGCTGGGGCAGTGGCCGAGGCGAGGCCTTTGCCTCAAGTTTTCTCTGGTTTGGCCTGTGTTTCAGCTCAAGTTTTTCGTGACGAGATTTCCGGGAACTCTATTGAAAGTCATATTGAATTGCTTTCAGGAGATTCTGTTTCGGAGAATAATTCATCTTCCTTGGAGGCTCAAACCAGCAATGGTGTCCTGATTCACGAATTAGGTCATATTTTCGGGATGCTTCACGATACTCGAGACCCTCGTAACGTTATGATGAGAGGCTATGATTCTTTAGGTAAATTGTTCCACCCCGAGGCAGTGCTGTTGCGCCCGGTTCGCTTTTCGCCTGCTCATGCTCGAATGGCTGCCGCTACTCGTTTTTTAAGTTCTTCTTTTGACGAAAAAGACAACAAGCCTCCTTCAATAATTAGATTTGCACCTTCTGATTCACTCTCACTCAAGTCAGGAACCAAGTCGTTTGAGTTTTCAATAAAGATTAAGGATTCCTCGGGCTTGAGCTCCTTAATCGTTTTGCAGCGGGGTGGGGGACAAATCGATGCTTTGGTCGGTGAGGTGAATCTAGAGGGCAAGAAGGTTTTTAATGAATCTGTTCGGTTCAAATGCCCCAGACCTCTTCTCGGAGATCAACCTCTCATTTATATTATGAACGTAATTGATGTTAATGGAAATCTCGCTCAACGGGCAATTAACTCCCGTGTCCTTCCTTAGCTTGATGATTTTATGAAAATTTTCTCTTCTTTCCTGAATTTCGTCTTTTTTGCTTATTTATCTACCGCCCAAGGACCAAACATCCTTTTTTGCATATCGGACGACCAAAGCTATGCCCACACGGGAGCCAATGGTGATTCCGTAGTGAAGACGCCCGCCTTCGATCGCGTGGCTCGCGAGGGGATTCGCTTCACTCATGCCTTTTGTGACGCCCCAACCTGCGGGCCGTCGCGAAGCGCCATCCTCACCGGGCAGCACATTTGGCGGTTGGAAGAGGCGGGCAACATCCACAGTACCTTGCCAAAGAAGTTCATCACCTACACCGAGGTCCTGTCCAAGGCGGGTTATTCCGTGGGTTTTACCGGGAAGGGTTGGAGCCCGGGGCGCCTGCAGGCGGGAGGCCGTGACTCCAATCCCGCGGGAGCGCAGTTTGACAAGCGCAGGTTGAAGCCCCCTTTCAGGGCTATGAGGAACACGGATTACGCGGCCAACTTCGATGACTTTCTCGCCCAGGTGAAGAAGGATCAGCCATTTTGCTTTTGGTTGGGCACGAGTGAACCGCACCGGGGTTACGAGCTCGGCGCGGGCAAGCGGACGGGCAAGGATCCTGCCAAGGTGATCGTTCCAAAAATCTTTCCCGACCATCCCGTGGTGAGGAGCGACATCCTCGACTACTACGTGGAGATCGAGCATTTCGACAAGATGGTTGCCCGGGCCTTGAACTCCTTGGAAAAAGCCGGTCAATTGGAAAACACCATCGTCGTTGTCACGAGTGACCATGGCATGCCTTTTCCCCGGGCCAAGGCAAGCCTCCATGACCAAGGATCACGAGTCCCCTTGGCCATCCGTTGGCCCAAGGGGATCAACAACCCTAGTCGCGTCTTTCCCGGGCCCGTGAACCTAAGCGCTCTTGCCCCCACCTTTCTGGAAGCGGCAGGATTGAAGGTTCCCGGCATGATGACCGCCACTAGCTTGCAGGATGTACTGAGGGACAAGCCGGAGGCCAAGCGAACCGCCGCCTTTATTGCCATGGAGCGCCACGACGGGTGCCGCAAGGGTGGCAAGGGCTATCCCTGCCGGGCAATCCGTACGAAGGATTATATGTACATTCTCAATCACAAGCCCGACCGTTGGCCGGCGGGCAATCCGGACCGCGAGTTCTGCGCCCGCTACATTCCCTTTGGCGAGGTCGACTCCTCGC
>CAZNWO010000172.1:0-6915 GCA_964576585.1 uncultured Puniceicoccaceae bacterium | reverse complement strand
TGCAGCGCGAGAGGGAGAAGAAGCGGAAATATGATGAAGAGCGTGAGGGTCCATCTCATGAGTTACCTGCGTAATATTTTTTGTCCCGGTTCAGTCAACTTCTCGTTGCCGTATCCGATTTCACCGAGGGTGCCGAGGGTCAGGGTCACTTGACGCGGGCGGATTTGGATTGCGCCCAAGTGGCCGCGGAAAGTGATCTTACCAGCTTCCACAGTGAATGCCGGCCTCGCTGGTTCGATGGAATGCGGGTCGAAGTTCACGGCGTCACCTTCACAGACCCACCAATTTACAGCTGACGGATCGGTGACGGGGTTGGTACCCAGTTTGCCCGTGAGCAGGGCGTCTCGCAGATGCCAGGTTGTACCGTCTTTCGCTCGCACTGACATCTCCGTGAAAGTGCTGTCCCACCAATGAGCGCCCTGGCTTTTCGCCGGGTCTCCTTTGCCGGGGGAGATGACCAGTCGCAGTAGCGAGCCTTTCTTGACGTTGATGGGTTCGGTTGTATGCACAGCCTCTTTACCGCCATTGGCCAGTTGCCCGCGCAGAAGCGTTTTCGATCCGCTTCGCAATTCGTATTGCACGCCGTCGCCGCCGCCGGAGTTTCCGTCCTGGAGTTTAAGTTTCACAACCACTGTTGTCGTTGACGGGCTTCGCCACACGACGGATGCCGGAATCTTCGGGCCTGGGTGCAGGTCGATGACTTGCGGCGGATATGTCACATCGGCGGATTTGGCTGAGCCCTGACTGTGATTCACCGTCACCGAAGGGAAATCCACGTCCGCAGGCTTGCGGGTCACGAGATCACCTTCCCTTGAGATGCGACTAAGCGGACGTAGCGACTTGCCGTCGAAAGCAACCTGTTCTTTTTGCTCCACGAACACGTAATCCGTTCCGACACTTGAGACGACCTGCGCGATGCGCCCGTCGGCGTGCCACGTGACCTTCGGCAGTCGCTCGGTTTTGAGTCGCGGATAAAGCAGGGTCGTCACCACCCCCTTGCCGGGAAGCGTGCCGATAAGCGCCGTCTGCGTGTTTAGCAGCGGTCCCTCTTTGCCGGAGCGGTAGCCGGTTGAAACTCGCAGCGTTGCGGTCTCCGTCTTCAACCTCAGTTTTTTCGGCTCGTGAATAAAGATGTCCAGATCCACGTCTTCACTGCCGACAAGCGTGGCCCCGCGGTCATGCAGCACAAGTCCGGGTTTCGTGGTTGCGTTCTTCTTCGCCGAGCCAAGCAGTTCGGTTACAAGATCGCCTTTCTTCTTCGCCGCATGCGGTGATTTCGGCACGGAGGTGGCGGTTTCTGGCCGGGGAATCGGCATCAGCCACAGTCGCCAGGTGGCGGGTGTGTCGGCGTTGTGCGTGTCGCGAATAACGAAGAAATTCGGGCCGAGAGGATCGCTGTCTTTGCTGAAGGCAATCTGGCGTTGCCACGCGCCTTTCCGTCCCCCGACGTAGTCCAACGCCGGCCCCGGAGCAAAGGCGTCGATCTGCATGTTGGCATAGCCACTGGCTGCCGACGAAGTCAGCATGTTGTGCCACTTGTCGGGATGTCGTCCGATGTAGCCCCAGTCGTCGGACAGGATTCGTCCTTTGCCGTACAAAATGATGCTGCCCGAATCGGCGTCGTAGTGATCGTGGTTCGAACCGGCGATCATGTGCAGGTATGTTTCGCGATCCGACCCCATGCTGTTGCGCAGTACCACGCCTGTTTTGCGGAACTGCTGACTCCCGAGTCCGGCTGGCTTCGGAGTGATGCCGGTCTGGCTCATCATCCACCGGTAACCGAGCATCGATGGAAAGTTCCAGCCGATGCCAAGGTTACCGAACGATCCACCCTGCTCGTGCATCCACAACATCCGCGCGGCGAATTCAGGATCGCGGTCTTTCCAGATTGATGCCGCCACACCGCAAATGCCGCTGGGCTCGCCGTGGTAAGTGTTGCCGATTGGCGGCAGATGACGGAAACCGCCGGTGCGGCTGTCGCGGGGCGTGAAGATCGCTGCAAACCACTCAAACACCTTTCGCAGTCGGGGATCGAACGCGTAGTCGTCATAGCCCGCGTTCGCCGCCATCGAGAAACCCGCGATCATGTGGTCGAGGCTGACCATAGCGTAGTGCGGAGCCTCCAGCCAGCCGCCGTCCTTGTCCGACCACGCGTAGAGTTGCCAGTGAAACTGGTCGAGCCCCCGCTTCGCCCAGATCTTTGCCTGTGGGTGCGAGGGCAACATGCAGCCGAGGCCCGTGCGGTACAAGGCGACCATCGATGTCATATTGGCGAACCCGGTGTAACCGCGCTCCGGAGACCAGTAGTCCGGACTGCTGACGACGTAGCCGAGAAAAGCCAGCCTGGCGAGCACTCGTTTGCGAGCCTCTAGCGTAAACGCCTCGGTGCTGAGCACGGGGTCGATGAGGTTGAGCACCGACACGATGAGGCTCTGCATGTGCGGTGCCGTGCCGGGGCAGTGCAGGTAGTCCTGCTTCAGATACCAGTCTACGCAGGTTTGCAGGTACTCTTCCGCTTTCTCCGCCATCCGCTTCCCGAGTTGCGGATCGCCAGACGCCAGGAACTCGCGGACGGGACCTTCGAGCAGATACTTATTGACTGGTTGCTGAGACACCCAACGACGAATCTCCGCAGGGTTGGATTTCAATTGTTTCCTGAGTTCCGGAACGTCTTGTTTGCGTACGTGCAGCAGCGGGTGATTGTGTTCGTCGCCCTTCCAGTCGAGGACAAAATCCTTAACCTTATCCAGCGGGAAATCGCCGTGTTTGATAATGAGCTTCTGAGGCGGAGCCGCCACTCGTCGATTCTTTTGCTTCAGGATTGCGACGCTGTCCGTCTTGTCCAACGCACCCAACAACCACGCCCGTCGTCCTCCCTCAACGGGCATGGCTACGGTCATCAAGCCATCCCGAACGGCTGTTTTTACATTCGCTCCCACCTGCTTCGCCTGACCGCTCCACTTCGGATCCATCCACAGGCTCGGCCGCACGGCGCCAACCACGACCATGTCGGCTTCAGATTGTGAATACAGTGCGATCCAATTGACGTGGCGCGGATTGTTCCACCGCAGCCACGGTTCCAGCAAGTAATGGCTGATCGGATCGGAGCGAACCTGCGCGGATTCCACACGGCTGTCGCGATTCAAAACATGAGTGGGACGGAAATCCTTTCCGCCCAGTGTCAGAGAAAAAGTTCCACCGGTTGGTGCATCGTGAAACTCCTCGACCTCGATGACCGGTTCAGCGTTTTCAATCCGAAAGCGCAAGCTCCACTGTCCTCCATCTTCAAAGAGCACTCGCGTCAGTAGTTCAACAAACACTGGCCCCCGCGCAATGATCTCGGTTTTGTAATCTTTCACCTTGGCGGAACCGGAAAGTGTGGAACTTCCCGTCCACTTCCCGCTACGTAGCCGGACACCCGCGACCGGTCCTTGTCCTTCCTTCAACGCCTTGCGGACTCTCAAACCGATGAATTCATTCTCAACGATTACTCCGCCAGCCTCCTCGCGAATCTTAAGGTCGGACTTTGCGGCCGTTCGTTGGTTGGAAAAGGAGTAGGCTCGTCTTTCAAAGGGCTGCAGGTTTGCCTGGAAGCAGACTCGAATAGCTTCTTGATCAGGACTCACAACCAATTGGTACGCGAATTCCGCACCTCCTGAACCAAGCAACGCCAGGTTCTTGCGGGCCTTTTCCGCCTGAGCCGACGAGAGTGGAAACATGACCCGTTCATTGGTCCACGTGTGCCCCAGGTGCTCCGTGAGTCTGAAATCAGCCGCGTTCCCCGCCGACCCACATGTCATCAGTAATAGCATGGTGATGTAGACCGCAAGCAGCTGAGTATGTCGGTTTTTCATCCAATCATCTTACAACGCTTATGCGGAAACTACACTCCATTACTCCAAATGCGCCTTTAACAGATATTCCTTGCTGTAGTAACGGTCGATGATTTTCCGGTGTGTGGCGTCCATCGCCTTTCGAGCGGAGACCGAATCCGTTGCACCCTTGTCGGCAAAAATCAGGTGTCCCCAAAGATCGCCCGTCTTGAAAAGATCGCCGACGTATCCAATCGATACCCACGAGGAGTTTTGCATGAGATCCATATCCAGCTTTCCGGGTTGATCCATACGGCTGAAATTAATTCCCCATACGTCGCCGGGCTTTGGTGCTTTCATCCCAAGCCCTTTGAACGGCAAGCTGACCTGGACGGCCCAACCGGTCTTGCTCCGGGTTGTTTTGATCTTGATGGCTTTGACGTCGTAGTCCTTCTCGTCCTGCTGCACGTCATGACAGAAACCATTGGCCGCAACCTGAATCATGATCTTCTTTGAACCGTCAAGGCCATGATCGTGCTCGGGTTCCAACCAGATATAAATGCAGTCATTACGCCAGAGCTTGATGTTATCATGGCCTTTTTCCCCGGTGACCAAACCCGAATCCTCACAAATGAAATTGAGGTCGAGTGCATTCTCCGTCCAGTTGACCGTTACTTCCGTTGTCCCCATGGGCTCCTCCAGTGAGGGTACGACCTTGAAATCACCTGCCTTCGCCGGAGTCTCTTGATTCAAGACCAGTACGTTGCCGGGATTCGGCTGAAGGTCATCGTAGTCCGGAAATCTCGGGTACTGCAGACCCGGCCAGCGAATCATCCGAAGCTGTCGATCCCCCGGCCAATCCGGTTTCACCTCACACTCGCCAGGGATCGATTTCACCTGTTTCCCATTCCGCACCTTGACCACGCCTGCCCGGCCCTCGAACGTGACGTCGCCTTGCTCAAAGGAAAAAGGCTCGGGATCGAGAAAGACGTAGTCGGCACCGGCGGAGGTGACCACCTTGGCCCCCTTGCCGCCTGCAATCGACATGACCTTGGGAGGCTTCTCGGTCTTCAACCGGGGATACAAAATCGCCGACAAGCTGCCGGCTTCATGGATGGCTACGCTGATATGCTCCTTATCAAGCTTGATCTTCGGGGCCACCTTTCCGGGTCTGAGAAAAAAGACGTCCATATCCACGTCATCCTTGCCGATGACCGTGACCCCGCCTTTGTGAGAAACGATTTCCTTGGCGAGAAGAAAGAGCCGCCAGATGGTCGGGGCTGATTTCTTATCCACGGTATCCGTCACCATGAAGTAATTGGGAGCCATCGGATCCTTGTCCTTAACAAACCCGACCTGCCTCTTCCAGCCCCGTCGCACGCCGCTGGTGTAGTCGAAGTCCGAGGTGCTTTTGAACTCCTTCAGGGCCATGACCCGTTCCTCATTGTAGGTGACCGGCTTGTCAATCATGCTGTGGGCAGCCCGCGAATCTTTGTTCCGGCGTTTCTGATAGTCATCATCGTGGCATAGCTCCCGACCTTTGCCCCAAATGACAATGCTGCCGGAATCGTTGAAATAATGGGAATGGTTGCGGCCGGCTATCATGTACAGGGACGTCTCCCGATCTCCCACCGTATTGCGCAGCAGAACACCGGTCTCAGGATAGCAGGTGCTTTTCCATTCTGGTTTTTTCGGTTTGAGGTCAGGATCAACCAGATAGGGCCGATACCCCTTGAGAGCCGGATAGTAACTAAGGATTCCGGGACTCATAAAGGATCCCTGCTGAAGATGCATCCACTGCATCTGGGATGCGAACTTCGGATCCTTGTCCTTCCACAAATGGGCCATGATGCCGAAGGCACAGGTGCGTTCATGGGCATAGGTATGGCCAAAGGTCGGCAAGCGACCAAAATCCATATTGCGTGGATCCCGAGGCGTACTGATATTGGCAAACCACAAAATGGCCTTGCGCAGTTGCTCGTCGTACAGAAAGCCGTCTTCCACCAATCCTGAATTGTGGGCAGCGAGACAGGCCCCGAGCCATTGATCAAAAATAACCATGGAATAGTGGGGGCATTCGACCATGCCACCGGCGGAATCCATCCACTCATCAAGTTCCCGTCTGATTTCCTTCATGGCCGTATCCATCCACTTCCTTGCCATCGGGTGCGACGGGATAAGAGCGGCGATGGTTGCCCGATAGCCATAGGCAGAGCTGGTCATGTTGGGGAGATAACCGGCCTTTTTGCTTCCAACCTCCCAATAATTCGGATCATTTGTCAGGTAACCGATCCTGGCTATCAGGCCGAGGATCGTTTTCCGATCCTCAGGGGTGAGGATCTTTAGAGACAAAGCCACATCCGCGAGACCAACGGCCTCGCCGAAGCGTCGCGCCGCTTTGTGAGGACCATGCCCCCATTTCAGCGTCGCCTCAATCCCGGAAATTGCCATCTTCAAGGTCGAAATCGTTTCGACTACAAGTGACTTCTGCGCAGCGGGGTTTTCGGCGAAAAGGGCAGCGACAACCATCCTGTCCATGCCGTTCCCCTCCAAGCCAACATGATGATTGAACTTTGCCGCGGACTCTTTCAGGAAGGCCGCGCGGGTTTTCTTGATCCGTTCCACATCCTCGACCGTGAGATACAACCGTGGACGCGAGACTTTATCGGATCCCTTCCAAGATAAAATCATCTCCTCCGACAATAGTCTCCCCCCGATTAATAGGAGAGAGAGCAGCAGGGCCCCCAAGCATCGTTTTCTCATGTCACGGTTCCTTTGGTATAATATAGAGTCGCAGATACAGAATCGAAATTAAATTGTATTTACCATTTCTTTCAAAGGCGGATTTCAAAAGTTGGTGAAATAAGATTCGCGAGGCTTCGTCTTGATTCAGAGATTGAGGCTCTAAGATTGAATTGCCTGTCGAATCGAAACCAATGTAGGGTGTTCGGCTGATGTCGATTTGTCGCAAATAAAAGCTGTGAATAGTCGGAAGTACTGGACGAGGGTTCACCCCCGAATGAGACAATATTGATTAACCGAGCAGACCTCAACGAGAAGGGCGATTGGCTGCCAAGCTGACCGAACTTGGACCTGCACTACC
>CAZNWO010000171.1:0-7041 GCA_964576585.1 uncultured Puniceicoccaceae bacterium | reverse complement strand
ACAACGTCAACTGCCCGATAAAGCCCAACCGGGCCGCCGATCCTTCCATCACCGCCGTCGGGAACGACGGCAAGGCCGTTGCCCTTTGCTGCAACGGTTGCAAGAACCGCTTCATCGATCAGCAGGCTGCCGCAAGCAAGCCCAAGCCCGCCAAGGCAAAGGACAAGGACGACGACATGATGATGGGGGAGGGTACCGTTTTCGCAAACCGCAACGAGGTGCGTGCCTCCGAGGTTGGCTCTCCCGCACCCATCGGGCACTTGGTGCGTGAGTTTGGCGGCTCCGACCGCGAGCAAATCCAGAACGGTCACAAGGATGCATCCGTCACTCAGATTCTAAACCTACTCAACGGGTACGTTGAGAAGAAGATCATTTGCAACAAGAAAGCCGTTGCGATGGTGAACCTTCAGGCGGAGGAAAACATGGAGAAGAAGGTCTCGACGATCTTCTATTCCATCCTCAACCGTAAGCCGAACGCTCACGAGCAACGGGACGCCAAGGATGCCGTCAAGCAATACGGAGACGAGGCCTACGCCGACTTGGTTTGGACTCTCGTTAACAGCCACGAATTTCTTTTTGTCAAGTAACCCACTGATTTCAATCCTCACATTTGCAAACCACACGGACCTTAAATTATGAAAAGTAAGCTTAATACGCTCGACGAATTCGGACGACGCAAATTCATGGCCCAAGCTGCCAAGGCATGCCTTGGGGTTGGTTTGCTCCCAATGTTGGGAGACAGGGTGAATACGCCCCTTGCGGCGCTCGAACCCGGCGTCAGGCCCGCCACTGCCCGCTACGTCATTTACCTGAACATGGCTGGGGGCATGACCCACTTGGACACCTTGGACCCCAAGCCCAACAACCCGAAGATGCAGGGTCCGACCAAGGCGGTAAGGACCAGTGCGGACGGCGTCATCCTGGCGGAGAATTTTTCCAAGACTGCCTCCCATATGCATAATGCGGCCGTAATCAGGTCGATCTCCACAAACCAAGGAGCTCACGAGCAGGCAGGCTACCTGATGCATACCAGCTATGTGAAGCGCGGAACAATCGTGCATCCCACCTTCGGCAGTTGGGTTGCCAAGCTCTCCGGCAAGATCAACGCCACCATTCCCGAGAACGTAAGGATCGGCGGCGGCAGCAACGAACTTGGAGCAGGGTTTCTGGAGTCCAAATACGGCCCGTTGCCGATCGGCAATCCCAAGGCAGGCCTTGCCAACAGCAAGATGGCCTCCTACCTCAACGAGGAGCGCTTCGGCAGGCGTCTCCTCATGGCGGAAAAGATGAACAATCGCTACATTCAGAATTTCGACCAGAAGAAGGTTCGGGCTTATTCGGATCTCTACAAGGAAGCCGTCAAGCTCATGCGGAGCGAAGACCTGAAGGCCTTCGACATTGCTCAGGAACCCGAGGCGATGCACGAGTTCTACGGAACTTCCAACTTTGCCCAAGGCTGCTTGCTTGCTCGTCGCTTGATCGAGAATCAAGTTCGTTACGTGGAGGTCACCCGTGGCGGTTGGGACACCCACGATGAGAATTTCGATCGTGTATCGGACAATTGCGCCGACGTGGACCAAGCCCTCAGCGCTCTTCTTTACGATCTCGAACATCGCGGGCTTCTCAAGGAAACCCTCGTCGTGCTCACCTCGGAATTTGGCCGGACTCCCGACATCAATCCACGGAATGGTCGAGACCACTGGCCGAAGGCTTTCTCTGCCTTCATGGCCGGAGGCGCAATCAAGGGCGGAACCGCTTACGGCAAGAGCGATGAAAACGGTAAGGAGGTTGCGGAGAATCCCGTCAAGCCTCCCGACTTGAACGCCACCATTGCCTATGCAATGGGATTGCCACTGAGCAAGATTTTCTACTCGCCTTCGGGACGTCCGTTCACCGTCGCTCACAAGGGAGAGCCCATTCTGGACGTTCTTGCATAAGGCGTTTCGGCAGCTTTCTTTCCGTCCAATGGCGAAACTTGTCGCCGTTTTCCTTGTCTGCTCTTGTCTCCTTGGCGGGATCGTCTCCCTCTTTGGCGCCGAGCCGTTTCGAACTTTTCACACTGCGCAGGGCCACAAGATGGTCGCCCGCCTCATCGGCTACCAAGGGCAGGTTATTTTCTTGGAGGATCAGACCGGGAGGCGCTACCAGCTCGAATTCAGGCTTCTCTCGCAGGCCGATGGCCAGTACTGCATCGATGCCGTCAAGCAGAAGCGCATTCCCGCAGGGGTTCCGCCCGCCAATGTTCCTGCTCCCGGTCCTGGGCAAACCCCGCCCGCGGCTCCGACCCAGCCGAATACACCCGACCCGACTCCCGTTGCTCCTACGCCCCAGCCTGCCCCCAGCCCATTGAGACCCGGTTCATTCTTCAGCCACAAGGCAGCCCCCTTGGGTGAAGATCCCGCAGCCTTTGCTCAGGAGGAAGGCGGCATGCCCGCCGCAGGGGAGCCCATCGACTTCAAGTCGCACGTCTTGCCCATCCTCAAGTCGAGGTGCCTGGACTGTCATGGCGCGCCCTTCGTCAAGAACGGGCGAACCATCACTGCCAAGGCGGGTCTTCGTCTCGACACCTATGAGTTCGTCGTCAAAGGGACCTTGGACGGTCCCGTGCTGAAGCCCGGAAGCCTGGAAGACAGCTACCTCTACGAGCTCATCACCTTGGACGAGGACGACGCGGACGTCATGCCCCCGAAGGGAGGCAAGCTTACGCCCGAGCAAATCGACGTCTTCAAGCGCTGGATCGAGGAAGGGCTTCGGCCTTCTGCCGGCAACGACGTTGCCGGCGGGGGTGGTCTGCCTCGCCCCGGGCAACCCGTCGACTACGAGAAGCACCTTCGCCCGATATTTGCCGATCGTTGCCTCAGTTGCCATGGGGAGCCTTACGTCAAGAATGGGCGCACCATCAACCCCAAGGCGGGCTTGCGTCTCGACACCTACGAGATGATTTCAAAGGGTACGTTGGACGGTCCCGTGGTCGTTCCCAAGAACCCCGCGGAGAGTGCCCTTTACATCCTTGTCAATCCTGAGGAATCCGACGAGACCGATATCATGCCCCCCAAGGGAGATCCACTTTCGCCGGAGCAGGTCGATGCCATCAAGCGCTGGATCCTGGAGGGAGCGCTTTCCAAGGCTGCCGCAACCGCTGCCGATCCCAATGCACCGGTTGTCGCAGCCCCCGTGGCCCTTCCTACCCACGGCAAGGCATCTCCGCTTGATCCCATCGCCAAGCGAGTTCGACCATTGGGCAAGCCGCAATTGCAGGCTGCGGAGAAGACCGGGGCCTTGGTCAGGCCCTTAGCGAAGAATCATCCCTTGGTGCGAGTCGAGTTCGTCTCCAACGCGCCATCAATAGACGATTCCGTGATCCAGAAATTCTCCAACATTCGGAACAACGTCTCCCACATGGACCTTGGTCGCACGAACGTCTCGGACAGGGGTGTCGCCTTGCTGCGAAGCTTCTACAACCTCACTTGGCTAAGCCTCCGCAACACCAACGTGGGCGATGGCGCCATTGACGGCATTTCCCGCCTCCAGTCCCTCTGGTACATCAACTTGGTCGGGACCAAGGTCACGGACAAGGGCCTGCAAAAATTGGCTTCGATTAAAACCTTGCGCGAGATTTACCTCTGGAGCACCGACGTATCGGACGACGGCGTGGCCATGTTGCAAAAAGCCCTCCCCGATGCGAAGATCATCTTCCGGTAGGCTTTCAGACTCCTTTTGATTCCTTTCCGCAGCCCCAAAAACATCTCCAGCCTCCGCATTGCGATTTTAGATGGGTTTACTATAATTGGTTTTAGACCGTGAGCTCCACCTTTGAACCTGAGGCGATTCGTCGCGACTTCCCCATCTTGGCAAAGTCCTTCCGGGGGAAGCCGTTGGCCTATCTCGACAACGCCGCCACCGCCCAGAAACCCGATGCCGTAATCGACGCCATCGCAAGCTACTACCGAGAATCGAACGCCAACGTCCACCGAGGTATCTACGCCCTCGCCGAGGAAGCCGAGGTCGCCTATCACGATGCCCGCAAGCTGGTTGCCCGTCACCTGAACGTCGATCAGGAGGAGATCGTCTTCGTTCGCGGAACGACCGAGGGACTCAATCTGGTGGCCCAATCCTACGCTCGCGAGAACCTCTCCGAGGGAGACGTCGTTCTCCTTACGGCCATGGAGCACCATGCCAACGTGGTTCCCTGGCAATTGGTGGCCGAGCGAACCGGAGCTGTGATCAAGGTCGCCCCCATCGACGACAGGGGATGCATCGACCTCGACGCCCTTTGGAGCCTTCTCGACGAAAACCCGGTCAAGCTTCTCTCCCTGACGCACGTCTCCAATTCGCTGGGGACCATCAACCCCGTGTCCGAGATCGTTTCCGAGGCAAGGAAGCGCGGCGTCGTCACCGTGGTGGACGGGGCCCAAAGCGCTCCGCACGGTCCCATCGACCTCAAGGCTCTGGGCTGCGATTTCTTCGCGTTCTCGGGCCACAAGCTTTTCGGGCCGATGGGCATCGGCGTTCTGTTCGGCAGGAAGGAACTGCTTGCCGAGATGCCGCCCTATCATGGAGGTGGTGACATGATCGACGAAGTCACCTTCGAGAAGACCACCTTCGCCGAGCCTCCGCAGCGCTTTGAGGCGGGCACTCCAAACGTTGCGGGTGCCATTGGCCTGGGCACCGCCGTCGAATACTTTCGTGGTCTCGACCTTGATGCGGTCGCGGCTCACGAGCAATCCCTTCACGATCAAGCCCAAGCCGGACTGGAGTCTCTTCCCGGCGTCACCATCCACGGGACGGCTCCCGACAAGGCAGCCGTCCTTTCCTTTAGCCTCGAGGGCATCCATCCCGCCGACGTCGCGACCTTTCTCGACTCCCAAGGCATTGCCGTTCGGGCAGGGCACCACTGCTGCCAGCCGCTGATGGAAATCCTCGGCGTGCCCGCGACGGTCCGGGCATCCTTCGCCTTCTACAACCTGCCCGAGGAAGTGAACCGCCTCGTCGACACCGTTCGCAAGACCATCGATTGCTTCAAGTAGACTTCATTTTCAGCAAGTCCCGGCATCGGCTCGGGATTAACAAACGCAAACCCTCAGCATCCAAACAAACCATGACCTGCAAATCCCTCCTCCTCTCCACACTCCTGTTGCTTCCCGCAGCCCTTTTCTCCAAGGACGGCGACGCCAAGCCCGCCGGCCCCTTCGCCAGCCAAACCATCGACCTCGGCGTGGTCGTGTCCGACCTCGGCAAGTCGCTCGCCTTCTACAAGGACGTCGTCGGCTTCAGTGAGGTGGAAGGCTTCAAGGTCGGGGGCGACTTCCCCAAGCTCGTTGGCCTGACCGACGGCGCGCCCCTCACCATCCATGTTCTCGTGCTTGGAAAAGACGAGACCGCCACCAAGCTTAAGATCATGCAGGTAAAGGGCCAGAAGCCTTCGCGCGTCATCAAGCAAAAGTTCATCCATACCGCAACGGGCTTTTCCTACCTCACCATCTTCGTGACCGACGTAGACGCTGTCCTCGAACGCGCCAAGAAGGCGGGCTTGAAGCCCTATGCGAAAAGCCCCCAGCGCCTTCCCGAGGGACTTCCGCAGGACGTTTGCCTGCTCATGCTCAAGGATCCCGACGGCAACTTCGTGGAGATCGTCGGACCCCTGACCAAGAAATTGAAGAACGCCAAGTGACGTTTCGTCCGGGCGTCTGCCTTTTCCTTGCCCTTGCTTTTTTCGGTCCTTTCCCCGAGGTCTCCGTTTTCTGCAAGGCACCCTCTCGCTCCCTTGAGGTCAGCGTAGACTTCGACACCCATACCTCGGGCGCCTACGAGATGCGGGTTTTCCGTCGGGACTGGGCGAACGCCTCGCTCGGCAGGTTTCACCGTCGGGCGACCATCGTGGACGAGCCCAAGGGCAAGAGCCTGCGGATGTCTTATCCACGCGGTTCCCTCGGGCCCGGGCAAGGAGGCGGCCAGTTCCGCGAACGTCTCGCACCCGCGAAGGCTTATCGGCTGTCCTACGGAATCTTCTTCGAGAAGGGCTTCGACTTTCGCAAGGGAGGAAAGCTTCCCGGGCTCGGGGGAGGCAGGGGCAACACGGGTGGCGAAAGGACTACCGGCGACGGATGGTCCGCCCGCTACATGTGGGGCGAGGGAGGACAGCTGGCTCTCTACCTTTACCACTTGGACCAGAAAACCAAGTACGGGGACCACTACGGGCTGGGCGTCAAGGTCGTTCCCGGCAGATGGCATTCCGTCGAGCAAGTCGTGGAAGTCAATTCACCCGGCAAGCCCGATGGGCGCATCCGCGTTCGGGTGGACAAGTCTCCCGTTCTCGACCTTCGCAACCTTCGCTTGCGCGGCAAGGTGAAGCCCGAGGTCGCGCTAGTGGATCAGTTCCTCTTTTCTACCTTTCATGGCGGAAGCGGAAAGGATTGGGCGCCCATCCGAGATTCCCACGCGCGTTTCGATGACTTCCTTATTCGTCCCGTCCGCCGGGATCTTGAAAAGGGCGAGTGACGGCGTCTTCTATTCCACCGAATCCTTGGCCCTGTTGTAGAACCAAGCTCTTCCGCCCGAGCGTTTCAGGAAGTAGAGCCATTCGGAATCCTTGTCGCTGAAGAGATAGGGATAAGCCCCCGGGCTCGTCCAGAGCCAGCCCTTGTCTTCCTTCCAAAGCCAAAGTCCGTCGGCACCGTCGGGCAGGGCGTAGACCCAGCCCAGGCCGGCATGGTAGATCCAGTCGCTGGAGTAGGGGAGGAAGGCCCCGAACCATGGTGATATGCGCCAGCCCGCCTCGCCTTCCTCCGTCCCGGCCCACCATGCTTGCGGGGTTGCCGGAGCTTCGGGAAGGTTTACTCGCTTGAGCACGCCTAGGGTTTCCCCGGCGGCGTTGCGGGCGAAGGCTCGCAAATAGATTCTACGGCCGAAGTCAGGAGGATCAACCGACAAGCTGAACTCGTTCTCGGTCGAGTTCGCCTCCAGACGGACGACCTCTGGATCGTTCGGGTCGATCCTCAGGCTGCGGGACAACAGGAAGCCCACCTCGGTGACGGCAGAACC
>CAZNWO010000170.1:0-7041 GCA_964576585.1 uncultured Puniceicoccaceae bacterium | reverse complement strand
CCATGTGACTTTCCGTGATCGCGGTTGCCGTCTCGGCTATAGCGTTCCCTAGCTTCTCGCATGCGTTTCTCCCAAGCCTCTCGCATGCGCCCTCGAGCTTCATTACGCTCCTTTTCACTCATTTTGCTCCATCGTTCCCTCAAGGAGGAGAAAGAGCTTTTTCCATGGGAGGATCCACCGGGACGAGCTTCGGGTTTCCCATGGTGGCCGTCGTGATGCCCTTTGCCTTGATGATGGCGAGAGGAATCCTTTCGATCCTCGGCAGTTACTTGTACTGAGAAAAACGACAAGATGCCGATTGCAGTTGAAATTGCTGCGATTCGATTAATTAGGCTTATTATTTTCATGCGTTTGGTGTGTTGAAGTCTACTCATGAAGTGTTTCGTCATTTGCAGAAATTGGCAAGGAACAAAAAAAGCTATCATTATTAGCTTCATTCGGAATAATTTTTTTTCGGGTTAAGTGGTGGCATTCTCACGATTAGATTTCCAGCAGGTCGAGAACAAGTCGTATCATGTTCCCCGTAGCCCCTGACTTGGGCCCATAAGGCTTTTCCTTTTCACCCCAAGCAGTCCCTGCAATGTCGAAGTGTACCCAAGGTGTTTCGTTTTCGACGAATTCCTTTAGAAATGCTCCTCCTGCTATCGTTCCTGCATTCCTTTCGTTGCCGAGGTTCTTGACGTCTGCAACCTTTGACTCGACTTCCTCGCAATATTCCTTCCAGAGAGGAAATTCCCAGACCTTTTCACCCGTTTCGCTGGAAGAGTCCTTAACTTTTTTGATCAAGTCCTCATTGTTGCCCATGATTCCGGTTGCATGATGTCCCAAGGCAACCAGTACGGCCCCCGTCAGGGTTGCAAAATCCAAGGCGTATGAAAGTTTGCGCTTTTGGGTGACGTAGCTCAATGCGTCAGCCAAGATTAGGCGTCCCTCGGCGTCCGTATTGAGAACCTCGATGGTCTTTCCGTTGTATGCCTTGAGTATGTCTCCGGGTTTGCATGCCCTTGCTCCGAGAAGGTTTTCAGTGGAGGGTATTACGCCTATTACGTTTAGGTTGGGTTTCAGCTCGGCCACCGCCTGCATGACTCCTAGAACCACGGCGGAACCACACATGTCGAATTTCATTTCGTCCATTTTTGCCGATGGCTTGATCGATATTCCCCCGCTGTCGAAGGTAAGACCTTTTCCAACCAATGCGATGGGGTCTTGATCTTCGTTGCCTCCGTTGTATTCCAGCGTGATGAACTTGGGGGGTTCTTCGCTTCCTTGGGCAACGGCTGCCAAGGCGCCCATTCCCATTTCTACGATTTCCTCACGGTCAAACACCTTCACTTCCATCTCGCCCACTTCTCCGATCCTTCGGGCTTCTTCCGCAAGCCTTGTCGGAGTGGCCACGTTTCCCGGATGGTTCCCGAGATCTCTTGCGAAACAGACGGCTTGGGCAATCACTGCTCCTTTTTTCAAACTTGCCTCGTCGCCTCCCAGAATGGTTGCCCGTTCCAAGTTCGGACCTTCTTGTTCTCCGGTTCGGTAGTCGTTGAATCGATAACTTCCCAAGACCAAGCCTTCAGCCAGTGCCTGACAGTCTTTTGAGTCGCTGTTAGGGCAAATGCATTCCACAGCAATGGAATCGATTTTTTTCCCCAAGGCGGCCTTGGCAATACTGCCCCCTGCTCTTCTCAAAGCTTCCGAGTCAAAATCTTCTCCTTTTCCCAATCCCATTACGAGAATCTGTCGCTCGTCTTGGTAGAAGGTCCTGTATTTTTCGGCTTTGCCGTTCAAGTCGCCCAACTCTATTGCCTTGGATATGACCCCGTTCAGGCTTCGATCAATTTCTTGCCCCAAGGAGGTCAATTCACCGTTTTCGAACATTCCCACGACCACCAAGGGGTCTTTGGTTTCGAGCCATGATTGGTCGCTTTGCTTTAGGTTTGAGATACAAGACATAGCTTTCCGTTTTTTGCGGGTTTATATTTTTGGAGTTTTATGTACTCGAACTTTGTTTAGGTCGACGTTTTCTTGCCTCGCGCATCTTCCACATTTTTTGCATTCCTTAAACCATGAAGAAGTTTTTAGTTTTATTACTCGTTTTTGTAAGCCCTTTTGCATACGCCAAATTGCGTTTGCCGAATTTGTTTGGCGATCACATGGTCTTGCAGACGGGCAAGCCGGTCACGGTCTGGGGATGGGGTACCCAAGGAAAGGAAGTTGAAGTTCAATTCGCAGAACAAAAAGTCCGTTCAGTAATTGATGACAAGGGCGTATGGTCTGTGGAGTTGCCTGCCTTTGAAAAGAGTTTCGAAGGTCGCCAGCTCGTTGTTGTTAGTGAAGACGAAAAGATCGTTCTCGAGGATTTGCTTGTTGGGGAGGTCTGGGTCTGTGGCGGACAGAGCAACATGGAATGGACCTTGCGTTCCACTCGAGATGCCGATCTTGAAATGCTTTCCGTAGACCATCCCGAGATTCGCTTTATTCGTCTTCCCAAGGTCGCTCGTTATGAACCACAGGATGACTTTCCTGTTGAAGGCCCCCAGCGGTCCGAGGGCAACTGGCGTAAGTGTGTTCCCGAGCAGGCTGAGAATTGCACTGCGGTAGGTTACTATTTTGCTCGCAGGTTGCGCCGGTTCCTGAACGTCCCCGTGGGTTTGATCGACGTTTCCTGGGGCGGCACCATGGCTCAGCATTGGGTGAGGAAGGACACGCTCAGGCCTATTCCTGCCATGAAGCCTTATTTGGAGAAGTTTGAGACCGCTCGCAACGATTGGATTTCCGGTGGACGTGAGGAAGGGGCCAAAAAGCGATATGACAAAGACCTTGCAAGCTGGGAGAAAAAAAAGATTGAGGCCAAGGCGAAGGGTGCTCGAGAACCCCGTCGCCCAAACATGAATGCCTACCGCAACCCTGACCACAAGGGCCATCCCGGAGCAATGATGAATGGAATGATTATGCCTGTTTCCCGAGCATCGATTCGAGGCATTCTCTTTTATCAGGGGGAGAACAATTCCTTCACTGTTGGCTGGAAACCCTACCCGCGAACGTTTCCCGCCGTTATTTCCGATTGGCGCCAAGTCTTCGGTGATCCCGAGTTGCCTTTCGGCATCATCCAGATTGCCGGGTGGAGCAATCGGCGATCGATGACCTACGACATGAACCATCACGCCAGCATCGTTCGTGAAATCCAGTTTCGTACTTGGAGGAAGACTGGAAATACGGGTCTGATTACGAGCTATGATACAAATACCTCAGGAGGAATTCATCCCCAGCGAAAGTTGCCCTTGGGAGAACGTTCCGCCCGCTGGGCTTTGGCCGAGGTCTATGGTCTGAAGGGATACGGTAACCGTGCAATCGAGTGGCGCGGTCCCGTTTACGAGTCCATGGAAGCGAAGGACGGCAAGATTACCGTGCGCTTCGAAAAAGACACGGCTCGTGGCTTGCTCTTGGATCAGGACGTCGAGGTCGGGTTTTACGTTTCGGGGAAAGATCGGGTCTTTCAGCACGCTCGGGCCCGAGTCAACAAAAGCGACTATTCCGTAATCGTCTGGAGCGACGAGGTGAAGGAGCCCGTTGCGGTTCGTTACGGTTGGTCCAACCTTCCTGCGGGCGGGTTGATGAACGCTCGGGAGATTCCTGCCTATCCCTTCCGCACGGACGATTGGCCCATGACGCCCCATCAGTCCACAGGTTCCTACGACGTAAACTCTCCTGACTCGCTCAGGGAATGACGTCGAATTTCCCGTCATGGCAAATTGGTCGATCTACTTGGTCAAGTGTAGGGACGATAGCCTTTACGCCGGGATTGCCCTGGACGTTGAAAAGCGCATGTTGGAACATCAAGGCGGAAAGCGTGGCGCCAAGTACCTTCGAGGCAGGGGGCCGTTGACCTTGGCTTTTTCTCGAGAGGTGGGCGAAAGGGGGCTTGCGCTCAAGGTGGAATCCAGAATTAAAAAGCTTTCCAGAAAAGCAAAGCTTGATCTGGTTAAGCATCCCGAGAAGGCGAAAAAGATCATCTCTGCATGCAGGGATCAGGATTCCTGAGCCCACGGCAAATTCCTTGCCCAGCCTGTTCTTTTTCTCTTGCCGAATTCTTTTCCTGATGCCTACCATGAGCCTCTAACCCTTTAACCTGAACTCCTCTAAGAACCCAACCAACACCATGGCCAAGAGTTACGTACAAACCACTCATTATTCGCGACGCGCCTTCCTCGGGGCCGGCGCCTCCTCGGCATTTGCCTTCACCTTTCTTCCGGGACATGTTTTCGGGGCCAACGAACGCCTGCAGGTTGCCGGCATTGGAGTTGGAGGCAAGGGCAAGAGCGATTTCGACCATACGGCTTCCCATGGGGACGTTGTGGCCGCCTGCGACGTTGATTCTCGACGCCTTGACGTTGCTCTTCGCAAGCATCCCAAGGCTACCAAGTATAGCGACTACAGGGATATGCTGGAAAAGCACGGCAGCAGGATCGACGCAGTCACCGTCAGTACTCCCGATCATCACCATGCCCCTGCAGCCATGCGTGCCATGGAGCTTGGCATCAACGTATACGTACAGAAGCCTCTCAGCCATACGGTCTGGGAAGCTCGCCAAATGAGGCTCCTCGCCAAGGAAAAGGGAGTTTGCACCCAGATGGGTAACCAAGGCACGGCCGACAATGGTCTGCGCGAAGGAGCCGAATTCGTTCAGAAGGGCGGCCTCGGAAAGGTAAAGGACGTTCACGTCTGGACTAACCGTCCGGTATGGCCCCAAGCTCCCGGCATCACCGAGCGCTTCAAGGACAAGCCTCCCGTACCCGCTCATATCGACTGGGATTCCTTCATCGGGCCAGCCCCCATGCGTCCCTATCATCCGGGATATACGCCTTTCAAGTGGCGTGGTTGGTGGGATTATGGAACCGGTGCCTTGGGCGACATGGCCTGCCACACGGCCAACCTCGCCTACATGGCTTGTCAGCTTACCCAACCCAACCATATCGAGGATGCCGGTACCGGTCCCATTAACTCCGAGACCTTTCCCGCCTGGTCTTCCATTAAAATGAAGTTCCCTGCGGCAAAGGGTCGCGGGCCCATCGATTTTCACTGGTACGAGGGCAAGGTTGATCTCAAGAAGAAGAACCTGCCGCCAATGGATCTCTTCCATGGCGATCGTCCAACCAACAGCGGTTCGCTGATCGTGGGCGACAAGGCCATCCTTTATTCTCCCAACGATTATGGCTCCCGTTGGAAGGTTTACATGGACGGGAAATGGAAGAACCCGAACGAATTGGAAATGCCCAAGCCATACATCCCTCGCAATGGTCGTGGAGACGGAGGCATGAAGGAAGAGTGGGTCAAGGCCATTCGTGCAAACAAGCCCGAGATCGCCGTCTCGAACTTTGAATACTCCGCCAATCTCACCGAAGCCATCCTGCTTGGTAACCTAGCCATGCGCGCAGGCGGAAAGTTCTCTTGGGATGCGGACAAGCTCAAGGCAGGCAGCGACAAGGCCCAGCAGTACGTCACCAAGAAGTACCGCAAGGGTTGGGAAGTCGTTGGAGTTTCCTGAGCCGATCTCGTTTTCTTTAATTTCTGGAGCGCCCTCGGTTTTGCCGAGGGCGTTTCTTTTTGTGTGTTTCTGCAACTGTAACTTGTTGAGATTGCATCTTTTGCATGCTTCTGCCTCTTTTGAAAAGAGATCATGAATATTCGTTCCCTCCCTTTTCTTCTTTTGCTCTCCCTTTGCTCTCTCAAGCCTTGTGTCGTTGATGCCCAAGTCTACAACGTGCGTCTCTTTGGGGCTATGCCGGAAGGGAAAGTCCTTGCAACCGCTGCCGTGCAAAAGGCGATCGACGCCTGTCACTCGCAAGGAGGCGGAGAGGTCTTCTTTCCAGCCGGAAAATATTTGCTTTCCACCATTAGGCTAAAGGACGATGTCTTCCTTCGCCTTGGTCCGGGTTGTGAAATTTCGGCTAGTCGAAAGGTCGCTGACTACCCGTCCTTGAAGGTGGACCGAGATTCGAGCCAAGGTTCCTTTGTTCTTATTCTCGCGGAAGGCGCAATGAACGTGGGCATTACCGGGAGTGGAAGCATCGATGGGGGGGCGGAACCTATCCTGTCCGAGCCAAAGACCATCGATCCCCTGATCGAGGCTCAGGCGGCCATTGCCAAGAATGCGGACCTTCCCATGACACGTTGGTTTACCGCCGACCCGAAAATTCAACTGGTCTCCTTCAGGGAATGTCGAAACGTTCGCGTTCAGGGAGTTTCCTTGCGACGTTCTCCACTGTGCGCCCTTGAGTTCAGGAGGTGCAGGGAAGTTCACGTTCGTGGTGTGGCCATTCGCTCCGACCTCGAGCGTGACGTCGATTCCTCCGGCATGGAGTTCGACGGCTGCAGGAACGTCGTGGTCTCGGACTGCAGGGTGGAAACGGGTTCCAACGCCATTTGGCTAAAGACCGGGAAGGTGGATGGCGGCAAGGAACCGTGCGAGGACGTCGTCGTCGGCAACTGCATTCTTTCCACCTCTTCTTGCGCCGTGAAGATTGGGGGCGAGAGCTTTGCCGATATTCGCAGGGTCTCGGTATCTGGATGCGTCATAAGGAATTCCAATCGTGGCCTCGGTATAATTGTCCGTGACGGTGCTTCCGTTCGGGACGTCGTCTTTTCCGACGTCGTCTTCGAGGGCAGGCGTCGCGACTACTACTGGCCCGGAAGTGGTGAAGCAATTGCCATGGAAATCCTCAAGCGAACTCCGGAAAGCCCCGTTGGAAGCATTCACGGCGTGACCATTCGCAACCTGCGCGGCAGTTGCCAAGGCACGAGCACCATTGCCGGTTACCCGAATTCGAGAACCATTTCCGGCGTGACGCTCGACAACGTCAGCCTTTCCATGGAACCCGAGGATCGTCCCGACAAGCGGGCTCGCGAGGCCTTGCTCGTTCGAAACGTGAACGGCCTCGCCATCGACGGTTTGCGGGTCGACTGGAGAGTCGGGCGGATCGAGAGGGATTGGCGACATGCCCTGCGCCTGAGCAACGTGACCGACTTCGAGGTGTCGCGTTTCCGTGG
>CAZNWO010000169.1:0-7100 GCA_964576585.1 uncultured Puniceicoccaceae bacterium | reverse complement strand
AGGTGACTGGGATCAAGGGAAATCGCCCTCTCCAGGTGATCCAAGGCCAGTGTCCGTTTCACGGGGAAGTCGTCGCAGAATTCTATTTTTTCGATACAGACCTGGCTTTAGTCTTGGCGGCAGTTTTTCGTTTGGCAGCACCAGCCTTGGCCTTTGGGGCATTGGCTTTCTTCACGCCGATTGACTTAGAGGCTTTCGGGTCCATCAACAGTACGGCGGAATGATAATGGGCCTCCGCATAAGCGGGATTGATTCCAAGGGCTTGCTGATAATGACTGAAGGCTTCATCGAATCTTTGCGTTTCGGCCAAAAGCAGACCCAAGCGGAAATGGGCCTTGGAAAATTTCGGGTCGATCTCAATAGCGTTTCTGAAATGTTTTTCCGCCTCATCCAAGTTTGGCTCCTTGACGAGGGTTCCTTCCGAGTTGAGCCTTTCGCCCCCGGACAAAAGCTTTGCCGTCCAGTAATGGGCGAGGGCATGGGAATCATCAATTTCCAAAGCCGTCTCGTAGTTTCGTTCCGCAGCGTCGTATTCCGCTGGGGTCTTCATGATTCGGGCAAGGTTGAAGTATGCGTCCACAAAATTCTGGTCTACTTCAGTTGCTTTTTGAAAATGTACCTTTGCCTCGTTCAAGTCCCCTGTTTTTTCCAAGTGGTGGGCAAGATGGTAATAGGCTTGGGCAAACTCAGGTTGGATTTCCAAGGCCTTGAAGAAATGCTTTTTTGCCGCTGCAGGATCTTCATCCGAAGTAAGCAACATTGCCAGATGGTAATTTGCCTCGGCGTGGGCAGGATCGAGCTTCACGGCTTTCGTCAGATGCTTTTTCGCCTCTCTTTCCTTGCCTGCCTGCGCCAGTATGACTCCTAGCCTGTAGTGCGCCGGCGCGTTTTCCTCATAATGTTTTATGGATTCAGAGAAGTGGGTTTGAGCCTTGGCCGTCGCTTTCAACTCGCTTAATACATGGGCAATAAGAAAGTGGGCTTTCGAGTACGAAGGATTGATCTCGAGCGCTTTATCAAGGTTTTCCTTGGCTTCCTTGTACTTTTCTTCGCGCGAAAGGATGCGAGCCAAATTGTAGAAGGCTTTTTCGTGAGTTGAATCTATTTCCAGCACACGGGAAAAATGTTCCTTGGCTGCTGGAAGATCAGTGCTGTCAATAATGGTTCCCTCCTTGTCAGTTGCAACTCCACCCGAAAGTAACTTGCCCATGTAATAGTGGGCGTCGATGAAATCTGGGCTGATGTCAATGGCAGTCTCGAAGTTCTTACGGGCTTCCTCGAAGTCGTCGGGGTTAGTCAAGAGAAGGGCCTTCTGGTAATACCCTTCAGCGTAGTTTTGATCAATTTCAGTTACTTTATCAAAGTTGTTCTTGGCTTCCTCGACATCCTTGAGTTCAACGAGCAAAAGAGCATAATGGAAATATGCGTCGGCATAGTTCGGATTGATCTCCAAGGCATTGAGAAAGTGGTTGCGGGCCGCCTCGTGTTCGCCTTTTTCGGTTAGTGCGATTGCTAGCTCGCATTGAGCTTCGGCATAGTTGGAGTCTATCGAAACCGCTTTCTTGAAATTCTCTAGGGCATCGTCTCCGAGACCTTCTTCCTTGGAGAGCAAACCCAACTTGTAGTATGCCTCGGAGTAATCGGGGTTGATCTCGATTGCCTGTTCCAAGTGTTTGCGAGCGGCTTTCATTTGCTGTAATTACAATGGGAATCGATTCAAAACTTGGCTCAAAAGAAAGATTGCCGTCACTTGGTTTTCATAACCCAAACCCCGTCCCATTCGCCCTTGGGAGGATTCTTCTTCATGTGGTCGCATCTGTCCAAGTAGAGTTGCGCCGCCTTGTCGTCGGGATTGATTTTCTTCACATCCTTGAAAAGCTTTATGGCTTGATCCCACTTGCCCTCGTTCCAAGAGCGATATCCGTCGTTAAAGACTCCGAGTGCCTCCACCAAGTTGGGATAAGAGTCATCGTCATGAAAATCTAGTACCTCGTAGACGCCAACAGGCTCGGTCTTGCCTTTTACTATAACGTAATCGACTTGACGCGTGCGATAAGTAGCCTTGACCGCTTTATAGGTGAATTCGCTTATCAGTATGTGCGCCCCGTACTGCTTGCATGCGCTTTCTATCCTTGCCGCGAGGTTCACTCCATCTCCGATAACCGTGTAGTCCATTCGCTTGGGCGAACCGATGTTACCGGATACGATGGAGTCGGTGTTTACTCCCATACCGTGATCAATGGGCATCTTGCCTTCGCTTGAACGTTTGTCGTTGAAGACCTTTAGATCCGTCATCATTCTGATGGCGGCCCTTACCGCCCGATCCGGATCGTCGTCGTGGGGCACGGGCGTTCCGAAAATGCACATCATGGCATCACCGATGAACTTGTCGAGCATCCCGCCCTCGTCGGTAATGCAGTCAACCATAATTGTAAAGTACTCGTTAAGCAGTTTAACAGTGCCTTGAGCTCCGAGTTCTTCGGTAATGGTCGTGAAGCTGCGGACATCAGAGAAAAGAACTGATCCAACGCTCTGCTTGCCGCCCAAAAAGTCATCGCTGTCCCCCGCTTCCATCAGTTGATCCGCCAATTCCGGATCCATGTATCGAGACATGGTAGACTTCATTCTCTTCTCCGAACTAATGTCTTCGATCATAACCATGGCCCCAAGTATATCCTTCTTTTCACCAAGCAAGGGCATGACGGAAATGTTTACAGACAAGGTTTCCCCCTCCACCTCCAATTCGGCGTCAAGGAACTCGTCTTTTTCAGTGACCTCCTCAAGCTTCTCGGCCAGCCATTTGTTGGGACCGGAAAAGAAGTCGCTAGCTGTTTTGCCAATGACATCGGGAAGGATTGGAACCTTGAAGATCCGCATGCCCGCAAGGTTGCAAGTCTTGATAACGCCCTCCTCGTCCAGCGTAATGACTGCGTCGTGCATACTCGAGAGGATGCTCTCGGAATAATTTTGCTGGGTCTGGACGTCGGCAAAAAGCTTCGCGTTCTCAATGCCCATGGAGATTTGGGAAGTAAAAGCAGCAAGGCGTTTTTCGTCCTCGGAATTGAAGGAACCACCACGTTTGTTCAGGACTTGGCTTACGCCGATGGTTTTGCCCTCCTTGTTCAATACGGGCATGCAAAGGATGGATCGAGTAAAGAAGCCCGTCTGCTTGTCGAAGCTTGGATTGAACCGCAAGTCCGCGTAGGCGTGAGGAATGTTGACGGACTTGGCGGAGGTGAAGACTGTTCCCGCGATTCCCAAGTGGTTGGGGAATTTTATAATGGATTTTTCATCCAATCCTTCTCCCACCTCGGTGTAGAGTTCGTTGGTTTTCTCGTCATTGATGAACAAGGTGGCTCTTTCACAGTCGAGCATCGTGGAAATGGTGCTAATAATCTTTTGGAGTAGGGGAGTCAGCTCCAATTCCGAAGACACTTGAGACACCACGTCGAGGAATTCCAGTTCTTGCTTTCGGGCCGCCTCGATTTGCTCGACGATGATATTACCCTGAATGGCAATAGCCGCCTGTTCCGTCATTGCCTCCAGAAGGTCGAGATCGTCTTGGGTAAATTCACCGTCGATCTTGTTAAGAATCTGAGAGACACCTATTTTTTCACCTGATACCGTTCTGAGAGGCGCGCAAAGAATGCTCTTCGTTCGAAACCCCGTTCTTACGTCGACTGCCTTGTTGAATCGTTCATCCTTATAGGCATCGTGTATGATCACGCCCTCATCGCGGGAAAAGGCCCATCCCGCCACACCCTTGGTGTTCAGGATTCTGATTTCGCGCCGAAAGTTTCCTTGAGCAACTCGTGAATAAAGCTCCCCCGTGGACTTGTCGTTGAGGAAAATAGTTCCTCTTTCAGCCCCTATGGATGTAGTCGTGATGTTGACAAGTGTTTCCAAGGCCTCGTCAAGAGATTTTGTCTTGGCCAAGTCATTGGTCACTTGAAGAAGCATTTTGGCAAAGCGCTCCGTTCTCTGGGAGCGCGATTTGGTAAATTCAGCGGACAAGTCAGTTTTCATTTGTTTTCTCCAGTTCTACTCGCAGCTCGACTATGGTTTCCTCCAGTTGCTTGAATTCCATGGTTTTGAGTTGCTTTTCCTTTTGCATTTTTTCCTCGTGCAAGTTTCCTTTCATTTCAAGCTCGTCTCGCAAGGCGTTGACCATCCTCTTGAAATGGGACATCTCGCTATGTTGTACGGCAACGGCCCTTTGCACGGCTTCATCCCTTGTCACATCAGCCTTTTCAAGCTGCTTGCGAAGGGAAGAAATATTTTCTCGAAGGTTGCGAATTTCGGTCGAAGCTTCGGCAATCGCTTTCTGAACGGCCTCGTCTCTGCCCGAATGCACTCTGTCGATTTGTTCCCTCAAGGCCGAGGTGACTTTCTTAACTTGCTTTAATTCATTGGCCGCAATGGTGGATGCCTTTTGCACGGCCTCTTCTCTCTCAATGTCTTTTTGCTCAAGTTCCAACCGAATCTCGCCAAGGCTTTGCTTCAGCAAGCGAATCTCGCTTTCGCCCTGAGCAAGGGCTTTTTGCACTGCGTCATCCTTTTCGTGGACAGACCTGTCGAGCCTGTCTCTGGAAATGGCCAGGCTTTCCTTCAATTGGCGAAGCTCCGTTGCAGCGGCAGCTTCCACCTTCTGCACCTGATCGGCTTCCCTTGCCTTTGCTCCGTCCAGTTCCTCTCTTAGGGTAGTTGCGGTATCCCTCAGAGCTCTGATTTCATTCTCTGCGCCCACCAAGGCTCTCTGGACTCTTTCGTCCTGACGGGCTTGCGTCCTTTCCAGTTGATCACGCACGGTATGCAACGAAGCCTTCAGTTGCCTGATTTCATCTCCAGCTGTAACCATCGCCTTTTGCACACTTTCCATTTCCCGAGCTTGGGCGTTATCCAATTCGTCTCTCAGCGAATTTGCAGTGGCCTTGAGGGCGCGAATCTCATTTTCAGCAGTCGCCACCGCCCGTTGAACTCGGTCGGCTTCGTCCGCCTTGGCTTTCTCCAACTGATCCCGCAGATGAGCGATGGACTCCTTCAGTTGGGAGATTTCGTCGTTCGCTTCGCTTCGAGCCTTTTGCACCGATTCCGCTTCGCTAATCGTTGCTCTCTCCAGTTCTTCCCTCAGTCCCGTGGCCGTTGACTTCAAGGAATTGATCTCGGCGTTTGCCTCTGAAACCGCCCTTTGGACTCGATCGGCTTCGTCCGCCTTGGCTCTTTCCAGCCTTTCCCTCGCAATGACTAGGGCAGCCTTCAACTGACGAATTTCATCCGCAGCAATCGACGTTGCTTTTTGAGCGGCTTCTTCTTCTTGAATGCGAGACTGCTCGAGTTCTTCGCGAAGGTTCGAGAGGCCCTCCTTCAGGGTTCGGACTTCAGTATTTGCGCCAGAGACCGCCTTCTGCACGTTCGAGTCCTGTTCGGCTTTCAAGCGCTCCATGCGTTCTCTAAGGGTTTGAGAGGTTTCCCGCAAAAGCCTCAACTCGCTGTTTGCCGACGAAATCGCTCGTTGCACGGCATCTTGTTTTTCCGCCTCTCCTTGCTCTAGTTCGTTTCTCAATTCTTGCAGGTTAGCCTGCAGTTGGCGAACCTGGCTGTTTCCTTCCGCAATTGCCTTCTGAACGTTTTCATGTTCCCTAGACTTTGCGTTCTCGAGTTGAACTCTCAGGGTAGCGATCGTTTCACGAAGTTGCCTGTCCTGTTCGTGGGCGGTCGCCGAAATTTTTTGCCTTTCTTCGTCGAAATGGATTCGGTCGCGCTCGAGTTCTTCCCTTAGCTCGCGCGCGGTAATTTTTAATTGATCGATTTCCCGTTGCGCCTTGGAGGTTGCATGCTGAACGGCATCTCCCCGCAAGGCTTCTCCTTTTTCAAGTTCGTCTCGCAAGGCTAGAATCGTTTGTTTGAGAAAACGATTCTCCTTTGAAGTCAGCTCGTCGCTGGGGTCGGTGGCTTGCATTTGGGATTAGGGTAACATCGTATCATCGACGTTAGGTATATTCATAAACGTTAGCTTCTTTAATTCAGTTTGTAAACAATAACGTCTGCCAGAGAATTTTTGGTTGCATTCCCTTTGTTTTTCCAAGGAATAAACGATTTACCTTCCAAGTATATGAAAAAGCTTTGCCCATTTATCCTTTTCAATCCAATCGCGTTAATGATCTTGTGTCTCGTTGGCTGTGGGGGAGAACACACGGAGCATGCAAATGATTCAACGCAAGAGGATTCTCATGGATCGGGGCATTCGAAGACTCAGGATGAACTCTTGGATTTGTTTGAGGAAACCGAACTTCCCCAAGGGCAAGCAAGCTTGCCGGAAGATAAGGATGAAAATTCGAGTCAAGCATCGAATTCCGCTTCTGAACCCTCGGGCACCTCTGGAGATCTTGAAGCTATTCTTGATGAACACAATCCGGTACATGGGAAGCCTGTGGGCGGGGCAGGACAGGACTCCAGCAACCCTGCGGAAATTTCCCTAGAGGAACTGGAAATCCTAGCGAAGGACAAGCCCTCCACCTCACCTTCCGAAAAACTGGAAGACATTTCTCAGGAACTCGATGAAAGCAAGCGTAAGCTCGAGGAACAAATCGACGGTCTTCGTGAAATGGTTAAGGGACGGGACGACAGCATCAATACCCTCAAGAGAATCAACCAGCAACTGAGGGATCAAATCAGCAAACTTCGTCGTGTAGACACCACTTCACCAAGAAGTGGGCCACTCGGCGATGAGATCCAAGATCTGCGGGACGAACTTCTCAAGCTCAAGAACAACCTTACCCTGAAAGTGAAGGAAGTGGATGAACTCAGGGAATACAACAATGATCTCTTAAAGAAGCTCGACAACCTGGCGATCACAAGCTCCGGCACGATTCCCGACCTTCCGCCCGGTACCGCAACCAGAGAACCGTCAATCTCATCAACATCCGACCCTGCCACTGGTTCTGGTTCCGCCGAGGACGACCTGCCCGTGGTAGTTCCAGAAGGCGTTTCTAGTAAAGAAGTAGGATTGGACATCGGGTCCGGTTCACTTGAGTTTGATGCCGTAGTCACAGCTTCCAATGGAAAAATCAAGGAGGCTTTTTACACCGAATTCTTCGTAG
>CAZNWO010000168.1:0-7142 GCA_964576585.1 uncultured Puniceicoccaceae bacterium | reverse complement strand
ACGACGCGATGATTGAGCGTGTCGCCGACGTAAATGGAGCGATCGCTGGCTCCCGTTGCGACAGGCCAACCGAGCGGAACTTTAGGTTGCGGTTCTTTGCTTCTCGGACCCCGGCAGTCGAAATTGCCGTAGTCGCCAAATCGGATGATCTCGTTGTTGGCGTTGTCGCGAACCGAGACCGAATAGGTGATGCCGTTGGGAATGTACAAGCGGCCGAAACCGTCGACGTCGAAACGCGGCTTTGTGCAGGCGCACGATCCTGCGCAGCGCCAGCGACTGATCGGGCCGCAATCCGGATAGTGATTGATGGAGCCGACCGCTTCCTTGACTGATCGACGATCCTGTGTCAAGTCGCCGCCGTTTGGGCTGAATTTATAGATCGTGCCGACGGCTTGCCGGTATGCTTCGTCACTTTCGTAGCCGGGCGGATGTTGATGGTCTGCGGGCAATCCGTGCTGCAGTAGGTAGATGTTGCCTTTGCTGTCCAGACGAATGCTGCCGCCATAACCGACGACTCCGGAAATGGCGACAGGCACTTCCTCCGCCCCCCGACGCGTGTTGATCTTGATCTTGCGATCGAAGTTCACGAGCTTGCCGTACTCGTCGTATGCTCGGACGTGGCAGTCGTTCACCCCATAGGTGGCGAAGACGCGTCCGAGCGAATCGACGTCCATCCCGCACACACTTTTGCCTCGCCCGGCTCGGCCGTAGAGATACCCGAAGGTATGCTCGCCGGTGGATGCCAACGGAGCCGGTTTCAAATCGCGTGTGAAGCGAGCGATCGATCCATGATATCCTCCGTCGATTCCCCAAGTGTAAATGTGGCCACCCGGACCGATTGCCAAGTCAACCGCTTTGATTTCAAGTGGTCCGCCCCTGCCTGTTTCACCATTGAATCGCCACACGGTTCCACCGCTGCGCGTGACGTAGACCAACTCGGCATCGCGATCGACGTCCATGTACCCGACAAACGTGATCGCGTTCTTGTCGCGATTGAGAAAGTCGTCGCGTGTGACGACCAAGGCCTTGCCGCGATCCTCGACTCGAAGCAGTGTCGTGCTGTCCTTCTCTCGGGTCGCTTGTCCGGCAAGCCAAATCACGGGCGTCTTGCCGCTTTCGTCTAACGTGTATGCGCCGCCGACGGTTCCGGCGAGTGGCAATTGGGCAACAGTTTTCGCGTTGTCGCCGCGTCCGGCAATCTTGTACAGCGTCGCCGCCGGCAGGTAACCGCGGGAGACTTTGCGCGAGATGACGTACAAGTCACCCGTCTTGCGGTTGACCATGATCTTGTCCGGCCAAGGCACCTTGGTGGCGCCAATCAGTTTCCCTTTTGGGCTGATCTCGACGATCCTTCCGTTGACCAGGTCGCAGACGAGGATGTTTCCGTCGGCATCCGTTTGGATTCCGGCCGCCGCCGTTTTCTTGTCCCAAGCGCTGGGCATCCAATACGGTTGCCGGTCGAAGTCAGGCAGAGTCAGGTCGAAGAACTTGGTTGGCCGTGAATCCGTCTTCGACAAGTCCTGCCGATAGATGCGTCCCTGCGGCCAGACCATGTCGATGTCCGTCGGTTTCTTGCCGTTGTAGGGTGTGCCGGCCACATTTGAGTAGTACGCAAAACGTCCGTCCGGCGAGAACGCGACTTGGATGTCCAGCCAACGCGGACAGTTCAACTTTGCGTCGGCCGGCCACATCGCGACCGTGCGAATCTTGTTGCTGCCATCCAGAGAGAGGAAGTTCAATCGGCGCTTCTCGCTGTGCACGAAGACGAGTTTTTCATCTATGAGGCGACTGCCGACCTCGTTGCCCAAGACGGAAAACACGGGGTACAGGCTATTCTGGTTCGCGGGAGTGAATCCTCGACCCTCGCGAGTGATCAGCTCAAAACCGTTCGCTTTCTCCGGGGCGGTCGAAGGCGCGTACGGCAGAACCGTCTTCAGGTAGTTTCCATCCCGGTCGAATTTACGTACATGCCACGGCCACATGCCCGAGTTGCCGTGACTGCCGACCGACGACATCATCTTGATGAAGAGATTTCCATCGGCATCGACAGCCAATCCATTCACAGGCGCGCGATAGGGCATGACGACCACACTACCTGTATAGGGACTGCCCCCGATCATCCTTCCGAAACGGACGCTCATGCCGGCCCGTACGCGAACAGTGAATGGTCCGCCCTCTGCCGGTTTCCCGAGATCGTCGTTACCGTCCCATACGATATCTTGAGACAACCCGACTTCCAGCGGGGCAGGCGGTGGGTTCTTGGCCCCTAATACTCCGGCCGCCAGGTGACGTACAATCTTGCCATTTTGGTCGAGGATCGAAACCTCGACGTCGGTAGGCTTGTTTACGGAAAAAGAAACGATCATATAGACGACCGACTGAGATACTTTCGGCGAATCGACAAATTGCACTTCCTCTGCGCGGAGGAAACCAACACAGAAAAGAGCGACCAGGAGTTTCTTCATCCCCCAAACCCTAACCTCCCCACGGCAGTGGTCAAGTCTGCGGAGTTTGCTTCCCAAGCCGATGCTTGACGCCCGCCCCTTTCGTCCTAGCTTTCAACTCAGCATGAAGGTATACGCTTCAAAGGACGGTAAACGGTACGGACCGTACATGGTCGAGGAGGTTCGCCGATACGTGGAGGCGGGCAACTTCGTCTCGACCAGCCACTCCTGTGTGCCAATTTCGCCAATGTTCGAGGGTGTTTTCAGCCTTTTATGGAGAAATGAAATAGAGGAACGATGAAGGCAAGGCCCATTAGCTTTTACTATAGTAGAGGCAAGACGAGATGTCTCGCCGCAGTTTCTGGCGTTTTCGTTCCGGCGTTGCTCGTGTGTTCCGTTTCCGCATTGATGAGCGAGGAAGGTCGGGGAGTGGCGCTCCGCCATCCTGAGAATCCCACGGCGATCTATGCGGACGCTGCCGGAAAGGACGTCGCGCTCGTTGCAACGCTGCCCGATGGCGGTTCGCATCCTATCCAACGCCATGAGGTTGAGAAGTTCTGGGCGCAAAAGGATGGACTCGTTCTGCTGGTAGACGGCGTGGATGCGTGCAGTTTGAAATATGCTTGGAACCGGCGGTTCAACAAAGCGCTGCGACCGGTGGGGTGGGACTTGTCCGATGCGGCCGGTTGGCCCGACGTCGACGTACCCCCCGGCGCGCTGGCGGTTGATCCGCTGCTGGGGAGATTCAAGTTCTATCAAGGCAAGGCCGGACCGTTCCGCGATGGGCACGGGATTCGCCTGCCGCACGGGAACTCGTTCGGCTTTGTGATCAAGGGAAAGTATCTTTACCAAGCCGGCGGCGAAAGTCTGCGTGACGCGTATGTGGTCGATATCAGCGATCCGGCCAACCCCAAGTGGGTCTCGCAAGTCTACAGCAAGGGGTTCTGCGCTTACGCAGTGGGCATTGTCGGGGAGCATCTCGTAGTGAGTTGCCGCGAGAGGATGCAGGTCGTTGACGTCAGCGACCCCCTCCGTCCCAAGAACGTGGCGAACTACAGCGATCGCATCGCCCCGATGAAAATCCAGACTGAAGGCAACCTCGTCTTCGTCATCGGTCGCGGCCAACAGAAGATGAACATCGTAGATCTTTCCCAAGCAACAAATCCCAAGACGCTCTATCAATATTATCCAGGCGCGAAAGGCGGCCGGATCTACGACGTGATTCCCAACAAGGATCACATCTATTTGTGGGGGTCGCACCCAGGCAAGGGCTCCGGTATGCTCGTTATGAACATCTCTAATCCCGCGAAACCGGTAGAGGTTGCCTATCATCCCGGCATCGACGTCCCGTCGGCTTACGTCAACAAGAACTGGATCCGGCGCAACGGTCGCCTCATCGGGTTCCAGCCGTCGGGCAAAACGGTTCGGGTGTTGGACATCACCGATCCCAAGGAGTTCAAGACGATTTGGGAAGAGAACATCAATACAAAATCCCGCAACAAGTACGACTCCGTCGGATCGGTCGCCGTGAAGGGGAATATCATCTACGTCGCCAGTGGCGCGATCGACTACGAGGAAGGCAGCCTCAAAATCTACGAAGCCGACGACGATTTGAAGAATTGGAAGCTGCTCGGCGCCTACAAGGGTAGGGCGGAGAGATGCCGCGGTCCTGCTCCCGGCGGTCCCGGATTCTCCACCCTGACGCCGGTCGGGAATTATCTGCTGGCGAGCCGAGCATCGTACGGGCTGGTCGTCTTCGACGTCTCCGACTCCGCCAATCCGAAACTGGTCAATGGTCTGCCGCTTGCCGGCGAATGCTTCGGGGTTGCAGTCGATGGGCCCCGCGCGTATGCGGCGTTGAACTTCGGCGGGCTCGGAGTTATCGACAATACCAATCCGCTCAAGGCGCGGATGACGACCACCGTGCGCAGCGCGTTCAAGCCACTTTCGTGGGAGGTTGCCGCGCAGGGCAACTTCGTCTACTCCGCCCGGAGATTCATTGCGGACGTTACCGACGTCAACAACCCCAAGACGGTAGCCGAAATCTCTGCGAACTACGACAACGGAATCGCCGTGGACGGCAGTCGCCTGTTCTACGGAAACGGCGGCACGCTCACGATGGCCGACGTCACCGATCCCGCAAACCCGAAAATCAGGTCGAACACGAACGTCGGAAACTTCTTCGGACTCGCCGTCCGGGGGAATCATTTGTTCGTCGGTCATCGTAAGACGGGTCTGCAGGTTTACGACGTTTCAGACATGGCTCGGCCAAAACTCGTTGCCGAAAACAAGTCTCAGGGCGGCGTCAAGCGCATTGCTCTGGCGGGCAACGTATTGCTTGCCGGCAAGGTCACCGGCCGCAACCAGTCTAACGTGATCCTCATATTCGACGTCACCGACCCGCTCCGCCCCCAGTTCGTCTCGAAGATCAACGGCGAATGCAACTACGGTCTGGCCGCCAAAGGCGACTACTTCTACGCCGCTTCCTATTATGCCGGCAGTCAATGGCTGTTCTTCGACATGACCGATATCAAGAAACCGAAGCAAATCTGGAAATTTCGTTCCTATCATCCGACCGGAATAACCGTCCACGGGCGATACGTCTACGCCTCGTCCCTGTCGTCGATCACCGTCTTCGACGCCCCCGTCTCCGGCGAAGGACCGAGAGGTGGAGTCGCGCTCGAATTTGCAGGTCGGCGTTCTACCGGGAAAAAGACTGGGCGGGCTAGATGAAACTGCCTGCGATCACGTTGCCGACGCATCGAGCATATTGGAAGGCAGGCTCACGAGCAAGAAAGTGTTCCGGGGGTCGTCAGCTCACCTTTCCCTTCGGCTGCCCGAAAACGTTTGCAGGGCGCGTTCCGTATGGTCTTGCAGAGTATCGGTAAACCCTAAGTCTTTGCTCCGGTTATCCCATTATGAATGCAAAGTTCTTCCTCTTCGTCATCCCTGCCTTCTTTTTGCTGGGTTTCTTGTTCCGCGGGGTTGCTTCGGGTCCCAACCTAGTCCTGGTTTTTGTAGACGACTTGGGCTATGGCGATCTCGGTTGCTACGGAAATAAGAAGATCAAGACGCCCCACCTTGACCGCCTTGCCGCGGAAGGTCAGCGCTGGACCAGTTTCTATGCCTCGGGCGCGGTCTGCGTTCCGAGTCGCACGGGCTTGATGTCAGGTCGGCATCCGGCCCTCTTTTCGGGAAGGCAGGACTTGGCAAAGACGAGGGACAAGCTGATGGCTGCCATGCTCAAGAAGAAAGGGTACGCCACAGGGATTCTGGGCAAATGGCACTTGGCCGGTTACCCAAAGGATTTTACCCGGAGTCCGATGCATCCGCTGGAATGCGGATTCGATTACCATTACGGAACACCCGGCAGCAATGACGTACCCGCCCCGCCGGGCAAGCGGCAGACTCGCAGTCTGTTCGACGTTTGCGACAAGTTCACCTTTCGGGTCCCCTTGATCCGGGGTCGCACTGTGGTCGAGGTGCCGACCGATCAGGAGTTGTTGACCAAGCGATACACCGAAGAGGCGGTCGAATGGATCGGAGCGAACAAGGCGAAACCGTTCTTTCTCTATCTCGCTCACAACATGCCGCATGCCCCGGTCTTCGCCTCGCCCGCCTTCCAAGGCAGGAGCAAGGGCGGTCGCTACGGGGACGTCGTCGAGGAGATCGACTGGTCCGTGGGGCAAATCATGAAAGCGATCAAGGATGGAGGCGTGGATGACGATACCTTGGTTGTCTTCACCAGCGACAACGGCCCTTGGTCGATGTTCGGACCGCATGGCGGCACCGCCGCTCCCCTCCGCGGAGAAAAGGGGACTTCCTGGGAAGGCGGATACCGGGTTCCGGGTCTCTTCCGCTGGCCCGGCAAAATCAAGCCCGCGGTGATCGACGACTTGGCTGCGAATCTCGATCTCTACGCGACTTTTGCCACCCTCGCCGGCGGTGAGCAACCGCAGGGCTTGAGAGGCTATCTATCCAAGGATTTTTCCGGCTCGCTGCTGCGAGGCGAACCCAGTCCCCGCAAGCGCTGGCTGTATTCCCATGGCAGTACTTCCGCCTTTCGCTCCGGGAAATACAAAATCCACTTGGCCAGCAAGGATCGTTCCTCCCATCCCGACACCAGACGGCAGGAAGCGCCGGTCAGGCATAATCCTCCCTTGCTCTTCGACCTTTCGATGGATCCGGGAGAGCAAAGGAACCTGTCCGCCGATCATCCCGAGGTCGTGGCCCGCCTACTCCGGGAAATGAAGGCTTTTCGTTCCTCCAGGTAACCGTCCGCATGGGGCAATCCATCGGTGGCGTGCTTGACCTTGACCAACGGGGATTCACTATGTACATCAACAAACAAGCGACCTACTGTTCACCGCGCCTTGAAATTCCTCATGAAAAAAAATATTCCACACACTCTTTTCCGTAGCTTGATTCTGGCGTTGGGGACATTTCCGGTAATTCAACCCCAAGCCAAAATTGATCCTCAAGCGAAAGCTCAACTGGAGAAAATCGAAGTCTCGCGGGGAGTTTGCGCCGTGCTTGGCTTGCCTCGAGGCAAAGATGCGTCGTACGTCTTGGATTTCGTACGTGAGAGCGAGCTGACGATCTACTTTCAATCACCCGAAGACTCGGAACTAACCTCCCTTAGAGAAGCTGCCGACAAGGCTGGATTGTTGGGGCGGCGCGTTTTTGTGGAGAAAGGGG
>CAZNWO010000167.1:5108-7157 GCA_964576585.1 uncultured Puniceicoccaceae bacterium | reverse complement strand
ACAAGATGAGCGAAGTATTCTATGAGGAGGGCAAGATGGTCGGGGTGCGTACCGAGTGGCATCGCAACGGAAAGAAGAAAGAGGAAATGAAGTTGGGCCGGAATGACAGCTTCGTAAGAACCGAATGGGATGAGAACGGGAAGGAAACATCGCGTGTTAAGGTGGAAGAGGCAAACAGCGGAACCCCCAGGAAATTCATCTGGGATGGCAAGCAGTTCGTCCGGAATTTGTCAGGGGTGATTAATCACATAGTCAAACTGCCGGTGGATGCCGGCAATCAATCGCTGACACAGTCAACGGGCAACCTCGCCAAGATAAACATTCAAAAGAGCGGGGCCTACGTCATCCTTGGCAAACAGGTTACCGCGAAACAAATCGAGGTCTGGATGACTGGTGAGCTTAAAAAGAAACCCGACCTCAAGGTTCTCATCCGCGTAGACCAGGAAGCCAAGTACCTTTACCTGGCCAACGTCCTCTCCATCTGCCGATCAGTAGGCGTTCCCACAGCAAACATAGCGCACAAGACCGAAAAGTAATCTCTATCCAAGATCCCTGAGCAAAAGACGCGGTTACCTTGGCCTAGCTGAAATCTCTGCGAAAACCCCATAGTGGTCGCTGGGCCAATCCTTCCCGTCGGACTGTGCCAGCACTACCCGACAGTTCACGATACGGGCAAACTTGCGGTAGTGATGTGGAGACCCTAGAAAGACGTAGTCGATTCGGCGATGATGATCGTCGGTATGAAAGATTTGTTCCGTAAGGCCGCGAACATAGCGGTTCTCCGTAGACCAAGTGTAACCCGGCCCTTTCTTTCCTGCCGCCGTCCAAGCGTCTTGGTAATGAGTACTCCTGCCAGCAAGACTTTGTAAGCCCGAGAGGAATCGGATTGAAGCCGAACTCGGCACGGCATCAAAGTCGCCCCCGATCACCGTTGGGAAAGCATTCGGGTTGGCGTTCCCTCGAATGAACTTGTCAAGTTCTACCGCATCCTTTTCCCGCTGCAATGCCCGATCGAGCTGCCAACGACCCGTGCCGACGGTGGACACGAACAGAAAGCGACCTGCGGGAGAAGGGGCTCTAACTTCCACGGCCAAGGCGGTTCCAGTCACGGAAAGACGCCACAAACCTTTTCGGGCTATGGGCCAACGAGATGCCACTGCAACACCGAAAGGGAAGACAGCCTTGATTTCTTTCCCATCGCACTCGTGATCCAGATGATAACCCAAGCCGGCCAGCAATTGCTTCACTTGATGCTCCTTTCCGGGCATGCAGCCCGCTTCCTGAAAAGCGATCAAGTCGGGATCTAGTTTCTCGATCTCTGTCCGCAGGAGACGCATGCGGACTGCATAGGGCGCCGTATAGTTATAAATATTGGCCGTAAGGACGCGGATTGGTCGATCCAAAGCAGGAGCAATGGTGGCATCAGCTTCCTTGAGCTTCCTAGACAAATCCCGTTTTTCCGCCGGATTGGCGACTAAGGAATGAATGCAAGCTAGCGTGAAAAGACCAACAAGAAGAAGTTTCATGATTTGTAATGGTTTTGTCAGGGATCTGCAGGCAAGGAAGTAATCCGAGAACAAAAGGAGAAGCGTTACTCCATGAACCTTTCGGCTTCTTCAGGCGTCGGGAGACGGCAGGTATCCGACTTGCCGAAGAAGCGGTATCGATTACGGGCGATCAGGTTGTAGCAAGCGTCCCTGAGAAATGCCGGCGCGACAAGGAAACACACCGCCAGCGACCAGATGCCACCAATCCGTCCCATGATGCGAAGGACGGCTCCGGAACGCTCGTAAACCTTGCCTTGATGGAGGAACAAAATGGAGTCGAAATGGGTGGGGTCCTTCCCCAGTTCGACTAGGGTGGATTGGCCGAAGTTCGATTGCAAGGATGCGAACTTGAGCCGCTTCCTTCGGTCGATGGAAAGAAAGAAGTTCACACTGCCGTTGCAAAGGTTGCATACGCCGTCAAAGAGAACCACGGAAGCTGATGAATCGTCGGCCACGGCATGAATATAAAACTAAGCGACGTTACCGGTAAAGAAGGTTATGC
>CAZNWO010000167.1:3500-5008 GCA_964576585.1 uncultured Puniceicoccaceae bacterium | reverse complement strand
CGAGCGATCCAGTTTCCTCGGAAGAGAGTCCTCTTGCCATCAGCAGGGAATCATTTGCCCGGAAAAGGCAAATTCCAATTCTTGAAGAAAAACCTCATGGCCACGTCTTCGGGCTTTTGTCCCTCCTTGAGCTGCGGAAGCCCCGACTGCTTGGTGCCGTACACCTCGCAAGCCACCCCAAGCTCCTCGCATCTCTTGCGCACGAGGGCGGCATTGTCGGGATGGTGCACTCGATCGTTCCGCCCCGAATAGGTGAATAGAAGGATTGGCGGTCCATCCTTGCGGAGCTTTGGATAAGTCAGCAGGGGCGTACCCATAGGCTGCTGGATGGGGAAGACCGAGCTTATCCCAAGCTCCCGCCCATGCCCGACGTGGCAACTGATCAATGCCCCCGCAGAAATCCCCGACACGGAGATTCGATCCTTGTCCAAGCCGAACTTCTTCGCCTTGGCTCGGAGGAATTTAACGGAGTCGGCAGCCACGTCCATCAGCTTGAAGTAGTCGTTTCCCATGTGATTGAGGAAGGGATAGTTGACCGAGGCAAAGGCAACTCCCTTGGGATGATACCTGCGCAACATACCGCTCCTTCGGAAGCGACTCTTGTCCCCTGCCCGAAAGCCACCGCCATGAAAGAAAACCACCAGCGGAGAGGAGCGGTTGGAATCGATGGTCCAAAGGTCGAGAACGCAACGGTCGTGCTTCTTGCTGTATCGAAGATTTCCGTGAGTCGGCTCTAGCGCCACCAAGGAAAACGCGGAAAGTGCAAGAATGCAAAAGACAATGCATGGCAGGATTCTCATGAATCAAACAAAGGTAGCAATCGAACGGGAGGTCAGTCAACGCCAACAGGATTGGGCGGCAACTTCCAAGTGAAGCCCGATTTGCAATACAGATTCTCGGGCATACAATCGTCGGAAACTGGACCGGATAAAGCAATTGCCCATGACCTTGACCTGCCTATGGAGATAGCAATAATGTGGGGACAGATGCAGATATACGTCAGCAAGGCCGGACAACAATTTGGCCCGTATACCATAGACGAACTAAGGTATCACGTTCTTTCAGGAAATTGTTCTGCAGGCGACCTTGCCTGCTACGACGGACAGAACTGGGTGACCGTCGCCGACGTTCCCGGCCTTACCTCCGACGATCAGCAGGAGCAAGTGCAAGATGGGACGCCCGTTCAGCAACCACCAAGCCAAGCGGAAAAGCTTTCCCCGCAAAACAACAAGGTTCAATCCAACAATGGGCCCAGCCAAAGACCTAGGGCTCGCAGAAAAACAAATCCACGAGTCAAGGCTGCAGCCAATCCGGTTCCGAGAAACAGACCTGCCTACCAACCAAAGGAGGCAAAGAAAGTCCTCTCCGTACGAGACCTCCTGATCATAGGAACCTTCGTCGGCGTTCTCGCTGCGGCGGGATACTTCGCTTGGAGATACACCCAAGAGGAGGCTCCAACGAAAGAAGACCCCATGGCCCAGGCCAAGCAGGCAAACGGAGCCCTCGAC
>CAZNWO010000167.1:0-3400 GCA_964576585.1 uncultured Puniceicoccaceae bacterium | reverse complement strand
TTCGACCTCTATCAGCAAGGGAACTACCGCGAGGCAATGGACAGGATGACAAAGGCCTACGAGGCGTTTGAGATGTTGGAAGAAAAAGTCCCGAGCACGCGCGTTCGCTACCTCCGAAGGCTCTGTAACATTGCCTTTCAGCTGAAGGAAAACGAAGATGCCGTCAACTACGCGAAGCAAATCACGGTTCATTCCGAGAAGGAGGAAGACAAATTGTTCGCGGTCAACCGCATCGCTCTGACCTATGCTCAAGATGGAGTTTTCGACAAGGCCATTGAGTATTTCGAGCAGGAAAAGGAAATCAGCCTAGGGACTCGCGGTCCGGAACACCCCGGGACGGTGAACACATTCAACAATCTTGCCGCCAGCTACAACAACCAGGGAAGCAAACATCACAATAACGGAGAATACGGCAAGGCGATCGAGCACTTCGAGAAATCACTCGCAATCAAAATGAAGTCGAACGGGCCCAAGCATCCGGACGTAATCTCCTGCAGGCGCAACCTCTCCTCGAGCCACCACAACCTAGGCAACACCTATCATGGGCTGGGACAGTTCGAGACTGCGGTCGATCACTTCCTCGAATCCCTGAAAATCAGGCAGGAGATTCTCGGACCCGACCACCTCGAACTTGCCGGAAGCCACTCCAACCTCGCCATCGTTCATTTCGAGAGCGATTCTCACGAAAAGGCCATCGAGCACTTCGAAAGGGCGCTCGATATCAGGAAAAAACACCTAGGACCCGATCACCCCGAGGTAAAGAGGACGGAAACGAACCTAACGAACGTCAAGACTGCGGCCAATCGCTGAGTCCGGAGTAGCGACCGCAGGTTCCCGGCAAGAGAATCGTTAAAGCGCTTACCGCACCGTCTGCCGTCGGAGTTCCTGATGGGAAACTGTTCAAACTAAACTTAATCCCTCGAAGCACGAAATTCCGCCGAATGAACCTTTTCTGGATAAGCTTTTTACTATTGTCGCTGGTCGGCGGGTTCTTCTTAGCCGTAAGAAAGTCCAAAAGAATTAAGTCAGGATTTCTCCCCAAGGCATGGAAGCGAATCCTCGCCGAGGAAATTGCCTTTTACGCGAAACTTGAAAAAGAAGACAGGAAGCTTTTCGAGAGGAAAGTCGCGTCGTTCTTGCGAAGCACGAAGATTTCCGCTGCCGAAACCGTATTAGAAGACATCGATCGCTTGCTTGTGGCTGCAGGCGCAGTCATACCAATCTTCAGGCTAAAGGGATGGCGATACCCCGACCTGAATGAGGTCGTGGTATACGGTGAGTCCTTCAACCGACGCTTTGCGGCGGCTCAAGACGGCAGCAAGGTGGACGGTCTGCTCGGCACCGGGGCGATGGAAGGCAAGATGTTTCTTAGCCAAACCGCTTTGAGAAAAGGGTTTGCACAAGAGCTCGACGGCAACAATGCGGCGATCCACGAATTCGTTCACTTGATCGACAAGCTCGATGGTTCTGTCGATGGAGTACCTGCCTCCCTCATGCCAAGACAATACGTCCTACCCTGGCTGAATCTGGTTGGAACGAAAATGAGTGAGATGAAGGAAGGGAGATCAGACCTCAATGCTTATGGAGCAACAAACCAAGGCGAGTTTCTTGCGGTAGCGTCTGAATACTTCTTCGAGGATCCCGCAAAAATGAAGCGCAGGCACCCTGAACTTCACGAAACTCTGAAAAGAATTTTCAGGCAGAAGCAGTAAGCAGACGAAGTAACTTAAAGGTTTCCCGGCAAGTCAGCCCAGATTCATGATGGTCATATCGACCATGGAGCCAAGCTTGGTATGCTTCGCCAACATTTCCGTCGCGGAGCTCAGCTTTATCTTATTCTTCGCCAAGCGAGTCATCTCCGATGCCATGTCCGTGTCGACGATTCTCCCATTGGCCATCTCGACGTTCTGCATGTTGTTGAGCAATAGGTTCTCACTGAAATTAAAACTGGCGGTCTCCGAACCATTCACGGCGCGAACGTTGGAAAGCACCTCGACGTAGCGGGTGAAGTCGGACACGGAGAAATCCCACAGGTGCAGGTTCTCATCCAAGAGTCCATCCCCCATTGTGCTCGTGGTGCCGTCCGCCACGGAAACCGTAATCGGGGCAGTCCCTGCGGGAGTCCCGGCAAAGCCAATTGCCACGCTGCCCGATGGATTGATCGAGGTAGAGGCCACCGAGAGGCCTCCCACGGGACCTGCCGTGAAGGTTACCGCAGGCGCGGGTTCCGAGACGTCGTACCCACTGCCTACGTTTACGGCCCCTGGGGTGGAGACAGTGGTGCCCGCAGCAGCCTGAACCGTGTAGTTACCCGCAGTGGTCAAGCCTGCCGGCAGGGTGGACAAGTCCATCCGAAGAGTACCGTTCCCATTGTTCGTGGTGGCAATGTTACCAACGGCTCCCCCACCGGAATCGACTATGGTTGCGGCAGGAGTCTCGGCAGGCCCATAGCCCGAACCGGCATCAATCGAGGCAGTGCTGGAGCCTAGTGGCCCGTCGAAAACCTCGACCGTGTAGGCTCCCGACTGTGTCGGGTTGCCTGAGGCGGTGACCGATAATTGATTGCCGACCAAGGTCAGGTTCGCCGTAACGTCGCCGGGATTGATGCTACCGTCCGGGGCAACGACCTGATGCCCCGGGACTGCGGCGTACCCGGAACCGACGTTGGTCACGGTGGTGCCCGAGGGATCGAGGTAGAGTGGTCCGTTCACCGCCTTCACGGTATAGTTCCCGGCAGCAGTCGCACCGGCGGGAAGAGTCGTTAGGTCGATGGTTACGGTACCGTTGCCGTTCACCGTCACATTGGTGGGATCGACGGTGGCAAGCTGCACGGCGCCTGCAGCATCGTAAACATGGGCCGCAGGTTTGGCGCCTCCCGACTGGTAGGAGGAATCGGTCGCGGTGGAAGAGGTAAATGTCGTGGGCGTGGCCAGGGCCCCGACGGTCAGGTTCTGCGCAGCCATCGTGCCTTGCATGGCAGTTACGCCGACGTCCGCGGCCGTGCCTGCTGCAGCCACGTTGATGGTTTGGGCAGCCATCTTGCCCTGGAATGCGGTCACCCCGACATCGGTCGCAGTACCTGCAGGGGGACCGTTCTGAACCGTTACGGTAAAGTTCCCTTCCACGGCGGGAGCTCCGGTAAACTTGACCAGATTAAGGGCACCGGTGGCGGGGTCGACGCCGCCCCCGTTCGCGGGATCTCCCTCCACTGTACCGGCCAAGGTTCCCTCGTCTCCCGGATTTGCCCCGGCTATGGTAACGGTCAAGGCAGCCAGTTCCGCAGGCGTCATGGTGGAGAGGTAGCCGGAGCCGAGGTTCGTCAAGTCCGCAAGGTGGGGCGTGCCGTTGGCTGCGGCATTGATGCTTACGGTTATGGTTCCGACAGCGGCGGGAGTTCCCG
>CAZNWO010000166.1:2879-7162 GCA_964576585.1 uncultured Puniceicoccaceae bacterium | reverse complement strand
AGGGTGCCCTCGGCGGGACTGGTTGCAAGAAAGGCGCTGAGGGAATCACCGTTGGGGTCGGAATCGTTGGACAAAACCCCTGCTGCGGCATCCTTTGTCAGGGTGTCACCCGCATTCACGGTATAGGTATCGTTGGTACCGGAAGGCGCACCGTTTACCTTAATGCTTATGGTAGCCGGCGAGGACTTGGCGCTGGTGGAGTCAATGGCCTTGTAGGTAAAGGAATAATTCCCGGCGGCAACGCCCGTACCGTCGAAGTCGAAGCTTCCGTTCTCGTCAACGATGGTAAGCTTGGAGGAATAGGACGCCAAGCCGCTCTTGTCCATGTCCGCCTCTAGCCAAGTAAGCGCTTCGTTCGCGTTGTCGGAATCCGTATCGTTCGCCAGCGGACCTCCGATACCCGCGAAGTACAAGTCCCGGGCATCCTCTGCGGTTAATGTCTTGTGCTCCCAAATGGCCAACTCGTCCAAGTAACCGGAATAAACAGTTCCACCTGACTGTCCTTTTCCAACGTGAACGTCCTTGCTGAAAACGAAATCTCCTGAAGGTAAAGTAAAGGAAAAGCTTTTCATTGTTTCGCTCTTGCTTGCGCCACCTTGACTTCCTCCATCGACGTAAAGAGCGCTCTCGTCATTTGCATTGTCCCAAGATGCAACGACATGATGCCACTGACTGTCGTTAATCGTCTGACTGGTGGTAAAGTTGACGGCATGGGCACTGTCCTGATTCACTTGAAAATGAAGTTTGCCGTCCATAAGTAAAACGGCGACAGCAGTGTTGAAACGAGTACCTGAAGTCGACATGAGACCTGCAAAAAGAGCATCAGGATCGCTGGTATCACCCCCCGAACTATCCGTCTTAAACCAGAAACTCACTGCACCAAGATCGCTCCCCCAACCATCATCAGGAGTGATCAGCTTGTTGATGTAACCAGAGCCACCTCCGTAAGAACCAAATCCCCAACCGACGTTACCCGAATCAAAACCCTTGAAGCCATCAGTTGGATTCAAGTGAGGACTTACTGACTGCAAGGTATTCCCGGTAAAAGAAAAGTCCGTCGGGTCTATGGCATCTGATCCTTTGTTTATGGTAACGGACGTATCGGTAGTATCTGCGGAATCTGCATTCCAGTACATGGAAGGATCCTTCGCCGTCATGGTGGAAAGGAACTTTGCCCGAACGTTCACACTGCCCCCGACGTCAACGACGTAGGTATCGTTGTTGGCAACAGGGGCAGCTCCGAATAGGGGCAGGGCTGAAACAAGAAAAGCGATGGAGGCCCAGCTTCGTTGGATCGGGGAGATCCTTGCCAGAGAAACCATCATCTTACCAACATCCCACGGTTTCATGCAAATAGCAAAGTTTCTCGCACTAAACGCGTACGCGCGAAAACGCGATAAAAGCACCCGAAATGGGTGCTTGGATGGGCAATGTGAAGTAATATTCAAGACAGCGAGAATAAGAGCTCCTCAACTATAATTAGCCAAGAATGTCGAAATCTTGCAAAGAAACGACAAAAAACTCCCCTGCTTATCATAAGGAACTGTTAACCAACACCCTACGAAATGCAAAAAAGTGGTCTAATTGAGGCGATATAGATCAACGCCCAAAAAACGCAGGGTGTGATAAAAAAATCGGTGTGCTTTGAGAGCTTCTCAAAGCCAACGCAAAATCTATCGAATACGTTGTGAAATATGGACGGCGGGGGGCCGCCTTACGTAGGGAACTCTCCTTGGCTTGCGAACGCGGACAACATAGGGGACTCCGCGGACAGCGCGGGGAATGCTGACTCGGGGAAGACGTTTCACCAGTCTGGCCGTAGGTCCTAGCGGAGCACGCTTTGCAAGGGGAGCCTTGCGGGAAACGGGAGCCTTCGGAGCCAAGGGTGCTTTTCGCAAGGAAAAGGATCGGGATGGTCTGGACACGGATGGAGCACGCGGAGCTTTAGATACTCTGGGAACCTTGGGCACCGGACGATAGCCGAAAAGCTGCTGGACAGAGCCAAGCGAACAAGCAAAACAAATGAGGATCGCCAAGAAAATCCTACTTGAAGGCAAAAGATTCTTACTATCCAGAAACGGCGACAACATTTTCATGAATTCCCAATGCTTCCTGAAGATAGGGAGCGGGGGCATAATCTGCAAGCACGACCTTTGATTTGCCGTCCCTGAACATTCGGACCTCCTCCAAGTTGATTTCAGGAGTCTTTTGTGGGGCAAAGAGGATGTCGTCGTGGGAAGCGTTGGAACGAGTGGCAAAGAGGTCGGGCGTCAAATGGCCACCCAAGTGATCGCTTCTACCAGTCGCAAGATGACAAGTTCCAAGAACTTTTTCATCCTGAATGTCTCGTCCAGAAAAAGGCAGATCCTGCGTTCCGAAGCCAAGCTCGCCGAGGATGCCGGTGGCAGGATCCTCCTGAAGTTTTCGGTTGCGAGCATCCACCAAGCCGGCATCGCCGCTCAAGAAAACCGCCTCTCGAACCGTTCCCTCTCGGACATTCAGGCGAGCCAAGGTGCCATCGGGAAAACGAAAGGGGAATGCTCCCTCCGCACCCTCGGGAACGAAGTATACCTCACCTGCGGGCAGGTTGGCCACGTCGGGTTTACCGCGCGGACAGAGACCATGGCTTTTCTGAGCCTCTTGCCCGTTACATTCGATACGAATGGTAAAAAGTTCGCCGCAAGCAGTGAAGTCGATCTCAAAGGCGTCCGCTCGAGTGAGTGCTTGCCGGTATTTTTCTGCTTGCCGGCTTACCTCACGATAATCCACGGAAAGACCGGTAGCCAAAATGATCTCGTTGACGCCATGAAGGGTTGCTCCGCGAAAACCGTGCTTCTTTGCCAATGCGGTTAGAGGAGCAGTAAGAGAATAATCTGTAATAGCTAAAACAAGGTCGTAGTTCGAACAGATGTCATTCTCCAAACTAAAGACTTCGCCATTGGGAGCCATGACCTCATCGTCGGGATCGAGGTTACTGCCACCCGTCGTCTTGATGGCGAAGAAGGCATTGTCTCGATAATTCAATTCAGACAGGACACCCTGCTCGAAACCCTTGAAAAAGACGTCGTGAGCGTATCGCTGAACCTGAAAATCATCCTTCTCGAGAAACCCGAACCCTCGAATCAAATTGATGTCGGGCAGGTCTATGATGATGCATAGACGATCACCATCGCCTTGGCCTTCGCCAAAGGTGGTGGACATCAAGCGTGAAAGGGAGAATTCGGGAAATTGTTTTCGAGAATGGAAGGACATGAAAGACTGAGCTATCGGAATTGAAAAAAATTTCAAACACGCAAATACCTGAAAAATAAGTGGTATACGAGCAAATGCCCAAAAAAAAATGAATCCGATACTTGCGCCAAAGCTAAAAAGCTAGAAGAGTGGAGTCGTGCTCACTTTAATAAACCAGTTGGGGAACAGGCTCAGGGGACGCTTGGGCGGGACAGAAGTCCAGGAACGCCGCATCCTGTTGTTTGGGCAGGTGGAACGCCGAGAGAATGGCCTATATTACGTCCTGACCGAAGACACTCCCTACACGGGAATGATTCGTCGTTGGCGAAACAAGGAGGAAATCAGCGACCAAATGGAATTTAGATACGGAGCCCTGCACGGCGCCACCATCAGTTGGTACGCATCCGGCAGCATCCTAGCCCACCATAGGCACTCTCCCATCAATCGACGCAGGAAGCACGAGATTCACTACGTTTGTGGCCAAAAGCACGGACTGGAAACCAGATGGTACTTTGACGGCAGGCCCTCGCATCACGGGGAATATCAACTCGGGCTCAAGCACGGAATGCACCTTCAATGGTACCACAACGGACAAAAGCGCTCCGAGATGGAATACCAAGAAGGCTTGGTTTGCGACGGCACTTGGTGTCGTTGGCATGCCAATGGCCAGATCGCCTATGAAGACACTTACCAAGACAACTTCAAGTTGAAGCGGAAAGTGTTAAGCCCCGATGGCCAAGTAATCCTAGAGTCGGTCTACTGACCCGCGCCTAGAAGATATTATTGGCGGCGGGGAACCCCGATCACCCTTCCGCTTTCGTTCAAGTACTGCCCGTTCAGGTTCATCCTAACGATCCCTGTCTGCATATTGATAGCCGCGGCGGGAACACCCTGTTGAAGAAGAGCTCGAATCTTTTCCTGCAAACCTCCCTGCGAATTCGAGCGGGGATTGTTGGCATTCACTGGGCGACCGGGTAAACCAGCAGGAGAAACGGGATTCACAGGTCGGCCGGGAAGTCCCGAAGGTGAAACGCCCGAGGAAATTGGTCGAC
>CAZNWO010000166.1:0-2779 GCA_964576585.1 uncultured Puniceicoccaceae bacterium | reverse complement strand
GCACGGGGACGAGGATCGAGTATGCGAATTCCATGAGCGACCTTCGGAGCTGTGTCTTCAGGTTGAGCGACAGAGACCGATGGCAAAGGAACATGAGGCGGAATTGCAACTGGAGGAGGAAAAGCTGCCATGGGTGGAAACTTTACCTGGCGAAAAGGATGGATGGGACGACCTTGAGTCACCGAGTATTCCCTTGACGGTGACTGTACGTTGGCACCGGGTCGAGGTTGATTGGGAGTAGGCGAAGGACGAACGGGCCTTGGCGTCTTTAACCCGGGCCCCTGAAACAAAGGCTTTCCCCCTGTCTTCTCACCAAGGCGTCCAGCCATCAAGCCACGAGCCTTCAAGATTTCCTTAAGATTTCTACAATCCTCACATACGCAAAACTTGCCGTGCTTGCGGAAAAGTATTTCTGCCTGCAGCAGCAAACGCTTATCCGATGCAGATGGAGCCGCATTCAAAAAGGCGGGACCAATTGCAAACAAAAGGAAGAGGAAAATCCTCGGGCAAGTCTCGAGAAAGCCAGTCACAAATCTACTTGCTGGAAAGCCCATCCAGAGCAGCAGTCAATTCGTCGTCCATCGGGTGGCCATTAAAGAGGACCTTTCCCTCGGGATCGAGAAGAATCATTCTGGGGATGGAATTGATCTTCAACATCTTGCTGAAGGGTCTCCCGGAAGGCTCCACGAGCCATGAAAAGCCTATCTCCCGTTCTTTCCTGACTTTCTCAGCCTTGGAAGCATTCTCGGTATTCATTCCTGCAACCACAATTCCCAAACCCTCATATTTCTTGGCCTTTTTCTTCAGCTCGGGCATCAAGCGCATACATGGCCCGCACCAGGAAGCCCAGAAGTCAAGCAGGACCCCGTGCTTGCCCTCGACCAGCTTGGCCAAAGAAGTCTTCGCTCCTGCAGAAGTTTCAATCTCCATATCCATGGGCATACGAACCTTGGCCAACTCGGCCTTCATGCGTTCTTGCTCACGAGCTTTGGCGGCTTCTCTCTTAGGCTCGAGGTAAGCCTGAACCCGTTCCCTGGACTTCCTCAACTCCTCCTCGCTGATCTCGCCCTTGTATCCCTTGAGAAAACCCTCGACGAATATATCCAGTTCGGCATCGCTCAACTCGAAGTGTCGAGAGAGATTTGAACCCATCGATGCCCCGAATGCCTCAAGAGCCTTACGATCGTCTGCAGAGGCCGACTTCTTCTCGGCAAAGGTTTCCAAGCCTAAAAAAGACAGGCAACTCAAAATCGTTAGAAGAGACCTCAAGGCAGGTAACTTTGCTGGGGGTACGCTCATGTGATGTTTCTCCTATATGAAATGATTAAAACTAACATCTAGGTTTCTCCCGGAAAATACGCGACTTGTAAACGGGGAAAATCAACGCACCGACAAGGATCAATCGGGGAAACAGAAAAAAATCTCGGGAAATCAGTCGTGGTAACCGAATCAGCCAGAGAAGACCGTAGACAGAGGCGAACTGATTCAGCAAGCAAGGCCGACTATTTCCTCGGTTTGCCTACCTTACCACCGCATATCCTGCAGTCATAACCTTGGGGCGCGTTGGTCAGCAGCCCCCTACCCTTTCGATAAAAGGCGCATCCCGGACGGTGCACCTTCCCAAGCGAGGACACCCAAAAGCTGATACGAGCTGGAGACCCGGACAACTTTTGCTGGTCCTGTCGAAACAAGGCTCCCGGCAACTTTGGCTGCGGCAAGGGAGACGCACCGGTCGAATCTCCGTAAGCCAAAGGATTCCTCCAAACCCCCAAGTTCATCCGTTTTGCTTTCATCTGCGCAATGGAAAACGGTCCGTACCGTCCCGTCTCCTTTTCGATGTGCCAACCATGGCCCGAGAGAATTGCATTCCGGCTAAAGGTAACGCTCCCGCCTACTGGGCGAACCTCGACCAGTTTCAGGTTGTCGGCATCAAACTCCCTTTTCAGTTCAAGTTCTACCCCCACGCCCAGCAATTGCTCCTCGGTATAGCGAAGAGCCTCGCGAAAACCGGGTTGTTCCCGTTTGGGGAATCCTACGCCCCAAGCCCTGAAACGAACCATGTAGGCACCGGCTTTCACGTCGAAAACCCCAGGGGACAATACTCGAAGCACTTCGTGGCCAGATTGTTTAGCTTCCTCGCCAGTGCTCTTGGTTGCCTTGGGTACAACGGATGCTTGAGGTTTCTTGGTCGGGAGATCGGATTGAGCGTCAAACTCATCCAGCCCAGGAAGGGTGCGAGGAGGGGAAACCTTCGCATCCCGAACGGCTGCCGACTGCTCTTGAGCACGCGCGGTCGAGGAAAAATCCACCCGAGGCAGAAACAGACTACACAAGAGCAAGGAGATAGAGAAACGCATCATAACTAACAACTTGAATATAACTGCAAGCTTGCGCGGATCAATTGTTTTGTTAACCTGCCACACCCTTAACATTCCCCAAGAAAACTTTTACCATGAATCTGCGAATCGCAAAAAAAGTCCTTAAGTATCAAGAACGCTATGCCCCGCACCAGCTCGCGCAAGCCAACGCCATCATAGGGCGATGGAAACGAGCTGCAGGGAAAACGACTTCGGAGGAAAAGTCTTCGTCCAAATCTTCCAAGGAAGAAGCTGCGGAAACTAACGCGGAAGAAGCACCCCCTGTTGCCGAACCAGAAGCTGCTCCAGCTCAGGAGGAAGCCCCGCAAAATGAGCCCGCAGAGGACGAAGCTTCCGCCGAACCCGAACCCGAGGCAAAGGAAGAGGAACCCACGGCCGAGCAGGACGACGAGTCTTCGACT
>CAZNWO010000165.1:0-7244 GCA_964576585.1 uncultured Puniceicoccaceae bacterium | reverse complement strand
CCTGTTTTCCCGGCGTAAGCACATTGAAACGAGAACCTGCGGGCCACGCTGGGGAAAAACTCAGCTTGGACTTCTCGAGAGTCAGCTGTTCGCCACGATCAACAGGCTGGTGACCATGGTTTGCAGACAAGTGCTTATTGGAAAGGAAGTAAAGGTCCACGCACTCCGTCTCTCCTCGCGGGATACGCAGGGCGAATCCGCGCTCGGCGGCATTCTTGGACATATCTGCGGTGAGATCCAAATCTACGTAATCTCCTCTCTTGACGTCGAACTTCAGGGAATAGATGGGGCGACTTGAACCGGCGGTCTTCAAGCTGAAGCTGGCGCGACTCTCAGGATCCACGCGATCCTTCTCCACCTCTACGGCAAAAGCCTCGAAATCGTCAACCGACTCGCCCAATGTATAAAAAGACTTGGGACCGAGAAACTTGGCTTGCCAGACAGTCGCTGACTCAGCTCCATCGAATGCCCGAAGCAATGCATCAATAAGACTAGAAGAGGAAGCATCCTCATAGCGAATCGAGCCGTTCGGCAGGTCAAGCAGCCACTTAACGGGAGTGCCGGGAAACTTCTTGCCCGGAAGCCAGAAGACGTAAGTGGCCACCGAAGTTCTTCCTAATGGGCCGGCCGCATTCGGCAAGATGGGATCAACCGAAACGGGCGCTACGGGTATGGTAAAGTCGAGAAAGGTGATTTTGTCGCCATCCACCTTGGTTTGAAGCTCAAGACCCTTGCCTCCCGCCTCCAGAAAGGCGATCAAGGCCTTGATGTTTTCCTCCTCGTCTTCACGAAAACTATAGGGAAGAGTCTTCACTCCATCCACCTTGATTTCAACGATGCGTTGGTCCGGGAGCATGCGGGCAAAATCGGGTTCCCCCGCAACGAAGACTCGATCCACGCCGGTAGGCTCGGGAGAATTCGCAATCAATGGATTCGAAGAACCCGCCGCAGACAAATCTATGGATTCTATTCCGACGATCCGACGATCCTGGCCCTCTCCCTCAACCAGAAGCTTGACCGGGGCCGGAGCAGATGGATTTTCACGAAGATGCTCGACCAAAAGCTTCACTTTCTCACGAATGTCCTCTTGGTCGGCGGGAATCTCGTAGGAAAGCTTTCCTTCGAAAGGTAGATCAAAGGTGGCGGTGGAGCCATCGAGCACCACACCATCAGCACCCGAGATGCTTGCCTCAAGAGGTTCCCCGGTGGGAACTTGCGCAGGCGCTTCCTCCAATGCCTCAATGGCCAGCAAGCCATCGTCCCCTCTACTTAGGGAAACTTGCAGAGAATCATTGGGTTCGTAATCCTCCAGAAAATCGAAGTAGTCGTCTTGATCCTGAACGGAAAGATTGATTGTGACGGGTTTAGGGGCCCCCACGTCCAGTTTGATCCAGCGCAGGAGCGGATGTTTCTCACGTATAACGGCCAGACCCGGCTTTCCGAGCATGAGATCAGCACCATCCACGACGGGTTGCTCTGGGCCGGGTTCCACCGAATCGTTGCCATTATCGGGATTTTGGGTGACGCCGTTTGGATCGGGCTTGTCCTCTCCCTCGTTGATCCAATCGCCCAAGTTAAAGGCGAGACCGACGACCAATCCGACCAACAGGCAAAGGGCCGTGGAAATGACGATCAATTGCATCAACCAAGGTCTTTTCTTTCGTTTCTTACCGGAAGTTTCGGAAGGTTGAGCGGAAACGGTAGAACCTGCAGGAGCGGCTGATGCCGTGTAACCGGTTGCAGCTTTTTGAAACTGGGCCATCTCCCGATCGGAGAAAGCCTTGGGAGATTTAGCTCTTGTCTTTGGAGACTTGGCTCCGGTGGCCTTGGCTTTGGGACCTTTGCGGGCAACATGGGCAAGGTCGTCGTCAATTGGATCATTAACCGTGCTTGACGCAAACTCCCGAAGATCAAGGTAATTGGAAGCAGATTGCTTGACTCGTTCCGCGGCAGGTTGACCACGAGCGCCAATCCAAGAAAATCCACGGGCATCGTCGTTTTCCTGAAGAAAGGTGGTAAAAGAGTAGTCCCAAGCATCCAGTGAGAGCTTGAGCAATGCGCTGGACTCGGCGAAAAGTTTGAGGAGGCTCTCCTCTTGCCCCGGGTGGACCTCCAATACCACCGGCTTTTTCATTGCAGGAGAAACGAGGATTGCGGCGTTTCCGGGATCGTTGCTCGCAGCCAACCACCCGTTGGCCGGAATCAATCCGGGCATTTTGCAATTGGTGAGGTCGACTTCCTCGCCCTCATCGAAATAACGAGGAGGCCCCTCCCATTGTGAAAGCCAACCCGACCAATTCGAGAGAATCTCGGCCGGCGAGGGAACGGTGGCAATCTCGAAGCTATCGAGAATCAGATGGTGGGCAAGGTAGTTGGTACGATTCGTGTAATCGAGACCAGCGTCTCGAATTCGAGTGACGACGAAAAATTCCTCGGACCCCAAGGCTAGCTTGCGGTAAAGCGCCACCTGCGCCTTCGGCCCATCGCCTTGCTGATTGAAGTCATAGACACTCAGACGCTCGAGCTCTCGGACCAGACGGCTGCGAATGTCCTTGTGCCGAGCTACCGTACAATAGCCGGACCTACCCGGTTCCAACCCTTGGGGGGAACTGGTGAAGATGAGTTGTCGTGCCATGGCTGGCTAATTGGATTCCTGAATCCTTAAACTAAGCCGAATCTGCGCCGGGAATCAAATCGGGTTCTACTTGAGAGAGTACCCAGAGGGTTGGAATCTCTACCATCACGGGGTCCAGTTTGTCGGGGTCGGGAGCAATGAACTCCTGATCTCCGTTCTTAAAGGTGGCGGGGCTGTGCCCGAAGGCACTTACGGGAAAATAACGAACGTTTTTAGAGAGCGCTTCGGAATTCGCAACGATGGAAGGATGCATGTCCATCATGTAATCACGTAGCACCTCCGAATTTGCATCAACGATCTGCAAGTCGAACTTCTTGTCGCGAATTGGCCACTTAATTCGTTCCCAGTCCAGTTGATCCTTGAGGATGTCGCACTTGCCGATCATCACAGCGACAGGAGCATCGATTCGATCGGCGATGCTGATGTTCTGGTTCTGCTTAACACGCACCTCAAGCTCCGCCATGATGATGTCTTGCTGGTCGAGGCGCGTACCCTTCGCATCCAAAGTGAACTGGGGATCGTCGTGTCCACGGAGAGTTCGTCGAAACTCCGGGCTGGCGATAGGATCGAAAAGGAAGAATATTCCGGATGAACTAGCTACGTGCAAGGTGCCGGGAGACTCATCGTTGGCGATGCCGGGCTCGAAGTGCTCGCCCGCATTGTCATAGAAAATCAGCGAACAATCGTGTCCCGCACCACGTGGGTCGGACAGACTAAACACAAATGGCTTGGGTAGAGCCACAACCCGGTCGTGACGCTCCAAACGCTCATACATCTCTCCTTCCAGCTGCGTTTTGATCAGCATTGCCTGTGATGGATCGGAGCCGGCAAACAAGCGATTCTTCATCGAGTTCAGGATCGCGTTGTAGGACGGGTCCGCGTCCCTGAAGGCTATGCCGAACTCACGGAACATGGTACGCTGCAGCTGTCGGACCAAGACGCTAAGGTAGTAAGACTTACCCGCGCTTGGTGCACCAACGATTGAAAAAATATGGTGCGACACGTCCATGAAGCCGGGAGGCAACTTGTGGTGACAGTGCGGACAAGCGACGTCGGTGGTGGGCAAGCCCATGGCATCAAGCGCCTGCCCCTTGGAATTGAACTCGGTTGGAATGAAACGCAACATGGCGTCCTCGCCCAACTTGCGGTCTCCGCGCAAGTCCTCGTGCATAGCGATGCTGAGAACATCGGGTCGATCGAAGCGAAGCCAACAAATTGGACAGGTGAACTCGCCACGATCGGGATCAACGACGATCTGTTCCTCTACAACCTCTTCTTCTTCTTCCTCTTCCTCCTCGAGTTGAAGAAAGTCGAGCAGATGAACCACCCAGAAGGGAACGTCCAGCCCCACAGGCTTGATGGCGCACTCGGAGACGTCGGCCCCCGATTCGCGAATCAGGTCGATCACCTCGTATCGACCGCACTGGCCATATTCGCCGCCGCTGCGCCCGTTGGTCAGAACCCACTGGCCTTTCTGAATTTGGTCGGCCCAAGACTTTGGATCCTTACCGACAAACACCACCAAGGGATATCCCGTGAACTGAAGAGTACAGACCTCTTCCTCCTCTACCGTAAATGGCTCGGCGAACGGACCGCCATTTACAAGAAGTCGCTCATCACCCTTCTTGTTGGGTACGATGCGAAAACTGTTGCCCGACTTCTTGATCATGCAGGCGCCTTCCCATTCATCCGAACAGACTACCTGCCAATCGGCATTGCCAAGACAACCGACAATAAATGGAAACTTCTCCAACATGCGAAACTGTCCTTCAAGACAGTCGTATATTCCAATGGTGTTCTTTCTACCAATCACGATGCAAAGGGAGATTTTCTGCCCGATTCACAAGCCGAGTCAAAACCAAACGAAAGCATTGCAACTGGGCTAGCGGCAAAAGGAATGCAGATACGAAAAGGCATGGGTATTCTCGAATTGAATTAATTCAAAGAGCGGAATGGAAAACGTTTACGAGGCGAAAGCAAACCTATTTCGCGTGCGAGGTTATTTAAGGAAACTACAAAACCAAGCGAAAAAAAGCTAGGCGAACTGCATGCAAACGGCTGTCATCCAACAGGATAAAACACCCAGAAAGCCTACTTCGTTTACTCAGAAAAGGTTGAGAGAGAAAGCAGGGGTAAAATCAAACCTTCCAACCACCAGAACCGCACGCAGAAAAAAATAACTTCCACACTAGACGTTTCGAGAATCAACGAGACGCCGAATGCCTAAAGGATTGGACTCCTTCAATTCGTCAGGCAGGAGGTCATCAGGAAAGCCCTGAAAGCAAACGGGGCGGGCGAAACGCAGAATCGCACCAGTGCCCACGGAAGTCGATCGACCATCGGTGGTGGCAGGGTAAGGACCCCCGTGCACCATGGAATGGCAAACCTCGACTCCGGTGGGAAATTGGTTGAATAGCAGGCGACCCGCCTTGGTCTCAAGCACATCTACAAGATCTTCGTATGCAACGAGTTCTTCCTCACTCCCAAAGATGGATACAGTGAGCTGGCCTTCCATCCGAGATGCATATTCGAGCATCTGCTCCCTGCCCTCGCAGGATACGAGCAAAGTCGAGGGACCGAAAACCTCTTCGGCCATGGATTCGTCGGCTAGAAAAGAGGATGCATCCGTGGCAAGAACAGCTGCGGAAGCGTCACAATTGCCCACGCCTCGGTCCGATCCCGGTTCAACCAAGACCTCAACCCCGGGTCTGCCGGTAACTGCGGAGAGTCCCTCTCCGTAAGCATCCCTGATCCCTGAATGCAGCATCGGTCCTGAAGGAGAATCCTTCATGAATTGAGCGTAGGAAGCCCGAAACTCGTCGCCACTCTCGCCTGATTCGTGAAGCACGATTCCCGGGTTCGTGCAGAATTGTCCCATTCCAAGGGTCGCCGACCCCTGAAGACCTTGGGCGATTTCTTCCTTTCTCTCCGCAAGGGCGCTCGGAAGGATGAAAATCGGGTTTACGCTGCTCATCTCGGCATAGACGGGAATCGGTTCCGAACGAGCTGCAGCCAAGTCGAACAAGGCTCTTCCGCCTGCCCTCGACCCCGTAAAACCCACGGCCTTAAGGCTAGGATGACACACCAACCTTTGGCCTACGGTCCTGCCACCACCATACAGCAAGGAAAAGGCGCCTTCAGGCAAGTTGCAGCTCTGCACGGCCTCCGATACTGCCTTACCTACCGCCAAGGCGGAACCGGGATGGGCATGGTGCGCCTTCACGATCACGGGACAACCAGCAGCAAAGGCGGAAGCCGTGTCTCCTCCAGCCACGGAAAAGGCCAAGGGGAAATTGCTGGCGCAAAAAACCCCAACGGGACCGATTGGACGCAACATGGCGCGCAAATCGGGCTTAGGGATAGGTTGGCGATCTGGCATCGCGTGGTCAATCCGAGCATCGACCCAAGAGCCTTCCTCGACAAGATCCGCAAACAGCCTCAACTGCCCGGAGGTTCGTCCGGTCTCGGCCCTGACTCGAGGCTCGGGCAACCCAGTCTCGGCAGTCACGATGGCAACCAAATCCTCGACAATGCCTTCCACGTTGTCCGCAATCGTCCGAAGAAACCTCGCTTTCTCAGCTCCCGACAGGGAGGCCAGAGGAACGGCGGCATCGTCCGACAATTCCACCGCCCTGTCGACTTCCTCGTCCGAGGCAGCGCAGTAAACGGTGGGAATCTGTTCTCCGGTGGATGGATTTTCGGCGTAAAAAACTTCTTCCGAGACCTCGCCTCGGGAAAAACCGATCAATGATGTTTCTGATTCTGACATTTTTTTGTTAGCTTTTTAGGTGGGAAATTATGCAACGGTATTCACGAGAGTTCCGATGCCTTCAATGAAAATGGAAACCTCATCACCGGAACGAAGGGTAAAATCCTGACCGGGGACGATTCCCGTGCCCGTCATGAGAAAAACGCCGGAAGGGAAACTCGTTTCCCGAAAGAGATAACCGACCAACTCCTCGGGCGAACGCTTCATTTGAGCCAAGGTGGTCTCGCCCTCAAAGGCAGTTTCATCTTCCCTGCGAATCTGCAAGCGGACATTGGTTTCCGAAGAAAGGGGATTTTCGGGTACGTAAAGGCAAGGCCCCAAGCAAGCGCAGTCGTCGTAAGTCTTTGCCTGTGGAAGGTATAAGGGATTCTCCCCCTCGATGCTTCGAGAGCTTACGTCGTTGCCAATGGTATAAGCCGCGATTCTTCCCGAAGCAGTCGCAAAAACGGTCAATTCAGGTTCAGGAACATCCCACTCGGAATCCTGTCGAATTCGAAAAGGCTGTCCAGGATCAACCACCCGGGCAGGTGTTGCCTTCATGAACAGCTCCGGTCGATCGGCTTCATACACCCTGGAGTAGAAGTCTCCTCCGCCTGCATCCCGCGATTCCTCCATACGGGCAAGCCGACTGGAATAATAGGTAACACCCGCAGCCCAGACCTCTTGGGAATCAATCGGTGCCAAAAGCTCCTCGGAAACCGCAACGGACGCCTCCTCGCTTGGTTGACTTTCGCCTGAAGCCCCCAAAAGATGGGATCTCAAGTCGTCCCGATTGACCAAGGCATCCCAATCGTCCTCACTGGATAGAAAGCGGAAACTATCCTCAAATTGGAGAACCGC
>CAZNWO010000164.1:0-7285 GCA_964576585.1 uncultured Puniceicoccaceae bacterium | reverse complement strand
GTCATGGCGCGATCGGGTACGTTGATTCCCGCCGCATTAATCATGATGTCTAGAGAACCGAATTGATCGTCGAACCAGGAAAAGAGGGAGTCGATGCTTTGCCTGACTGCTACGTCTGCGACCTGCCATTCTATGGCGGAGCCTTGAGAGGCAATCTCCTGTAGTTTGTCGGGGCTTCTTCCTGCAATGGCTACTCGCGCTCCCGCTTGTTCCAGCAGCAAGGCAATCGCGGCTCCCATTCCCGAGCCACCTCCCACGACGAGGGCATTCTTGTCTGTTAGGCTTTTCATGGGTTGAAGGTATTATTCGACGGGTGGAAAATTCCAAACTTTATCTTGAAATTTTTCTCCAATTTGAAAGAGAGCTCGCGGCAGTCGTTGTTCAAGTCCTTTTGTTGACCGCTTGAAGCAAGTTCCTTAGTTTGTTTGGCAAATGGAGTTCTTTGTCTACTTGGGGCGAGCCTTGCTTGGAATCGCTTGCTTGCTTGGGATTGCATATTTGCTTAGCGCGAATCGGAAAAAGATCAATTGGCGTTCCGTGGTCGGGGGGCTGGCGTTGCAGGTGGTAATTGCATGCGGTGTTTTGCAGGTTCCTTTCGTCGAAGCTCTTTTCGGATGGATTGCGAGCTTGTTTGCGGTTGCCTTGGATATTTCCGTAGAGGCAGCGGGTTTTGTCTTCGGTTCCTTGGCGAATCGTGACCGAATGGATGAGGTGTTCGGCGAGAATCGAGGTTTCGTTTTTGCGTTCATGGCCTTGCCCAGCATCCTTTTCTTTTCGGCCTTGTCGTCCCTGCTTTACTATTTCGGGATTCTTCAGTTCATAGTCAAGATGATGGCTTGGGTGATGAGCCGAGTCATGCGCTTGTCGGGAGCCGAGAGCCTTGCCGCCGCGGCGAACGTGTTCGTAGGTCAGACCGAGGCTCCCTTGGTGGTGAAGCCTTACGTGCCCAAGATGACTCGATCGGAGCTCCTTGCCTTGATGGTTGGAGGGATGGCAACCATAGCAGGATCGGTTTTCGCCATCTACATGGCCATGTTGGGAGGTGACGACAAAGCCTCGCTGGAAGAATTTGGTAAGTTTCTTCTCTGCGCTTCCGCCATGAACGCTCCCGCTGCATTGCTGATTGCCAAGATTCTCTTGCCCGAGACCGAGCGGGTCAGTCGCGACCTTCGGGTTTCACGGGAGAGCATTGGACGAAATCCGGTCGACGCTCTGGCGAACGGTACGACTCAAGGTCTTCAGTTGGCCTTGAACGTTGCTGCCATGTTGATTGCCTTTTATGCGGTGATCATGCTTGCGAACCATATCCTTGCTGCCGCCGGCAACGTTTCCGGCTTGGGTTCCGGCACTCTCAACGGGTGGATTCGGGAAGTTAGCGACCAACGCTTCGATAACTTGAGCCTCGAAGCGATCTTCGGTTTTCTCTTTGCTCCACTCGCATGGCTTGTGGGAGTAAACTTCGGGGAGATTCTCGAGGTGGGGCAACTGATCGGAATCAAGCTTTTCGCCACGGAATTTTTCGCCTACCTCGAACTTTCGGGCATGAAGGCGGCGGGATTGAGCGAACGTTCTGTCTTTCTGGCAACCTTTGCCTTGTGCGGGTTTGCCAACTTCATGTCGATTGGCATCCAGATCGGAGGCATTGGGGCCCTCGCTCCCGATCGACGATCCGACCTTGCATCCTTGGGGGTTCGCGCTTTGATTGGTGGAACCTTGGCCAGCCTCTTGTCCGCTACCGTTGCGGGTATCTTTTATTCCTAGACTTTCTAGAAGTGAAGAACTTGAGCATCCCGGAATCCTTGGAAGTACCTCACGAGTTACCAGCAATGACTTTGCCCGATGCGGTTCTTTTTCCCAAGGCGATGATGCCCCTTTACATCTTTGAGGAACGCTATCGCCAGATGCTTTCCGAAACCTTGGATACCCATCGCATGTTTGCTCTTGTTGGGATGAGGCAAGATCTCCCCGAAGAAGAACTTGAAGGGGAGCCTCCGAACGACGTGGCAACGGCAGGCCTTATTCGTGTTTGCAGGAACAATCCGGATGGAACTTCCTTTCTCCTTCTGCAGGGCGTGTCTAGGATTCGTGTCGCCGGGATCGTTAGGGAGGAACCTTATCGGATAGTCTCTCTTCAAACCTTGGAGACGATTTTCGATCATCCCAAGGCTGGCAGGAGGCAGGAACTGCGAGACCTTCTCGAGGAGAATAACACCTTGGGAGGAGATGCCACCGAGGAAATGCTCGAGTTTCTGACGCCGCTCGATGACGATTCCGCATATGTGGATTTGGTTGCCTTCACGCTTTGCAAGCAGTCGATTCGAAAGCAGAAACTTCTGGAGACGCTCAAGCTGTCGGAAAGAGCCGCTCTTCTCGCCGAGGAATTACGGAAGGAAAACGAGCGTCTTCGACTAATTAAAGAGGCTCTTGGAGAATTGCCCGACGAAGGCTTCGACTCCAATTGATGTCTGGATGAGCAACAAAGGTAAACCCGATCCCGAGGTGATGGCGCAAAAGGTAAGGCGCCTTCGTAGGATTGTTCTCTACCGAGAGATTGCGGGCGTGGTCATCTTTTTCGTTGGTCTCGGTTTGCTTTACGTCGGGTTGAGGGAAACGAACGGATTGTTGATCTTGATCAATGGGATTCTTTTCTCAGGCTACGGCTGCTTTATGTTTTGGCAGGCCAAGCGGGTGCGCCGAAATCTTGGTCCTTAGGATAGGCTTTCGCTTTTCAAGTCCCTGTTCATGAGTGACTGGAGGGCTTCCCGTGGAGGCTTTTCCTCGTGAAGAATAGACCAGACTTCAGTCAAAATCGGAGCATCGAGGCTTTTCTCAAGGCAAAGGGAATGAAAACATTCGGTGGCGGCATAGCCTTCGACCACGGAATTTTGTTTCGAGATTATTTCCAAGGGGGATTGCCCTCTTCCGATCTCTAGACCCAATGTGCGATTTCGACTCCAATCGCCCGTGCAAGTCGCAACGAGGTCACCGAATCCACTTAGACCGTAAAAGGTCGTCCTCATTCCGCCCAAGGCTTCACCCAATTCGATCATTTCATAGAGGCTACGGGTAATGAGGGCAGCTCTGGCATTCTCACCTAGTTGCAATCCGTCCAGAATTCCGGTTGCAATGGCATAAATGTTTTTCAGGCAACTTCCCAGTCCCGCACCGGCAAGATCGCTCGAGAGATAAGCTCGAAGGGTGGGGGAACTGACAGCAGTCTGTATACGAGAGGCGAAATCCCGATCTCCGTTAATCGCCAATACCAAGGCTGCCGGCTTCCCCTCTGCTATTTCTCTGGCATAGCTCGGGCCTGTTAGATAGCCTGAAGTGACGCCTTCGCCAAGTTCTTCTTGGATCACGACGTGAGGCAGTTTGAGAGAGTCCGGTTCAAGGCCTTTGCACAGAGCCAGAAAACATTTTGCTTGTCTGGCATCTCCAAGGAATTCCTTGATTCCACTACAGGTTTTCCTCAATGCCTTGGAGGGGCAGGCGAGCAAGATTACCTCCGTTTCCATCAGCACTGGTCGAGTTTCACATCCGACCTGTAGGTTTTGATCGAGTGCAATACCAGGCAGGTATTCTGAGTTTTCTCTTTCGCTTGCAATTGCAAGGGCGTGTTCCATTCGCCTTGGGACCAAGGTTACTGAGTGACCTAGCCCGACCAAATGCGTGGCCATGGCGGTTCCCCATGCCCCTGCTCCAAAAACGCAAAAGTTCATGAGGACGGGTAGTTGCCTCTTCTCACGTCTTGAACGAATTTTTCCAACGCATTACGGGCAAGTCGTGAAAAGTCCGCGTAGGGTTTTACAAACCCGGGAGCTGGACCCGAATGCATGCCAAGAAGATCGGGAGTGACGAGAATTTGGCCGTCGCAACCTTTTCCGCTTCCTATTCCAATTAGCGGAGGGCTGAGATGCTTGGCGAGATGAGCGGCAACCTTCTCTTGGATCATTTCCGCAACGATGGCGAAGCAACCTGCCTCTTCCAGAGCCATGGCATCGGTGAAGATTTCCTCGGCTTCCTTGCGTTCCGCTGCAAACTTGCGGTAACCACCAATGGTCTTGACCGTTTGAGGGAGCAGCCCAACGTGCCCGAGCACCGGTATTCCCGTGGCGATAAGCTTTTCCACATCGTCGGCAATATCTTTTCCTCCTTCCAGTTTCACTGCGTCGGCTCCACCTTCCTGCATCAAGCGTCGACAAGAGGCGACCAGACGATCCATGGACATGCTGGCCTCGCCGAAAGGAAGATCTGCGACTATTAGGCATTCAGGGTTGCCGCGTCTTACGGCAGAGGTGTGGTGAACCATCGTATCCAAGGTGACGGGGACCGTGGTTTCGAAGCCCAGTTGAGTGGTGCCTACGGAATCCCCGACCAGAAGGAAATCGACTCCTGCATCCGAGACCCACTTCGCCATGGGCGCGTCATAGGCGGTGAGGGCGACGATGGGTCTTGTCCCCTTAAGGTTGCGAACGTAAGTAGTCGTGGGCTTTCTTTGAAGAGCGGATTTTGGTTGCGCCGACCTCGTTCTATTATCTCCGGAGGTTTTCTTGCCTTGGCTTCGTTGTCCGGAGCCCTTGGGGGTTCGCCTTCCGCTCCCCGTAGACTTTTGAGGTTTCTCTGTCTTCTTTCCTTCAGGCATCACCCACCTTGGTTAGGAAGTTTTCGAGCGCTTGATGAATGGCCGCGGTTTCGTCTTCACTTAGTTCCCAATCCGCGGCTTGACAGGTCTCCGAGATTTGTCCCTTGCGACGAGCTCCCACGATTGCGGAGGTTACTTCAGGCTTGAGCAGAGTCCAGGCCACGGCCAATTGTCCAACGGTTCGATTCGATTGAGAGGCGATTTCACGGAGAGCTTCTTGGAAGGAGATAAAACAGTTTATGGCGTGATCTGTCTGCAGATATTTTACGACGGGATGATCCGTCTTGTGCTTTCGCCAGTCGTTGTCAGGCAGGTTTCGGTGCCATTCTCTCGACACCTTTCCCGTAAGTAGTCCCGAGTGCATGGGGCTGTACACGATCAACCCCGTGTTGCGTTCACCGCACCATGGAATCACTTGTTCCTCAATTCCCCGTGATAACAAGTTGTACAAGGGTTGGTTGGACGAGACATGACCAATTTCTTCCGCGACTGCAAGGTGCTCGGTATGGAAATTGCAAACGCCTCCCCATCGAATTTTCCCTTCTTGCTTCAATTCTTGGATGGCGGCCCATCCTTCCGCTACGTTTTCGACAGGTTCGGGCCAGTGAATCTGGTACAGGTCGATGCAGTCTACCTGAAGACGTTTGAGTGAGCCTTCGACCTCCTCCCGGATTGTTTCACGAGAGATGAATCGACGTGGTTTTCGATCCTCGCCGGGCAACACGCCGCATTTTGTCGCAAGAATCACTTCTCCCCCGGTGTATTCCCTGACTGCCTTTCCGACTGCGCTTTCCGAGACTCCAAAGCCATAGGCGTGCGCCGTGTCTATCCAATTGATGCCGCAATCCAGAGCTTCGTGTATTGCGGCAATGGAATCCTGTTCATCCTGGTCTCCCCAGCCCATGCCCCAATCGCCTCCACCTATCGCCCAAGTGCCTAGCCCGATTATGCTTAGGTCCAAGTCCGTGTCTCCGAGCTTTCGTCTCTTCATCAAGTCACAAGTGTTTTTTATGTTTTGCTTAAACCAACCTCTAGCGGTGAACGGAAAAAAAGAAAAGACCTAAGCTTGAACATCTTGCAGGTTGCGTCAAAGCTAGCAAAGCATGAAGACCATGCTCGTAACGGGAGCCAATCGAGGAATTGGCTTGGAGTGGACGCGTCAATGTCTCGGCAGAGGATTCAGGATTTTCGCGACCTGTCGCAACCCTTCCGCAGCCGATTCACTCTCTTTGCTTGCCAAGGATTTCCCCGATCAACTGGAGGTTCATCCCTTGGACGTAACCAACGAGTCCTCGGTAAAAGGCCTCTTCGATGCTTTGACTCAGCGTCTGGAAGCGATCGACTTCCTCTTCAACAATGCAGGAGTCATCGACTGGGACGACTTGAATTCCGTTTCCGCTTCCTCCGTTGAAAAGGTTTATCGAGTTAATCTACTCGGTGCCTTGCTCGTTCTCAGGGCTGCCTTACCTAGCCTCCGCCTTGCATCGCGACCTGTTGTGGTAAACGTTTCCTCTAGGCTAGGTTCCATCGAGCTCAGGGGAGGCACTCAGCTTGGCGGAGCCATTGGATACCAATGCTCGAAGGCGGCTCTAAACATGCTCACGAAGCAAGCCTCGATCGATTTGGCTCCATTCGGTGTCACGGTTACCTCAGTTAGTCCCGGTTGGGTCCGTACGGATATGGGAGGCAAGGAAGCCAAGTATTCGGTGGAGGAATCGGTCGGAAGCATGCTCAGGCACTTGGAGAATGCCGGTCCGGACTTGAACGGAAAATTCATTGGCGAAGACGGAAATGAGATTCCTTGGTGAATTTTCTTGGCTAGAAGTAAGTTTGTGGGGAGAATCGAATTTCATTCAATCACAATTCATCATGATCAATACCTTCCGCAACTTCTCTCTCGTGCTGACTGCTCTTCTCGGCGTTTCCATCCTGCAAGCTGCGACTCCTCCAAAAGTGGGAGATTCGGCGCCTGATTTCTCCGCATTGGACGATCAGGGGAAGAAATGGAACTCCAAGGATTTCCTAGGCAAGAAACATATCGTCATTTACTTTTATCCTGCCGCAATGACCGGTGGCTGTACCAAGCAAGCCTGTGCCTTTCGGGACGACAAGTCAAAATGGACCAAGCTCGATGCAGTTGTGGTGGGTATAAGCGGGGACAACCCCGAGGGGCTTGCTCATTTCAAGAAAGCCGAAAACCTCAACTTTTCCCTTCTGTCCGACTTGAAGGGTGAGGTAGCGGGCAAGTTTGGGGTTCCCTTTGGAAAGGGAGGTGCGATCAAGCGTACCGTTGCAGGCAAGGAAGTCACCCTGAAGCGGGGAGTTACGACAAAGCGCTGGACCTTCGTGGTTTCGAAGGAGGGCAAGATTGTTTATAAGAACGATAAGGTAAATGCCGCCAAGGACAGCGACGCAGTACGCGCGGTTCTTGCAAAGCTCTGAGTTTTACAATTGCAGGCTGCTCGCGAAACCCTCCCCGGAAACCTTCGCCGGGAACTCAAGTCCGAGGCGAAGAACCGTCCGACGGACGTCCGCATCGGTAAGAACGGTATTTCGGACAACCTTCTTAATGAAGTTAGGAAGGTTCTTGCCGTGAGTCGCCTTGTCAAGGTGACCTTCAGTCAGGATCGGGAGACTCGATCG
>CAZNWO010000163.1:0-7317 GCA_964576585.1 uncultured Puniceicoccaceae bacterium | reverse complement strand
CCCGCCTTGATGCCGCCACCTGCCATCCACATGCAAAAGTTGCGTGGGTGATGATCTCGTCCATAGTTTTCACGGGTCAACTTGCCTTGGCAATATACGGTTCGGCCAAATTCTCCGCCAAAGACGACCAAAGTGTCTTTGAGCAGTCCCCTTTGCTTGAGGTCCTTAACAAGAGCCGTGGTGGGTTGGTCCACATCCATGCATTGTTGCTTTATCTGCTTTGGCAGTGATCCGTGCTGATCCCATCCCCGATGGAGAATCTGCACGACCCTGACCCCACGCTCGAGCAACCTGCGGGCTAGGATTGCCGAGTGAGCATAAGTGCCGGGTATTTCCACGTTTGGTCCGTAGGCTTCGAGAGTTGACTTGGATTCCTTCCCGAGGTCGGTCAATTCGGGCACGCTGGACTGCATGCGAAATGCCATCTCGTACTGAGCGATTCGGGTCTGGGTCTCGGGATCTCCAAATCGTTCGAAGGTCTTTTGGTTGAGCTTGCCCAAGGCATCCAGCATGGAGCGCCGATCCGTGGACTCCACGCCGGGAGGGTTCTTCACGAAAAGCACGGGGTCACCACTTCCGCGAAGGGCGACACCATCGTAACGGGAGGGAAGAAAGCCACTGCTCCACATCCGAGTGAACAAGGCTTGACTGGGATTTTTTACGGTGGGGGTAAAAACCACGAACGCGGGGAGGTTTCGGCTTTCACTGCCCAGACCATAGCTAAGCCATGAACCAAGGCTAGGCTTGCCGGGAACTTCGCTGCCGGTCATCACAAAGGTGCATGCGGGATCGTGGTTGATCGCATCCGTGTACACAGACTTAACCATCGTGACGTCGTCCGCAATGGTCTTCATGTGGGGCAGCAATTCGCTCATCTGGATTCCCGAATTACCACATCTCTCGAAGGCAAACTTGCTGGGAGCGACGGGAAAGCGCTTTTGTCCACTGGTCATGGTGGTGATCCGCTGACCATTTCGAATCGAGTCGGGAAGTTCCTGGTCGAAGTACTTGTCAAGAATTGGCTTGTGGTCGAAAAGGTCCAATTGGGCGGGAGCCCCGTTCATGTGCAGGTAGAGCAGTCTCTTGGCCTTGGGAGCAAAGTGGGGAAAACCGGGCAAGGGCTGGTGCACTTGTCCGGGAGCGACCGCCTCGACCTTCGCGGAACCAGAAGCCAGGAGGTGAGCGAGAGCAATTCCCCCAACCTTCAGGCCGGCGCCCTGAAAAAATTGACGGCGAGTTTGCAGGCGATGGTATTCAAGCGCATTGTTCATGGCGTTTAGTTCTTGTTCAAGACTTCGTCGAGGTTCAGCAGAAGATTGGCCACTAATGTCCAAGGGGCCAGTTCGCGGGGAAGGATATCCTTGTCCGCAACGCTTTCCCCGTAACTGATGAGCTTTTGAGCACCCTCCAAATCATCGACAAAACGTTCCCGATGCATATTGAGTAGACCGATGCCGATCCGCTGCTCCTCAGGATTCGGCCAACGAGAAGTCACGGTACGCCAAGCCCACCGGACGCGTTCCTCGACCTTGGACCCACCTTCCTTGATGATGCGCTGAGCAAAATTTCTCGCAGCCTCGAAATGCTGAACGTCGTTCATCAACTGGAGGGCCTGCATGGGGGTATTGCTCCTACCTCGAACCGCACAGCTTTGCTCGCGGTTGGGTGCATCGAAACTGGCCATGAATGGTGGCGGAGCAGTTCGTTTCAAGAAAGTGTAAAGGCTGCGCCTGTACAAATCCTCACCTTTACCTTGCTTGTAGTTGCGAGTATTGCTTCCGACAAACCCCACCGGTTCCCAAATGTTAGGGGGTTGGTAAGGCATGACTCCTCTACCGCCCATCTTGGAAACCATCAAACCGCTGACGAATAGAGCTTGATCCCGAAGAACCTCGGCATCAAGCCGATGACGAGGCCCGCGAGCCAAGAGCCTGTTCTCGGGATCCTTGACGAGCAGTTCGGGAGAAATCTTCGAACTCCTGCGGTAAGCCCGACTCATCACGATTCGCTTGACAAGACGCTTAACGTCCCAGCCGTCTTCGATAAAGGATAGGGCCAGCCAATCCAGAAGCTCGGGATGGCTCGGCAACTCTCCCTGCGTACCGAAATCGGAACCCGTCTTCACAAGACCAACCCCGAAGAACTGCTTCCACAAGTGATTCACGGCAACCCTCGCGGTGAGGGGATGCTCTCTGGTCAAAAGCCAGTTCGCCAAGTCCAGACGATTGTAGTCCCTATCTTTCTTCTTAGATGGGAGAGTCGGCAAAAAGGCAGGCACGTTTCGCGAAACCTTTTCGCCCGGCTTATCGTATTGCCCCCTAATCATAACAAAGCTCTCTCTTGGCTTGGGAAGGTCGGCCATCACGAAGGTAATCGCGGTGTTCTTGCTGATAGCGTCCATCTCGCCGACCAGCTTGGCCTTTTCTACCTTGAGATCGGCCAGCGCCTTAGGCGGCTTGGCGTAAAGGCGTTCGATCCACAACCGGAAAACCTCCCTTTCCTCGGCGTCGGTCCACTTGTCGGGCGACTTGCCACCTAGGCGCCGCCCAACGGCATCCGGCAAATCCTTCTTGCGCACATTCTCCGGCTGCGCTTTCCACACCGTCCATGAGAGGGCGGGGTCCTTGCTCGGGTTGCTGGTCACCACGGCTCCGGATTTATCCCAATAGGCCTTGCCGTCAAAATGGGTGTAGGCCCAGCCGTTAATGTTAGCACCCGGCTTAAATCCAACTTGCGCGACGTCTACCTCCAACCGCACCCATTTGCCGGTCTCGGGCAGCTCGCCCATACGGCGACGGCTTGCAGTACCTTCCTTGCCCCACGCGATTTTGTTTTCTCCCCAGTAAGCCCGCTGATCCCAATTGCCGGAGTGGAACTGCAGCATGATCTGCTTAGGCGGATTGAGCGTGTCGAGGTAAACGTGCGCGAACAGTTTCATACCTTTCTCAACAACCAACGGTGGATTGGCTCCGCCGATGACGAGCTGTTCCAAACCTTTTGCGTCCAGCACAAACGCCTTGTCGCCGCTGAACACCGGCTCGGGTTTGCTCACGGTTTTCCATTCCTTGTTGCCCTGACGCGTTGCTTTGGCGGGGAAACCGTCCTCGATCCAAACTATTTCCTTCGATGTCGGCTTGGGTGACACGTCGAGTTCCGCGGGATCAACGTAAGCCACCTTGGCAGCGGCCTCGCCAATCCGTTTCTCGACCGACTCAATTTGTTTCTCTAACGCCGCGAGCTTTTCCTTATCATCCGGACGCGGTACGCGGAGGATGGGTGGGGTATCGATTTTATTACCGTCCAAAGCAGGATCGGCAGCGCTGTGGAAGAAAGAATAAAGGGAGTAGTATTCCTTGGTGGAAAGAGGATCGAACTTGTGGTCGTGACAAACGGCGCAACCTGCGGTGAGCCCCATCCAGACTTCAACCGCAGTAGAGGTGCGGTCGACGGCATTGCGGTAAATCCACTCTGCCGCTATGCTGCCCCCCTCGCCCGTCGATACGTTGCAACGATTGAAGCCCGAGGCGATGCGCTGATCCATGGTCGGCTCGGGAAGCAAGTCGCCCGCAAGCTGCCAGCGGGTAAAGTCATCGAAGGACAGATTCTGGTTGAACGCCCGAACAACCCAGTCGCGATAAGGCCAAACGGAGCGCTCGTTATCCAAATGCAGCCCGTGCGTGTCCGCGTAACGGGCAAGATCCAACCAATACCTGGCCATGTGCTCGCCATAGGTCTGGCGGGAAAGCAGTTCATCAACTAGGCTTTCCCACGCACCGGAAGACTTGTCGGACAAAAAGGCATCCAATTCCTCAATGCGAGGGGGCAACCCGGTAAGGTCCAGAAAAAGTCGGCGAACCAACAATTCAGGCTGCCCCGGACCGTTAGCTTTCAACTCTGCCTTTTGAAGACGCTCCTGCAGAAACGCATCTATCGGATTGTCGACTTCCTTAACCTTAGGGACTTCCTGACGAGCCAATGGAACAAAGGACCAATGTTTCTCGTATTCGGCACCCTGCAAAATCCATTCCCTGAGAACATTCTTTTGATCCTCGGAAAGCTCCTTGTGGGAATCTTGGGGCGGCATGACATCATCCTCGTCCTTCGAGATGATCCTCGCCCAAGCCTCGCTCTTCTTCAAGTCGCCTGGAACGATGGCACGGACACCCTCACGTTCCGCCAAAGCCCCCTTTCTTTCGTCCAGCCGCAACTTCGCCTTGCGATGCTTTGCATCCTGCCCGTGGCAGGCGAAGCAATTTTCGGACAGTATGGGACGAACGTCTCGATTGAAACGAATTGAATCCTTTCCATCCGAAAGCAGGGGAAGCACAAAAAGAAGTACCGATATTCGATGGAACATAACTGAATGTTACAAAATAGATTAAGGCAGCCGCCACAAAAAATTCCAAGGAAAACAAAATTCGAAAACCACGTTGACGGTTACTTTTTCCAAACGTGCGAATCGGCGACCAGTTCCTTGTAATGAGTTTGCAAACGTTGTTTGAGCTCGGCCAATTTTTCCGGATTCGCCTTTGCGAGATCCTTGCCTTCCTCAATGTCCTTGGAAAGGTCGAAAAACTGGAAGTCGGACAATGTGGCTCCCTTGACTTGAGCTGCGTTGCGTGCGTCCACTTTATTCAGTTTTCCGATATTTAATTTCGCCAACACCTTCCATTTGCCGTCACGCATGGCGACCCGGCGGTTGTTAAGAGCATTGTAATAGACCCAAACCAAGGGCTTTTCCCTAACGACTGGCTTATCCTCAAGCGCCGGCAGAAAGCTTGTTCCGTCCAAGGCCAAGTCCTTAGGCGGCTTGGTTCCGGCGAGTTCGCAAAAGGTGGGAAGAAAGTCCAGGGCCGAAACGGGCCGGGAGCTTACTTGCCCAGCTTTGATGCGGGAAGGCCAATGCATGATTCCCGCGACCCGAAAGCCCGCCTCGGTAGTCCAGAGCTTCATCCCACGCAAAGGATCGGCGACCCCAAAGGAGCGACCCGACCTAGGACCGTAGCGCAACAGAGTTTCGGGACCATTGTCGGAGGTAAAGACGACCAAGGTGTTTTCATCAATCTTCATGGCCTTGAGCGACTTCATCAATTTGCCGACCGCGGCGTCCAGGTTAGTAACGTTGGCGAAGTATTGGGCTTGGTTGTGGTTCTTGGCCACACCATCGTATTGCTTGACCATCTCCTTGGGCGAGGCCACAGGTTCGTGGGGTTCGTGAAATGCCACATACATAAAGAAAGGTTGTTCAGCATCCTTCGCCCGTTGTTTTTCCAACCAGGCCAAGGCCTCATCCATCACGAGCTGACAACTGTATCCCTTAAGCGGTCCGACCGCCTTGCCGTTGCGGACGAAATTCCGTGGATTCTCATGGGAAGGACTGGCGTTGTTCTGGGTCCCGAACCAATGATCGAACCCAGCCGCGTTGGGCTGAGGTTGCTGAGAGGAATTGAACTTTCCGTTGCAATGCCATTTGCCCGACATGCAGGTAGCGTACCCCGCTTTTTTCAGGAGTTGCGGAATGGTCACCTCGGAAGCCCGCAGGTGTACGAATCTTCCGCCGGGTATCCAGTCGTAGACTCCTGCTCGATTCGGACTACGCCCGGTCAGCAAGCCAACCCGCGAGGGAGAGCAGACGGGAGCAGTGGAATAAAAGTCCGTGAAACGGATGCCATCCTTGGCCATTTGGTCGAGATAAGGCGTCTTTATTTTCGGATGTCCGTAGCAGGCGAGATCACCGTAGCCCAAGTCATCGCAAAGCACGACCACGATGTTGGGCCTTTTCTCCTGCTTTGCATGAACCTGCATACAGGCGCCAATGAAAACGAGGATAGTAAAGAAACGAAACCGCATGGAATTATGCATTTGTGCATGGAAGAGAAAAAAAGGCGGAAGGTCGCTATGAAAATTTGCCGATACCCAATTTTGTTTAGCAAACTTTGCTTTAAATACTAAGCCAATTGGCAAGATCCTTAGAAGGTTCGCACTTAAATTAACTTGATTATCCCACAAAATTTTCAATGAATCTTTTTCTTTCACCCTCCTTCCATAAGCCAAACCTTTCTTCATTATGACCCTAAAAAACAGATCGAAAGTCGAAATCGGCGTTGTCCCTACTCACCTCAAGTTCGTTGGAGCCTTGGTTCCCGATGATGCCGGCAAACTCCCACGCACCCGCTCAGGCGACCTCAAGGTCGTTTCAGGAATGCGAGCCGTCTGCAAGTCTTCGCCAGTCAAGATAAACAACACTCAAATAACTCTTTTCCCCGGAACCGATGCAAAGGACCTGAAGGACTTGTTCAAGGGGATGAAAGCCCTTAAGCTGAAAGTTCACTTGATCATGATGGTGGGTGGAGCCAACCCTCTCAATCCGAAAGACGAAGACGCAGTCGTAGAGATGCTGAAATCCGGGTTGGAAGTTGCAAAGAAGTACAAGGTCAAACACGTATCCTCCACTTCATTCGAGGAATGGCTCCAAGGAAAACCTCTAAAGGGCAAAGCTTTCGACAACGCGGTAAAACAGGTGGTCAAGGTCCACGCTCGCTGCTACAGGGAAGCGGATCTCGCCAACAGCCCCATCGAAGCTTGGCACATGGAGTTCCTGCGCGGGGTAGAGTTCCAGAACTTCACCAACGCAGCCAAAGCTGCAACCGTGGTAAAAACGATAAACCAGAGGATTAGAAACAAGTTCTTCAAGGTAATGGTCGACGCAGCCCATTGCGGTGACTCCGACCTTTCCATTCCAGAAAACGAAGCCGTCATCAAGGATCTAGCCAAGAGGGATGCCCTTGGCATTTTCCACGCTTCCGCCAAGACCACTCGAGGCTGTCTCTCCACCGACGACGGCTGGATCGGGGCTCTCATGGCAGCCTACGCGGAAACGGGCCATTTCAAGCATGTCTTCGTCGAGCTCTTTCATCACGAGGACCCCGCACTGGAACCGCTGCGCGAATTGGTCGAGGGGCATGGGGTCGACACCCTCGACGGACGCACCTACAACAAGGCGGTCGTGGATGGCATAGTCGACGTCACCCGACGCCTCAACAACCTAGTTGCCAGGAAAATCCTCCGTTAAACGGAAGAAATCCTCCTCGTTCATGGAAGGTTCCGAGGTATTACGGAACTGGGTTCGTCCAAAGGAAACATAAGAAGCCTTGGAATCTCCGCGGCATTGAAAGCATGAGGAGCTGTGCTTCATTTGTTGGAAACGGGAATTGCATTGGTTTTCGGGATCCATTTCCCCAGCCGTTGCTTTACCGAACCCAATTCAGCCTTCCCAGCCAAGTTCGTGAATTCGTCGAGATCTGATTGATGGTCGTA
>CAZNWO010000162.1:0-7319 GCA_964576585.1 uncultured Puniceicoccaceae bacterium | reverse complement strand
AGAGGACTGAAAATCCTTGTGTCCCCGGTTCGATTCCGGGTCTCGCCACCATTCCTTTGTTTGTTCGGGGTTAATCTTGTTTACCTTGGGGTGGATGGGATAAGTGATAACGAAAATGGCAACAAGTTTACCCTTGTTCCTTATGTTCGACTGAAGATTGTTGATTGAATGTCATATTACTACGCTCATTTGCCTAGGGTGTCTTGCATTCCGAAAGGATTTTTCGGTAGACCCGACGCGCGTGTTCGTAGGCTCTTTCGGCATCTTGCTTTTCTTCCTTTGCGTAGAAGCGGGATTTCTGGCTCCAGCATTGGTCCACGCCGCGCAGGCACCACTCGGCGCTGCGTCGTGAGGCCCGCACGGGCTTACCGGCAACCTCAACCCAGATCGGGTTGGTATGGGCTGAGGGGAAGATGCGAACGGCAACCCAACTGCTCTGCTTGACGTCGACTACGAATTCGAGGTCTCTAGTCTTTCCATCGCTGAGGATGAACTGTCCGTCAACCGGATAACCATTGACGACTGCCTCAACCCCAAGCAACTCCGGATCGAGGCCGACGTAGTAATGAGTAAGGCTATCAATTTGCTCCTTGGTGCGGAGTTTTGGATCCGTCCGGAGAATCTCCATGACGTAGTCAGGACGAACCTTATGTTGACGCTTGAAGTAAAAGCCGTGACCGCCGGAACCATTCACGATCTTCATGAGCAATCGGTTGTCTCCCTTATCCAAGTCGATGAGGACCATATCCTGCCCCGGAGCGGTTGCGCGCTGGATCAGGTTGGACCAGACTAGCTTTCGATTGACCCAGACCTTGATGGCGTCGTTGCTGCCGAGTGACAAGAGCATGGTTCCTTTCGTTTCCGCCTTGATGACTCGCGAGACGTAGGTGGCGCAGTTTTGCCCGGGGAAGCTCTGGATTTCGCCGTCCTTCCAGCTTGACTGTTCTCGCCAACTCAATCCTTCGGTTCGGTTTTTCGAGGAACCTTTTTCTTTATCTATCTGATTGTTCTTTAGGTTTTTACGAGAAGCTTTAGGGGCGATCGGAGCATCGATCTCTCGTTCGGGAGGGAAGGGGTGTTCGAAGGCTTTGTCGAAGGAAGTGGATTGAAAGGGGCCCATTGAAAACCATGGGCCAAGTCGAGCCTTCAGGGGTTCATCGTTCCCTAGTTTGTTGCGAATGGATTTCTCCCATTGAGTCAGCCTTTCGGTAAGGTTCCCGGTAATGGAACCGGTGATCATTCGACTTCCACGAAAACGGCTCGCCGACTTGACCTTCAGGAGAATTTTTCCAGGCTTTTCCAGTCGCAGGGTTCCTCCATCTTCGCCTACGGCAACCGCATTCTTTGGCTTGCCGATCGGAAAGGCGGAAAAATCGAGCAAATGGGAAAGTCCGTCGCTTACGTAACTTCGACCGTTTTGAATTCCGTCGCACCAGTTGTCGTAGGTCAGTTTTCCGTCGACCTTTACGTAGACTCTGCCCAAACCGACCCGCTGTCCGCTGATGCAAGGGAAGTCCGTCTCGCCACTGGCTTTTACGCGGAATCCGCAGTTCAGGGTGTGATACCACATGTTTAGCTCGGCTCGACGATCGGTGTCCATAGTGGAGATGAAATCGACTGCGGGAACAGGTTTCCCATCAGGTCCGGGCACCTTGTGGGTGACGTCCACGATGTACTCGTTGGCTCCAATGCCGTCGTAGGGAGGAATGGCATAGGAGGGAAGACCGTCGGGGCCGTCCTCACCCTCCACGAAACCGACTGGATTACCCGTCAGACCACTGGCCGAATGAGCGGGTCCCGTAATGGCTCCCTGACGTTTTGCCCAACGCAAGGTGTTTAGCCCCAAGGTAGGCCAATGATGCTTGGACTTTCCGCCGGGATAGTTCCTCTCCTTAAGCCGCAGCAGGCAAAGATGGCCGGATTGGTGTGAACCGAACCCGGAAACCTCGATGTCGTATCGCAGCAGGTAGGGTGCGCGGGAGACTTTGTCGGTTCTACCTGTGAAGAATTTCAGTTGGTGGTCAAAGCATGGTCCCCACGTTAAGACGCTTCCGACGTTCAGGTCCTCGCCGATGCAATGCCGAATCATGGATTTGGGAGAAACTCCTTGCGTGGGACTGCTGTAGTGTAGGCAACCTGCAGCGTGAATGTGATGGTCTCCCGACCACCATCCAAGGCCGGAGGGATTCACCCAGCGACGAACCTGATAGCGAATGTTCCTTGACTCTCGGCTAATGGAGATTTTTTTCGTTTCGGGTATCGATTCGGGGCCTCTGCGACAACGCACTGTGTAGGTCCCGTCGGGCAAGGTGATGGTCTCGCCATCGCCACGATAGACTTGGGGCTGAAAGGAAAAGTCGGGTTCCAGTCGCTTAGCTGGCGATGGATAGAGTCGACCTTGCTCGTCCAGAATCTCAAAGGCTGCAAAGGTAGGGCGATTATTTTCGTCCAATACGCTAAAGGAGACCTCGTTTGCGGGTAAACAGTCGAAGCCCAATGAAACGGTGGTTTTGCGCGGGATTGCCTTCGAGTCGTCGCTTAGGGAGAAGACCAGTTCCGTCGAACGCTTGCCACGATCGCGACTGTAGAGGCTTATGATGCGGTATTCCAGTTTGATTCCACTCAACCTTATCTGAAGTGGCCTTCCGCCGAACATTCCGAGATCTAGCCAGCCTCTGTCGATTTTTTCCGCGGGCGAACCAGGCAGCTTGAATGCATCTGGGCTAGATAGGGCAAGGGCAAGCCCGGATTCCGCCTCATTATGGACCTTAACCAAAAATTGTCGCCAACCACCCTCAATCAATTCGGCTTTGCCTGCAAGGGGACTTGCTTTGGAAACAAAATTCCCGTTGGGTTGAATCCTGAGTCCTGCCAGGCAACGCCTGTCGAGTACTTGCTGAATCTGTCTAGAGGCTCGTCTTTCATCTGTGTCGCGAAGAGCTTCCTTGAGCTTATTTCTTTCAGAATCACCAAAGGGAGTTCCAAGGCTTTCCATGGCATCGATAAGATTCCTGACGTGAACTGAAAAAGGCTGAACCTCCACATCCTCGATAATTGGCAAGGTTGAGGCCTTGCCGGAAAGTCCGTACAAGACCCAGCAAAGTAAACTTAAGAAAATTGTTCGTCTATTCATGGTATATTGGCTTTTGGGCTTTGGTTTCTAGGAGCTGGGTCCTTTTGAGAGAAGGTGCGTTGATGATTCTTTCGTGGATTTCACGGATGGGTTCACCTTTTCAATGTATGCAAAATCACTTTTCTTCATTCTATGTTGCTAACTTTGCCTGTGGTCTTGGTCAAGTCCCGCCAAGATTGGCGAAGCTTAGCGCTTCAGGAGGGCAGTAGTAATGGAAGGGAGCTGGAAAAGCTTTGGACTGCGGGCATCTTTGTCCTTTTGGAGCGAATTCAGCTCGTTTTTCGAGATTTTTTATAATTTGACTTCGTGCGCGTACGTGAAGAATAATAATGAGGTTTGTTTTCAGCAGTGTTTTCAAGGGGGATAACTTTCCGAAGCCTTTGCGCTTGGTCTTTTCGCTTTGCGAGAAGCAATTCAATGGAGAGGTCGGAAAGGGCCAAGATTTGAGAAAGCTTTTTCCAGCGGTAGTTGAACGCTTGCCCAATTCAGGTTTCTGGAAGCGAATTCTCTTGCTGGTCCCTGTCTTTGCTCCTTGCCTTTGCGACGCGTCTCCCGCCCCCCAGATTACGTCTCCCCTAAAGGTCTATTCCTATCCCATCCCTGTGGACTTGGCGTTTCGCGAGTCGGATGCAAACGTATCCGTGACGGGTTTCGATGTTTCCGACCTGAACGTATCCAACGCAACCGTTAGTGATTTTAACGGTTCGGGCCATTCCTATGGTTTTAAACTTACCCCCGTCTCAGACCCTGCCAACATTACGGTGTCGATAGCCGCTGGCGCAGCCATCGGGGGAGGGGATGCCTCTTTACCAATGTCTGAAACATTGGAGTATCGTTTTTCCCACGAAACTCGCTCCACTAGCCTTGTGGCTTGGTGGAAACTGGACGATGGTACGGGACTTTCTGCCTTGAATTCCGGTTCTGCGGGAGCGGCTAGGAACTTGAACCTGCTCGATGAAGCCGCCTTCGTTTCCGGAGGCAAGTTCGGCGGAGCTGTGGAAATCTCTCCCAACAACGCTAATTCGCGAATGGAAGTCGCGAGCATCGAGCTGGACATCGGGGTGGAGTCCTCCCTGATGGCTTGGTTTAAGGACTTGTATCCGACGGGAAGCTGGCGAACTCTCTTTCGTGGAAACCAAGGTGATCACCAGATCATCGTTGAGGACGTTTCGAGCTCGCTTGGAATCTTTCATCAGACCAACGGCGGTTTCCGTGACAGTGGAGCTAACCTAGCCACCGGCAGCTTTTCCTCCGTTTGGCGTCACGTTGCAGCCGTCGGGCAAAATGGAAGCACCATGTTTTACGTCGACGGCCAGTTGGCGGGCACTTCGGATCGACAGTCGACCACTGACGTCTCCCGCATCGGGGCCTGGCCAGGACAACGATTTGCGAGGTACCTCGATGACGTTCGCGTTTACGACGTAGCTCTTTCCTCCAAATCAATCCTTGCCATTTACAATGGCGAGGGAATTCCTTTGGTTTCCGGTCCTACAAATGCCGTTGCAAATCCAGGCACTTCTCTAACCCTAAGCTATGCCGGTACGGTGCCGAATCCCGCTTTCCCCGTCACTTGGTCCACGAGCGGTCTTCCGGCCGGCCTTGACGTCAATGCAACTACAGGTGTGGTCTCGGGGACTGCAACCGGTACGCCCGACGTAAACGGAACCTTGAGTCAGGTCACTATAACGGCAACTAACGACTACGGTTCCAGTTCCGTTCCCCTTGCGCTCACCATTTATCCCTTGCCCTCCTTCGTCGGAACCGACCCTACGACCGACCTTGCTCTATACGGAGCCAGACTCAACGGTTCCTTGACCGACGCCAGTGGTACGGATTGCACGGTGATTGCCTACGTAGACGTGGTCGACAGGGGGGCAGATCCCAATGCCTGGCTTCATTCCTTTTCCCTTGGAACCTATTCTTCAGGGAAATTCAGTGGCGAGATTAGTGGGCTGACCATTGATTCCTCATATAGGTTTCGTTTCTCCGTCGCTAATGCCGGAGGTACCAAGGTTTGGTCAGATCTGGGTTCATTCGATACACTTGCCAGTCTCTCTTTGCCAAGTCTTGGAGACCTGAACGCGACCCACATTACCCATGCCAATGCCATTTTAACGGGTTCCGTCGCAAACACTGGTGGGGAAAAGCCTTCAGTGAGTATCGTTTGGGGAGACGAGGATCGAGGGTCACTGCTGGCAGCGTGGGATCATGTCGTGCCTCTCGGCATACTCGGTTCAGGCACCTTTTCCACCACAGTTTCAAACTTGCAAAAGGGAAAGCTATATTTCTTTCGGGTTGTTGCCCAGAATTCGGTGGGGTCGATATTGTCCCAGAGGGTAGGGGTCTTCACCACCCAACCCGAGGTTCCCGTTCCCGGCTTGTGGGAGTTTTGCTTCAACGGTACCTTCAGCGACACAAACTTGGATCCCATTGACAGTGGCTCCGGTTACTTGACCCCCGCTGTTGTTCCTATAAAAACCTCGATCTGGTCCTCCAACCAAGGATTCGGGTTCAATGAGAACGACATGAGGTCCCGAAGTGGAGGACAGTTCTCGAACGACTACTACGGAATGGCATGGTCTGGGGCTTTAGTTGTCGGAGGGAGCTCACCCGTCGCCGCTGGGCAAGTTTCGTTTGCTACCAGTAGCGACGACGGATCTGTGCTCTGGATAGACCTTAATCAAAACGCTGTCTTTGACCCAGGTGAGATGGTAATCGAAAATAAAGGCTTGCATGGAGTCGTCAACAGGGTCGCAACCGTTACCTTGGCGGAGGGCAACTACAAGTGGGCGGCTGGTTTCTACGAGTTGACCGGCGGAGCCTACATGGGCGTGCGTTGGAAGCAAGGCCCAGAGGCGAATTACAACAACATGATGTTTGCCAACCCCGGAAATGGCATGTTTCAGACGGCTGCGACCTTTCCTGCAAAGAGCATCACTAGCCCCACCAGTGCCGCCGGTTCAGTAGGGCCTCCTTTCAGCTTTCAGTTGACCACGAATGTGGAGAATCCTCTGTTCTCCGCCTACAACTTGCCTCCTGGGCTAAGCTGCAATCCTTCCAATGGTTTGATTTCCGGAATCCTCCAGACCGGTGGCGTCTTTCATGTCACCGTTGCGGCGCAAGGAACCAAGGATTCTGTGACTGGGCCTCTTGTCATCACCATACCCACGACGGCTCCTTCCGTCTCCATCTCTCCACCTGCCAACGTGGTGGCAAACGGCGCCAAGTTGATTGGTGAGATTACCTCCAACGGCGGCGCCGATGCCAACGTCACGGTTTACTGGGGGCTTTCAAACGGAGGAATCTCGACTTGGGAGAACCAATTCAACCTAGGTATGAATGGGGTAGGCGGCATTGTTCGCGACGTTTCCGGCCTGCTTCCGGGTCGAAATTATTTCTTCCGCTTCAAGGCGGATAATTCAGGTGGTGGGGTCGGTGGGGTTTCCTGGTCCAATGTCTTGTCTTTTACAACTGCTTCCACGGCTAGCCCCCCTGAGTTGGGCCAAGTGTTCTTTGCCTCCGAGGTTGTTGATTCCTCTGTTAAGCTCTACGGCTCTTTAGCCGGTACCGGTGGAGCGAACGTCGACTTCACGTTTCATTGGGGAGATGAGGATGGGGAGAGCAATGCTTCCGCATGGGATAACGCAATTACCGTCAGTAATGCTCAGCCAGGCAACCTCTCAAGCGAGATCCCCAGTGGGCTGAATCCGCCATCTATCTATTTCTGCAGGGTTTCGGCGACCAATTCGGCTGGCGCCACTTGGTCTGACAAGGTCTTGGTCTTCACCCCTGCGGTAGTAATCGAGACGCCCACACGCAGCGCCGATCTTCTGGGATGGTGGAAGTTCGACGATTCAACCGCTGACGACAGTTCGGGAAACGATTACCATGGAGTCGCCTCTTCCTCCTCCATTTACAGCGACAACGTTCCCTTCGGTGCGGGCAAGTCAGTCGACCTAGGCGGAAACCAATACGTCACCGTCAGTGATGGAGGTTCCCAAACTACCTTCAATGGGGGAGGGGAATTCAGCATATCGACCTGGGCGAAGGGCTGGCCTTCCACGAGTTGGAGCCCATTCATTTCAAAACGAGGCGAGGGAGGGCAAGGTTGGCAATTACGTAGGAGGGGGGCCGACGCGGAAAACATATCCTTTACGCTTCGTGGGCCGGGCAACGACGACTGGTT
>CAZNWO010000161.1:0-7343 GCA_964576585.1 uncultured Puniceicoccaceae bacterium | reverse complement strand
GATTACTCCAATGCAAAGGGCAGGTTGCACTCCGTGAATAAACCCACTTCCATATAGTTAGCCAAGGATAAATTTTACAAAGTAAAAAATATTTCTCCGTGCTTGGCCACTATTTGCGGAATAATGAAACTTACTGCCTTTTGGTTGAAAATTCACTTATGTTGACAAATTGTATTCCAAGGCGTTAAATCTATAGTTGGATATACACACTCCTCTTGTATGGGTAAATCACCGTCACTCGAATTTATTCAGGAATTAACCCTCGTTCAACGTAGGCTCTACGCATATATCTTGACCCTTGTGCCCAACCGAGCTGAAGCAGAGGACATTCTTCAGGAAGCCAACATGGTTCTGTGTCGCAAATCCCACGAGTATGACCCGAAATTAAATTTTCAAGGATGGGCTTATCGCATTTCTCGCTATCAGGTAATGGCTTACCTGAAGAAGCGAAAACGCGAGAACTACCTGATCTCAGGGGACATTGTAGAACTTTTGGCCGAGGAGATTGAGGACACAAGTCGCTTTGACCTAATGAGAAATGCTCTTTCTTTTTGCATGGAAAATCTTACGGAAAAGAGTAGGAAGGTTGCCCGCTTGCGTTTTGAATCAAATTTGCCATTGGCGGAAATTGCAAACAAGCTGGGGAAGCCCATGGGAACCATTTCGGCTACACTCTATCGGATTCGTAAAAATCTCGCCTTATGTGTCCGAAAAAAATTGGCAGAAGATGAAGCTGCAGAAACGGCATGAGAAAATGTCCGCAGAAGCCCTTGACCTTTAGCAGTTTATGGAGGTTCTGTAAATTTCTTTTAAATAATATGCAAGATTTTGGTCATTTTGGCTAATTATAGTTAGCGAAACAACAAACAGAGACTTTACAACCTCACTGGCATGATACCCACTTCTACAGAATTTGACGAAGTTGAAAACCTCGTCTGTCAATTGCTGGACGGTACTATTACTGCTTCGGATAAAGTTCACTTGCAAACCTTGCTGCGGGCCAATAAGAATTTTCGCAGGCGGTATCATGATCTAATCGCCATTGAATCGATGCTTCATTGGGAATTTGCCGACTCATCGGATGTTTCTGCCGATCCTGTTCCCTTTGCCGCCGAATCCCCCATTATTGATTTTACTACTTGGGCAAAGCCTCTCGTGGCATTCGCAGCTTGCGTTGCAGTTTCCCTCGCAGGCTTTTGGTTTTTAAGGGAAAATGAGGAGAAGCCTCCCCCCAATTTTTTTGTTAGTGTTAACGGCGATGCAAATCCCTCCAGTGCTACAGTTCCCGCCCGTCTCCAACCAGCAACAAATTTAGCCACCGTCTTGGAGCCATCGTTGGATCTCGCCCACAATGTAATTGTTTTTGAGCCACCTGCCCAAAACCAAATTTCTCCAACCTTGGCATCTGCTGATGGCGTGAAATTGGAGGAGCGTGAGCGAGAAGCTTTATTAGATGCTGCTTATGGCATGGAAATTCTTCAAAGTGGTCAGGGTTTTGGAGAGGGGGGATATGTTGAAATCTCCGAAAAGGTTTCTTCATGGCGAGCCGAAGAAGACTTGCGAGTGGGTGCTGAATTTGGCGTTCAACCATACGAGGGCATGGATATGCTTCGCTTTTCCAGAATGGAGGTTAATGTTTTCAGGCAACAGGCTGAAGTTTCCGAATTGGTTCGTGTTTTGGATGTACGCACACTCAAGAAGGAGATTTCCGATCAAAAGACGGTGGTTAAGTCCGCAGTGCGTTTCAATCAGGGTGTTGGGATCGCTGACGCCGGCACTGAATTTGCACTCAGCTTGCACGCCATAGACCGTGATGGTAACGCCAATATTGCTGTAGGTAGACAAGAAAGTCGTGTGATGAGCGATGGAAATCCCGAAACTTGGGAAATGGTCGAAAGTGAAATCGAGCTGCCCGAAGGAACCGACTTTGTCGTAGTGGCGCTCTCCGCCCACAAGGAGGGACCGCAGGCGCTGATTCCCGATCTCAGCGGTCACTACGCCGATGGGCTTCGCGTCGCAATGGCGGTCGAGGGCCAGCCCGTATACGGGCGCATGTAGGCTTTGCCTCCTCTCTCTCTTCGCTTGCCAGTGTGTGGTTGAGTTGTCGGCAACCTTCTTTACGCATTGACCTTCACTCTTTTTGAAAAGATTAAATGGGCAATGATTTCAAGGTCAGCTTATCTAATCGCTTTTATCCCTTTTCTTTTTTCCTCCCATTCGTTGTTGGCTCTGGATTGGCCATGGTTTGGAGGGCTTCAACGAGACGGAGTTTCGGTTGAGGCCGACTTGCGCACTAAGTGGGGCGATGACGAGCCCCGAAAGCTTTGGAAATTCGAAGTTGGCGAAGGTTATTCCTCTGTGATTGAGGCCGAGGGGTTTGCATACACAGTCGGCAATGCAGGGGGCAAGAACACGGTCTTTTGCCTAGACCCAACGACGGGAGAAAAAAAGTGGAGTCATTCTTTCCCCTGCGAAAAAGCCCCCAAGTATTTCGACGGCGGATCTAGGGCCACACCTGCCCTGAGCGAAGGCGTCCTTTACCTCTTCAGCCACGAGGGTGCCTTCTATGCCTACGAGGCCAAGTCTGGAAAAGTCCTGTGGAGCAAGGACTTGATCGAGGATTTTAACGGTAGGCGTCCGACTTGGGGTTTCTCGGGTTCACCTTTGTTGGCGGATGGCAAGGTAATTGTAGACACGGGCTCGAAGGATGGAGCTCTTGTCGCGATGGATGCGAAAAGCGGAAAAAAGGTCTGGCGGGGAGGGGGCGACGAGGCTGGGTACGCTTCGCCAATGCTGAGTCCCACTCGTTCAGGTGAACTGCTTGTCTTCAATCGCCATGGCCTTTGTGGGTTCCGTCTTTCGGATGGTAAGAGCCTGTTTCGGTACCAACATAAGACCCGATACGGAATCAACGCCGCCCAACCTTTGGTTTTCGGCGACACAGTTCTCGTCTCCTCAGCCTATGGAAAGGGAACCGCATTGGTGGACTTGGGGGGACGTTCGCCAAAGGCTGCATGGGAGACCGAGTCCGTGGCTTGTCAGATGGCTAGCATGGTCAGGGTAGGGGACTACGCCTATGGGATTCATGGTCAAACGGGAGGACGAGCAAAGTATTCAACCCTGTCTTGTCTCGACGTCAAAAAAGGCCGTGTGCGGTGGCAGGAGCGGGGTTTTGGGGTAGGTTCCGTTATCTTGGTTGGCGGGACTTTGGTGATCTTGAGCGATGCCGGTGAATTGACCTTGGCTGAGCCTAGCCCAAACTCCTTCAAGGAACTTGCTCGTTTTCAGGTCATGGGCGGCAAGGACGGGTGGACTCCTCCGACCTACGCAAACGGTCGCCTCTACTGTAGGAGCAGCAAGGGGCAAGTCGTTTGCCTCTCGATGGGTAAATAAGCCTTACTTGACGACCTTCATGACGCCGCGCATCAGCTGGGCGTGCCCAGGGAAGGTGCAAACATAGGGATATTCACCAGGTTCGGGTGCCGTAAAGTTTATGGTCGTCGATTGTCCGTGGTCCAGCATGGTGGATCCATAAAGGATTTTGTTGGTGTCCGGGCGGAATTGCTTGGCAAAGCCTTCACCTCCCAAGGCAATCGCAAGGGCGGCCACCTCATCCGCAGTTCCCGGCTTTACGAACAAGAGGTTGTGCGGAGGAAAGTCGTCGTTCTTGAAATTCACGGTCACCTTTTGACCAGTCCGTACGGTGAATTCCTTGATGTCGTAGAGTAGCTTTTCCTTCACGCAGGAAATGGTAATTTTGAAACTGTCTCCCTCGACGGGGCTGGCAAGATCTACGAAACCTGCTCCGGCAACCTGCATGTCGAGCGAGTAGAAACCCGTCCGCGCGGTCACATAGAGGGTTTTTCCGCTTTTGCCGCCAAAGCATACGTTGGATGGCCTTTCGGGAAATTTCAGGTCGGCGATCTTCTTGCCCGCGGGGTTGTACACCTGCACGGTGCCAGAGGTCAGGTAAAGGTTGCCCTTGTTGTCCAGAGCCATGCCGTCGGAGCCAGACTCGACGAACAACTTCTTGCCCGATAGGGCTCCTTCCTCCCCATCCTCAACCTTGTAGGTGTAAGTCTTGCCTGCACCGGGGTCAGCCACGAACAAAGTTTTGCCATCGGGCGAACCGATTATTCCGTTGGGGCGTTTCAGCTTGTCGTCCACCCGGAAGACTTGGTCTCGGTAGGGCGTCACGTAGTAAAGGTGTTCACCTTCCTGCGAAAGTTCTTTACGCCCGTAGTTGGGGTCCGTGAAGAAGATGCCGCCGTTCGGGTGCAGCCACAAGTCGTTCGGCTTGTTGAAGGGGCGTCCGTCGAACTGGTCCGCAACAAGCTCCTTTTCGGCACCGTCTTCCAAGTAGAATGAGGTCACTTTTCGCACTTCTCCCTGACAGGCGAACAGGTCGCCTTCCTTGGAAAAGTAGAGCCCATTGGCTCCGCCCGATTTTTCTAAGAAAGTCGAGAGTTTGCCTGCCTTGACGTCCCATTTGTGAATTCGGTTGTTTGGGATGTCGGTGAAGTATACGTTGCCATCAGGGCCTGCTGCGGGTCCCTCCGTAAACTTGAATCCGCCTGCAAGCTTGAGGGGCTTTGACCCCTCTGCGACCAAACCTGCATCCGCAGCGAAGCCGGAGCAGGCGGACGACAAAGCCAGCAAAAAGGCGAAGGATCGATTTATGGCTGCTTTCATTTAATTACCATGTGTCAAAAATGAGGGAGGAGTTTTCCGGTCCCTACAAAATCCGATGGGTTTCCCATCTAAGCTAATAGCCGATCAAGGCCATTTTCTAAAACTTTTACAGGCGTGCAGTCCAGAATTGCTTGACCGTTTGGGCTGCTACGCGGGCATTGCTCTCCTTCGAGTTAAGCAGGGATTCCAGAAGCTCCTTGTTCACTACGTTGTGCTGTTGATGCACCCACAATCCCTCGAGCTGGGCGTTGGGGTCCTTGTTTTTCTTCAACCATTCCTTGGTGGCGGCGATGACGTCACTGGTCTTCCGTGAGCTAAGCTCAAAGCGAGCCCGCAGGCGAACATTGTAGGTGTTGTGCTTGAGCAAGTCCAGCAGTGCGGGGATTTTTTCGCCCACGACCTTGATGTGCTTCATCAGGGGGCGATCCTTCACTTTTATGCGGAAGATGCGACCATGCTTCTTGTCGCGGTTTGGATCGCGAACATTGTGTTGCATGTGGCCGATGATGACGTTTTGCCAATCCGCGACGTAGAGGGCGCCGTCGTCGCCGATCTCAAAGTCGGTCGGACGGAAGTTGCGGTCCTTCTTCGAGACGAGCAAGTCCTCGATTTGCGTGCCCCTCACGTTCCCTTTGTCGTCGGCTGCGAGGGTGTACTGCTTGATCCCCAGGAATCCGATGGAATTGCAGATCAGGAAATTGCCGTTGTTGCGTTCCGGGAAGTGGTCGCTGGAGAGGATACCGCTGGAAGGCACGGGACGAACGGTCTTGTTGAGCAAGCCTTGCATCTTGAATCCTCCCTTGCCGTCGGGGCGCACTTGGTAGGCTCTGCCGCCCGTACCATCCGTGGCGAAATGGTAGCCCCAATGGTTGAAGCTTACCCCATGGGGGTTCGGACTGTTGTTTGCATGGAAGGAATACTCGTAGGTGCGAGGGTTGAAGCGGTACATGGCGGAGTTGCCGTGCTGCTGGGGGCCCTTCCAGGGTGTCTCGACGTTGGAAACGTGGAACACGCCGCGTTGGTAGTAGACGTAGCCGCCGGGACCGAACGTCAGGTTGTTGGCCGCATGGTGGGTGTCCGCGGAATCAATGCCGTGCATGATGCGTATGCGTACGTCGGCCTTGTCGTCCCCGTCCGTGTCCTTGAGAAAGATGAGATCCGGGGCAGAGGCCACGATCACCCCGCCGTTCCAGAAGGTGAAGCCAGTTGGGTTGTGCACCTTGGCGAAGACGATGGACTTGTCCGCCACACCATCTCGGTTTTCATCGGGAAGGATCGAGATGGTGTCCGTCATTTCCTTCAGCGGCTCCCACTTCGGGTAGGTTCGCCAAGAGGCAACCCAAAGGCGACCCTTGGGACCCACTCCGAGCTGGACGGGGTTGATTGCCTCGGGAAACATCTTCTCGGAGGCGAAGACGTTCGCTTCCAGACCCTCGGCGAGCTCGAGTTGCGCCAGCGTCTCCTCAGGCTTTGCATACTTTACCGTACCTTCTTTGGAGGCGTTGCTGCTGCGCGACTTGCCTCCCACGTTCGACTTGACCGTGATTGGTGGCGGGACATTGGAATCGTCTGCCTTGATGGTCTTTCCCTTGGCCGCGGCATGCACCACTTTGTCGCGGTTGGCAGTCATCGCGTCGATCATGGTAAGTTCGTGGAAAAGGGCGTCCTTGTTTGATTGGCCTTCTACAAAGCGCAGGCCCGAACGCCCGCCCCAGACGTCGTTTCCGTCCGTCGCCCGGTAGCGGTTGAACCAGTGCCAGTTCTTGTCGAGCACGGCGGCCTTGGTCTTGTCCAAGTTTTTGTGGCTCTTGGGGGCATCCTTGCCGAACAGCTCGTTGACAATAACTTGTGAAAGCAGCTTGTTGCCCTCCTCGGTCAGGTGAATCCCGTTCAAGGTCAGGTGCGACTTGTTGTCGGCGTACAGTTTTTCGGAAGCGTAGAACAGGTTTACGTATTGGAGTTGCTTCTCCTTGGCTACCTTGGCGGTGGCTTCAGCATACTTTGCGAGACGCTCGTTCTGCTCTTTGCCGTCGGGCAGGTTGTCGCTTTCCAGATCCTCGTGGGCAATGGGAGAGAACAAGACGATGCGTGGAGCCGACTTGCCGTTGTATTTCTTGCCTAGGGTTTCGTCCACCCACTTCGACAGCTTGCCCGCGTAATCGTCGGGCTTGTTGTCCCAAGCCTCATTGGCGCCGAAGAAAGTCAGGATCACGTCCGCCTTCGAAATAGTCAGGTAATCGTGCGGGTTAATGAAACCTCGGTTGCGCGGGCGCCTGTCTATCTTATCTCCGCAAAAGCCATGGTTGCGGAAGACCAGTTCCTGGTCCGGCATCGCCAGCTGGGCATAGGTTTCCAGCCAGCCGTGATGCTGCATGCGCTCCGCCAGAGCGTTGCCGAGCAACACGATGCGGTCGCCCTTCTTTACCTCCAGGGCCTTCCCTGCGGTGGCGGCGCAAGCCAGGGCCAAGGCGGCCAAGGTCGCCTTCCCCAGCCCCGAGAGGCCTGCATGAAGGACAGGAATTGTTTTACCGGTGGAGAATCTTTGGAGCGCGTTCATCATTTTACGTTGGCTGATCATGGGTTGGGTTTGAAAAGTTTTGCAAACTTGGGGGATGCTTTGGGAATCAATGCGGGGAGCTTTTTGTTCTAGA
>CAZNWO010000160.1:2199-7480 GCA_964576585.1 uncultured Puniceicoccaceae bacterium | reverse complement strand
TTAACGAGAGAAGCGTCGTTGCTGTAGGCTAGTCGCCCGAAGTAGGCAAACTCGTTGCGTTCGCAACCATAGAGTCCCTCCTTCAGGGAACTGTCCTTGGAGTTGTGGTTTTGGCCCGAATTCACGATTGCCGCTCCGTAGGAAAAGCCCGACTCTCCGAGATCTCCCTTGGCAAAGAGTCCCGTATGGCGAGCGTGAAATTTCAAGGTCTCGGCAAACTGTCGATTAACCGCCGAACGTTCGATAGCCTTCATCTTTGAGGAGGAAGTGGTCTCTTCCATGCCGAAAGGAACCTTTAGTTGACCGACGTCGATACGCAGGGCATCGGAAACCCTGTACCAGACGGAGGTCCCTTCGATGAAAACCTCACCCCCCTCGTTCGGCGAAGCCGCAAAATCCAAGACAACGTCTCCACCCCAATCTTCTCCCAATTTAGCGTGACCACCGATGAACAGCCGACGAAAGTAAAAGTGGTTTCGGTCGGCGGCGGCCTCGTCTGACTCTATGCCGTCCCACTGGGCTTGTATTCGGCCGGAGAACTTCAGTTCCGTTGTCTTCTTGCCTTTCGGCTCCACGAGAACTCCCGGTGCGCTTTTCGAAAGTGCGTCCGCCTCTTTTTCCTTGGGCTCCACGATCACTTTGGGAACTCGTTCCGCGAGGCTGTCGGCCTCCGCTTGGGTAAGGTGCCCCTTCTTGACCAAGAGGTCTACAAGTGCTTTTTCTGAGCGCGAATCTGACACCCCCGGGTCTTCCGCCGATAGAGCGCCTACCTCTCCGTCCGTCAAGAGACCCTTTTTGACAAGGAGATCGAGTAACGCTTGGTCGGCGCCATGTAGCGAGATGAAGGAAGAGCCGAAAATGATCGTGAGAAGAGAGCCAATCTTTTTCATGTTCATTTGCAAATTGTTGGGTTCGAGTCTGGATTTCGAAAACATCATGAAAATAGCATGCGTTCATGACGATTGCGCGAAAAAAACGTTACGTTTTCGTTACAATTGCAAGCCACCCCCACCTAGGGTTTCCGCACCCGGAGAAGACGGGCCGAAAGTTCAGGAACGGCAGGGCAGACTGAAGGAAAAGGTCGTACCCTTGTCCAACTCGCTTCGCACGGCGACTCTCCCCCCGTGCAGCTCGACCATGTGCTTCACGATGCTGAGGCCCAATCCCGTTCCTCCACTTTCTCGCGAACGCCCCTTGTCGACCCGGTAGAACCGCTCGAAGAGGTGAGGAAGATCCTTTTCGGGAATCCCGCAGCCATCATCTTCCACCTCGCAGAGGATTTCCCGAGCCTCTTCGTCAATGATCGTGCGGATGGTGAGGACGGAAAAACCACGAGCGTAGAGGAGGGCGTTGTCCAGAAGGTTCTCGATGACGCGTTCGATCTTCACGGAGTCGAAGTGAATGGGTTCGGCTTCCTCGGCCAGCTCCAGTCGGATGCTTTGGGTTTCTTGATCGACGCGTTCCCCAAACCTATCGGTCACGATCCGAGCGACAGTTGCGAGGCTTCCGGGTTCACGGCGCAGCTCGTGCGAGGGAGACTCGAGTTCCGCCAACTGGAGCAGGTCCTCGACCAAGGAACAAAGGCGGTCCGAATTCTTGCGAATCTTCCCGATGAATTCGCGTCGCTTCTTGCCGGAGAGTTCGTCGTAGTCGTCTTCAAGGGTTTCCGCAAAACCCTTCACGATAGCAACGGGCGTGCGCAATTCATGGGACACGTTGGCCACGAAGTCCCGGCGGACGTTTTCGAGGCGATCGACGGATTCCTTTTCCGAATCAGAGACGATTTCCCGTTCAAGCGGAATATCCTCGGGTTTCTTGCCCGAAGATCTTCCGTTCCGCCAAAGGGCAAGAAAAGCAAGCGACAACCCGAGAAGCGAAACCGCCAAGACCCATGGCTCGAAATACAAAACTCCCTACCTCGCTTTCTCCACCAAACGATAGCCAACGCCTCGCACCGTCTCGATCTCCAGATCGGCGGACTCCATCTTCTTCCGCAGGCGACGAATATGCACGTCGACGGTACGAGTCTCGACGTCGGAATCAAACTTCCACACGCCGAAGAGGAGGGTTTCCCTAGTCTGCACCCTTCCCTTTCGCTTAAGGAAATGTTGCAGGAGCTTGAACTCGGTGACCGTGTAGGGAACCTCTTCCCCTCCGATGCTCACGGTATGATCCTCTTCGTCCATGGAAACGTTCCCCAGGACGATTCGTCCGTCATCGGGCTTGGGACGTTCCGACACCCGCTTGAGGATGGAGCGAATACGCAAAACCAGTTCCTTCGCATCAAATGGTTTGCACAGGTAATCGTCGGCCCCACGCTCAAGGCCCTTGATGCGATCCTCCACGCCAGCTCTGGCCGTGAGCATGATGACGGGAACCTCGCCCAAAAGGTTGTCGGAGCGAAACATGCGAAGCAACTGGTAGCCGTCCAAGTCGGGCATCATGACGTCCAGCACGATGAGGTCGGGGGCAAAGTCTCGAGCTACGCTTAGCGCGACAAATGGATCGTTCACGGTCTCCACCTTGAACTCTTCCCGCTTGAGTTGGTATCGCAGCAGATCGGTAAGATCTTCCTCGTCGTCGATGACCAGAACCGCCTGCTTGCTTGAAAGAGAAGTCGAATCACCCTTCATGGCCGTACAAAAAAGTAAGAGGAAGAACTTGAATTTGGAACAAGAATGAAAACAACGGTTCTAACAACAATCAGGTGACGGAAATAAAGATATCCTGTAAAATCGGAAGGCCTTTATTCCAAGGCATGCGAAAAAACAGCAGAGGTCTTGCGCCAACATCTAGTCAGGCGGGCGATGGGAAGGAATCTGGGCCTTGAAATCTCCCAAACTGTGCCAGTAGAGACGCTTGTTCAAGTCTACCTCCGCTATGGCCACGGAACCCCATTCGGTTGCCTTGGCTAGAGGTTTTCCGTCGTGACCGTAGACGGCGGACAGCATCCAGTTGCGGGAATAATCCGAATAGGTGCTGCTTATCACGTAGACGTGGTTCTCGCACGCCCTAGATGCCGCCAGCAAAGGATTGCAACCCCACACGGGCCAACCTATGACTTCGGCACCGTTGTTGCTCAGGCGTCTTGCGACCTCGGGAAAGAAACCATCGTAGCAAACCATCATTCCGACCTTTCCGAATCGCGTTTGGAAAACAGGATATTCGGTGCCGGGAGAAATCCCCGCCTCGATTTCCCCTCTTGGCAGGCAAACCTTGCGGTACTTACCAACGACCTTGCCCTCGGGACCGACGAGCACCGCCACGTTGTAGATGAGGTTCTCGAAGCGCTCAACCAGACCGACGACGAGGTAAAGGTCATGCCTTTGGGCAAGAGTGCCGAAATAGTCGGTTGAAGGACCGGGAACGCGTTCAGCGCAATCGGCGAAGGAACGCCCGCTCTTGTAAAAAGTGAGGGTCTCAGGAAGAACAACCAAGTCCGCACCCTTCTTTGCCGCAACCTCGACGAGCGGTTCGAAGAGCCTGCATTTCTCGGCGTTGGTCTTGCCCTCCCTTGGCTGGAAATGAATGCTCGCCAAGCGTACCTTGCGCGGTTCGGGAGCAGCTGCGGAAGTGAGCGATACCTCCTTCCACTCGACCGAACCCTCGTCCACCCACCGCAAGCAAAGCTCGACGCGCGCTCGCGTCGCGTTTGCGGGAGCTCGAAAGACCTCCTCCACCAGGCTCCAGCCCCGAGCCTCCATCTTCTTCACTCGAGGAAACTCGGGTTCGGCCAATGGCCTGGACCCGGGGCGGTAGGAGGAAAAAGTCGGCGTGTCTCGAAGCGCCTTTCCACCCTTTGCGTCCAACCATACCAATCGCTCGACGACGTGACGCTCGGTATCTCCGATGGAGCGTGCCTTCCTCTTGGCACGAAAACGATAATGGCTTCCGCCACTCACCTCGAATGTGGCTTGCCAAGAACCTATGGCCCCCTTTCCTTCAGATGAATCGACGAGTAGAATCCCATCCTTGTAGGAGAAGGCAGGCCTAACTTCACCGCGTGGAGAAAAGGGCTTCCAGTCAACGGTGGAGTCGGCCGAGAATAGGCAAGTCGTTACGAGGAAAAGAAATACCGAACACAACGAAAACTGAAGCATGGCGACGGCAAGCCTTCCTACACTACGCTCAAAAAGCAAGACAAAGCGCGTTAAAAAAAACCTTCGCGCGAGGAATCACGGTTTGCCCGAATGCCCGAACTCACCTTAAATCAAGAAACCTCCCAAATGAAACACGAATCACTACAATGCGCGAGGACGGCAATCCTTGCAGCCTTCCTTTCTTTTTCTCCGGCGACAAGGGGAGCAGACTTGTTGGTCCCCAAAGAATACACCACCATACAGTCCGCAATTGAGAATGCCAAAACCGGCGACCGAGTCCTGGTCTTGAAGGGAACCTACAGGGAACGCCTTGTCTTGAGGGCAGGTGTGACCGTGAAGAGCGCAGGCGACGACTCGAAGGGGAAGACAGGCCTTAGGCGGGCCGAACAAACCATCCTCGATCATCCAGAAGGCAAAGGCCCCGGAGTAAGCATGGCGAGGGGAGCCACGCTTGATGGCTTCACAGTGACCGGCGTTGGGCGTTACGACGATGCAAAATGGAAAAAGCACCACGCCACGCAAGGCAACATGCAGGGCCACGAACACATCGGTCAACCCGGCACGCCTGGAATTGAGGTTCGTGAAGACTGTACCGTAACCAACAACATCGTCCATCACATCGGTTATACAGGCATAGGAATCACTGGTGCAAAAGACCGCAAGGTTTCTCCGCGAATTGCAAACAACATCTGCTATCGCAACATGGGAGGAGGTATCGGTTCGATGAAAGGCTCCTCCGCACTGATCGAGGGAAACGTCTGCTTTGAAAACTATTATGCAGGCATCGGTCACAATGGGGCATCGCCAAAGGTTCGGGGCAATCGCTGCTATGGCAATATCAGAGCCGGCATCGGAATCAGCGAGGGTAGTTCACCTGTAGTAACCAACAATCGCTGCCACAACAACCTTCGGGCAGGCATTGGAATTCGTACGGGAAAAGACACGCGCCCCTTAGTGGAAAACAACGACTGCTTCGACAACCTCATGGCGGGCATAGGTACGGAGGAGGATGCTCGCCCAATCATCCGCGGAAACCGATGCAGGGGCAACAAGCTTGCAGGCATCGGAGCCAGGCATGGAGCAAATCCCGAAATCCTGAACAACGAATGCACGGCAAACGGTGCTGCGGGAATCGGTCTCGAGCATGAAGCAAAAGCGAAAATCATCGGCAACCTGTGCAA
>CAZNWO010000160.1:0-2099 GCA_964576585.1 uncultured Puniceicoccaceae bacterium | reverse complement strand
ATTGTGTTCTCGGGCAATCGAGTGGAAGGCTGGCGGCACGCCCTCCACGCAACAAAGGCCAAGCAGGTTGCCGCCGACGACAATCGAATTCATCGCTTTCTGGGAACTGCGCTCGTCATACGCGAAAGCGAAATGCCATCCAGCGCCACAGGCAACCGAGCCTTCTCGGAAGAACCCGGGGCAAAAGCCATCGAAATCAACGGCCCCACGTCTGAGGTAGCGGACAACTTAGTGCAGAAAGCAAAGTGAAAGAAAACCTTTCGAGATGAAGAAAGGAAATTCGGTTCATCGTCCGTCTCACGAAGAGTGCACCCGAAAGCTCTGTTCGACAAGGCAACTTCAACTCGCTTTGTCGTTGAGCTTGTTGGCGCAAATATCCATGACGGCTACGCTCATCCATGCAAAAACCGTGGTCGAGCCTATCGAACGGGGAAAGATTCCGTATCGCGTACATGTCTTCGAAGACTACGAGACTGACATCGAGAAGCGGTGGTGGCTTCGGGGAAAGACCTTTTCGGAAGAAACTCCCGAAAGCTTGTCGTCCTCCTTGCCGAACATTCGTGCCTGCCGATCGGCGGAAACGAAGGATTTCGACCGAAAGATGGGCGACCAGTCCAAAACATATCGAGCAGTCATCTTCAACCCCGTGCCGGGTCCTCCCATGGCGGGAAACACACGACTCGCATTCCGCTGCAAGCTGAACGGCACAAGCAACCTCCGATGCCAGATCTACAGCCTCTCCAAGGGTTATCACCGACATTTGCGACTCCAGGGACTGCCCCGAGGGAAGTGGCTGGACCTCACCGTGGACATCACCCAAGCCCGCAGGCCCGATGGGAGCGGAGGTCCGCTGGCAAAGGACGAGCGCATAGACGACATCCAGTTTTACGTCGAGGACGGGGCAGAGGTATCCGTGGACGACATCGTCCTGTACGAACCTGCCCGAAAGGAAGAGACCGAGGCTTTTCCACGACGCATCATCTTCACGGGCTGGTTCGACACGGGCAAACAAGGCAAAGGACACGAGTGGCCCGGTGACTTCGACATCGTGTTGCACGAGAAGCCGCTGACTTGGGATGCCGCCCAAGCCGTCGTGGAGAAGGCGTCGGGAGCTCCGTGGATACGCGTGAACCTGAGAGGCTCGCGACCCTTGAGCGAAAAAAATCGGCTCAGGTTTCGCTACAAGACTTCAGCCAATGAAATCCGCGTTAGCCTTGAGGACTCTGCCCCAGGCAAAACCTTTGCGAATCACCAAAGGGTAACAAGTAAAGGCGACTGGCAAGAAGCTTCCGTTGACTTCGCCGCTCGAAAAGGGGATCGCGCCACCGACGTCGTCTTTCGAGTGCCAAAAGGGGCGGACCTTCAAGTGGACGACCTGCTGCTCTACGAGCCCGCCGACTAGAAGTTCCGCAAAAATCGTCAACATATTTGACTAAGTCAAAATATCTTTCTCAACCTGTCATCATGAAAACCTCGATCATTCCGTTACTGGCCACGATTCTTTTCTCTTCGTTGCCGGCAGCTCCCAACGAGCCTCTTTTCCTCAAAGACCTCGAGACGAAGATAGCCCACGTCTCGACGGACGATTCAGTGAAGTACGACTACGACATCGTCTACGTTAGGGCATTGAGGGCAGGCGACGAAAAGCACAAGAGGTATTACGCGGACTTTTCCCAACCGGTGACCATGGAACCCGGCGCCGACCTGATGCTGCTTAAGCCCGACGGATCTGAAGAATTGCTGGTCAAGGGCGGAAAAGGCTCCATCACCGACCCCATCGTCTCCTTCGACGGCAAATGGGTCTACTACACCAAAATTCACTACCTCGAAAAACGCAGCCAATGGAATCCGCCCGCACAAGGGGCCGACATCTACAAGATACACCTGAAGAGTCGCCGCATCGTGAAGCTGACCGATCAAACCTTCGAGCCAAACCTCGGCGCAGCCAACTGGTCGAGCGACTTTCGTTCCCGCGAAAAGAACAAGACACACATCGACTACGGCGTCTTCAACATGGGCCCACACCCTCTTCCCGGCGGCAAAATCATCTTCACCAGCAACCGCCACGCCTTCAAGCCGTCAAAAGGCTACCCCGCCAT
>CAZNWO010000159.1:3162-7513 GCA_964576585.1 uncultured Puniceicoccaceae bacterium | reverse complement strand
CCGGCTTCACCCAAGCGTTGCTTGTCACCCACATTGGTTGCTATTTTTGCGTACAGAAAAATTGCTTCTGGCGAGGGTGCCTTTTCGGCGGCTAGAATCTTCAGGACAAAGTTCAGGGCTAACAGAATTTCTCCTGATTCCGCAAGAAACTCAGCTTGCAACAGTGCATGGGGCGAATCATAGTTTGGCTCGGATTTCCCGTTCAACTTGGACAATTGCCTTTTTGCAACTGTCATGGCTAGCATTCTAATCATCGGGTTTTGGCGGGAGAGATCCTTTTGCTGTCCCGCAAATTGTAGGCAATTACGAATCAATTTCCGCCGATCCTCTTCTGTGGCTTCTGGGCGCTCGAGCAACTTTTCCCATTCCAGGAGTCCCTTGGTCGGATCCTCTTTGATGAGGAGTTCAACATAGTTTCGATGGAATTCAATTTTATCAGGAGCCATCAACATGGCGATTCTTGCTTGTGAGATTCCTGCTTGCATTAGTCCATTCGTATTGGCGAGTGAATCACTTTTGTACGCTTCGCTCTTGATTGCAAGTTGCCGGGCTTTCCAATCCATCACGAGGGGCATGACCTCTGGGGACAGAAAGAATGCCAAGGCAAACAAGGTCAGCAAAGACATTACCAAATAGTAACCGATGGAGAAGCTTTTCACTTTTTCAGGCGAGCCAAGTCCGCTTCCGTCATTTCCTTTACCAAGTCTTCGAATGCAACCGAGGGGCGCCAACCGAGCTCACTCATCGCTTTTTTCGCGTTACCTCTCAACTCAACCTCTTCAGATGATCGATAAAGTTGTTCGTCGGACTTTACGAATTCTCGGTAGTCCAGATCCAAGTAGCTGAATGCCAGTCGACAAACGTCCTCCACGGAATGAGTCTTCCCAGTGGCAATTACATAGTCGCAAGGATTCTTGACCCTGTTCATTGCGAGGATTGCTTGGGCATAGTCCTTGGCGTGTCCCCAGTCCCTTCTTGCCTTCAGATTTCCCAGCATGAGTTGGGTTGCTTGTCCTCGTTTGATAGCTGCGGCTTGGCTCGTTATCTTACGAGTAACGAACTCGAACCCGCGACGTGGAGACTCATGGTTGAATAGTATACCCGAAACCGAATGCACCCCGTGATTTTCCCTGTAGGCCTTAACAAGATGATAGCCGGCGACCTTCGATATTCCATATGCTGACCTAGGGTTGAACGGAGTCCCTTCTTCCTGAGGAGCTTTTTGTGCATTTCCAAAAACCTCGCTGGAGCAGGCGAAGTAAAACCGACACTCAGGGACAATTTGGCGGACTGCAGAAAGAAGAGAGTGAGTGGAACTGATGTTTGTTTCCATGCCGGAATATTCCTCCTCGAATGAATAAGAGACGAAGGAATGGGCCCCAAGATGATACAATTCGTCGGGTTCCGATTTTCTAACGCATTCGTATAGGCTCGAATGACTTTCCAAGCTTCCGGAATGGAGGATGAGATCGTTGACGATGGCTCGAATTCTCCAAAATCTCCTCTCGGGATCTTCCAAGGCTGCACGCCTTACAATGCCATGCACTTCGTATCCTTCCTCCAAGAGCATTTCCGCCAAGTAGGATCCATCCTGACCTGTGATTCCCGTGATCAAGGCTTTTTTCACTTAGAACCCTTTTCCCCAAGGATTTTCGGCAAGCTGCCGCCCATGGCTTCTTGCCTTTGGGCAAAGCCATTTAAATTTTTTCTGTTCAATTGGATGTTCTTAGCCTGCACCCATTGGGTGTGCTTTCGGAAAGTCGAGAGAATCCTCGTCAATTTCAGCCTCGGTTTCGCGACCGAGAAACTCAAAAAGCACTTTGACTCGTTCCCTAGCTGAAACAAGGCGAATCACCTTCCCCGAAGCTCCTTTAAAGAGTCCGGCTATGATCGTTACCTTGTCTCCGACTTGATGGGGAAGGTCCGGGATCTCGAGGATTCCACCATTGGTTATACCTTTCAAGTCAGATAAGACTTGGTTAGGAACGGGAATAGGAACATTATTTCTCCTTACGACATAGGAGACTCCTTGTGCATACTGAACGGCTCTCGCCTGAGTGACTGGATCAAAGTTTGCGAAAAGGTAACCTGGGAAAAGTGCTTGAGGTGGAGGAGCGTTCTTTTTACGATTCGGAACTGTCTTTGGCAGAAAAACTTCGACTCCTTCAATAGATTCAATGGATTTCGCAGCCCAATTTTCTGCCCTCGGTTTTGCTCGCACACAATACCACGCACGCTCCCAATCGTTATGGGATTTCTGGTTCACAGCTTTAGTAATCCTGCCATTGCTGGGAGTAGCCTGGACGTTGCTTTCGTAAGGCGCTTGAGCTTTTCTATACGAATTTCAAGAAATTCGTCCGTGCGGTCGTCGATCTCACCCGAATCGAGTATTTTTTCCATCCGTGAAATGCGTTCCTTGGCGCTATCGAGATGGGGTGTGATCTCATCTCGAATGAAGGTGGAGAATAACCTGCGGAATTCTGATTCAGCAACATAGTGGTCGCGACGATCGCCGGGAACATAGGTGGATCGAATGGCCTTCAGCGAACGCAAGGTTTTCAGACCTTGGCTGGCGGAGCCTATGCTGATTTCTAGCTTGGAAGCTATCGCATCCATGGGCATAGGATGTTCGGAAAAGTAAAGTAGACCATAGATTTCTCCTACGGATCTGGGCATGCCCAGCATCCCCATGAGACGCACAAAAAAATCGATGCCTTCCAGCGTAAGGGAATCCTGAGATTCAGGAGTGGTTTTACCTTGCTTTTGAGCCTTAGTAGGCATGTTCAATTCATATATTTCAAAAAAAAATGAAACTTTGCAAGCGAAAAATTTCCACAGTGCATTTCATCTGTTCATTTTGGATGGCTTTACATGGGCATTTAAAGGACTTGCAGTAAGTCTAATCATCATCTAAATTTGAGAACCTTGCCTAAAATTGCCTTTTGCCCGAATACATGAATAATCACAGGATTCGTGGACTTGCCGCTCTCCACAACATTGGTTTGGTTCTTTTTTTGGTCGCTTGGTTTTGGGGCCTGCATTATTTCTGGAAGAATTCTGGCCGGGATTTGATTAGTTTGCCTTGGAACTATGCGTTTGTTTCGGCAATTGCATTATGTTTGGCATCTTTTGGTATCTACAGGGATTATGGTTCATTCATCCTGAAACGAGGCTGGTCTCGACTGGCTGGTTCCTTGCTGAAGGCCAACTTCCAAGTGGCCTTGGTGGCTTTTTTTGTTTTCGCCGCCTACTTTGCAACCAAGGACAAGGCAACAAGTCGTCTGTTTCTGGTAGCTTTTATTGGTACTTCTTGGCCAGTTCTCGTTATCACCAACTTTCTGTTGCCAATTGCTTTTTCGAAGTTTGCCGCTTTCTCGTCAGAATTCCGCAAGAGCGTTATCATAGGCGATGGTGAAGCATTAGATAAGTTGAGCCAGTGGATTACACGTCATGCTGCCCAAGGTTTTCTCTTTGAGGGCGTATTTTCCACTTCTCGACGTGCTCCTGAAAAGCTTAGCCTGCCCCAACTGGGGCACTATTCACTACTTGAGGAGTATCTTGAGAAGAATGAAGTCCACCAAGTAGTGGTTGTTCCTGACGAGCATATTGAGAAGTGGATCGCCTTGGTTTCCGATCTTGCGAATCGCCATGGTTGTAGAGTTTTGATTTACAATGCCTTGGCTGGACATTTCGATACACGACTGGTTTTTGTTGAAGAATCTGGCCGACAATTCTTCACTCTACAAAACGAACCTCTGGGAAGTCCCTTCAACCAGATGATTAAGCGAGTTTTCGACATTGCACTCAGCATTCCGTGCCTGCTTGTTGCAATGCCATTCGCGATGCTCATCGTGGGCTTTTTGCAATTTTTTCAATCGCCTGGGCCCTTGTTCTTTCGTCAGGAACGTGTCGGATTGGCGGGGCGAAGGTTCGTCATTTGGAAATTTCGTTCGATGGCTCACGATGCTCGTGACGAACATGACGAAGGCAAGCAGGCCGTGGCAGGGGACTCCAGAGTCTTTCCATTCGGGCGTTTTATGCGACGATTCAGTGTGGATGAATTGCCTCAAGTAATTAATGTGTTAAAGGGCGAAATGAGCCTAGTCGGTCCCAGACCATACCTCGCCAAGCACGATTACTTGTTTCAACGCGACTACAAGGCTTATCGAGTTCGTCAGTTCGTCAAACCCGGCGTCACAGGACCTGCTCAATGCAGGGGGTTGCGAGGAGAATTTACGGACCCCGAGCTAGTTCGGCAACGAATCGAGATGGATTTCGACTATGTCGGAAGCTGGAGCCTTTGGAAAGACATTGAAATCGTCTTGCGGACTGTGATTCAGGTCATTTTCCC
>CAZNWO010000159.1:0-3062 GCA_964576585.1 uncultured Puniceicoccaceae bacterium | reverse complement strand
TCGTTGGGGTGGCTTTTTCGCTGCTTTTCCCATCCCGCTCGATTTGTTCCTCGCTACTGGAGAGCACGCAAGTTGCTGGGACTTCTCCTCAGGCATGGTTCCGAATCTCCCCTTGGCAAGTGATCTTTTCGGCGTCGAACCGTCTTGATTCGAGTGGTTCTTGGCATCATTTTGTTGCTCTTAAATTATGATTGCTCATTCCCGTTCCGCCAAGAAAGCCTCTGTCAGGGCATTAGGTTGTCGTTTGAACCAATACGAGGTTTCAGCGATTGCGGATCTTCTCGAACATGCCGGCTATGAGGTCGTTCCGTTCGGAGAACCTGCAGACCTCGGCGTCATAAATACTTGTACGGTAACCAATGAGGCGGATGCCAAGTCCCGCAATGCTATTCGAAGGTTTATTCGGGCAAACCCCAATGCCGTCACCGCGGTGGTCGGGTGCTATTCACAGATGGGAGCCTCTTCTATAGCAGAAATCCCCGGGGTGGACTATGTGATTGGCAATCAGGACAAGATGAATCTCCTTGAATATCTTGGAGATGAGAAGACCGATCGCCCAGTGGTAATTCGCGAACGCATCGACAAAGATGATTTTTCCATTGCCGTCGTAGGCGATGCCCCTTTTCGGCATCGGGCGAACCTGAAGGTGCAGGACGGTTGCGACTTCATGTGCTCATTCTGTATCATTCCCTTTGCTCGGGGAAGGGCTCGTTCACGTGACTTCGAAAACCTTTTGGAGGAGGCCCGATCGCTTGTCTCCCGCGGAGTCCGCGAGCTCGTCTTGACCGGGGTCAACATCGGCACCTACTCCTCATCGGGTCGTGGATTTCTTGACTTGGTCGATGCACTTGCGGATATCCCCAATCTTTCCCGTATTCGAATAAGCAGCATTGAGCCCACTACAATTCCCGAAAGCCTCTTTCCTCTTATGGCGGATTCATCCCATCCTCTGCTTCCCTACCTTCACGTGCCCCTGCAGTCCGGTTGTGATCGCACATTAGTAGCCATGAAAAGGAGGTATGATGTTCGCGAGGTGTCCGACTTCATCCTCAGGGCAGATGGAGCAATCCCCGGTCTTTGCCTTGGAACCGATCTAATGGCGGGCTTTCCTGGCGAGACTGAAGATGATTTTGAGCAAACCTGCAGAACCTTTCTCGATCTGCCGTTTAGATACTGTCATGTATTCACTTTTTCGGAGAGAGAGGGAACGACCGCTTCAAGGATTCCGGATTCCGTTCCCATGGCTGCACGGCGTCATCGGAGTTCCGCTCTTCGTCGACTGTCAGCTGCAAAACGACATGATTATTACCAAGAGCAGGTCGGACGCGAAGCAATCGTTTTGATCGAGGACATCAAGGACGGCAACTGGCCTGGATATACCGAAAACTATGTTCGAGTCCTGATCCATTCCGACCTTTCCGACTTGGCCAATCGTCTGGCAAGGGTCAGTTTGAGGAAGGCATGCTTAGAATACGTCGAGGCTGAAATTCTCGAAGTTCTGGATTGAGTCCGCCGTGTCCACTTTGCTCCTTTGGGATCTCGACGAGACCTTGATCACCACGGGTGGGGCAGGGGAGCGTGCCATTGTTCGATCCGCTCGCAAGCACTGGGATGTAGAAGTCGATCTTGCTGAGATTCCTTACTCCGGAAAGACGGATCGGATGATTGGGCGCCTAATCCGCGAGCATTTCGAGATTCCATCGGATGAAGCAACGGACCTAGCCTATCTGGAGGATTTCGTGAACTTCGTCACCGAGGAACTTCCCGAGTCTTCCGCACATGTCCTTCCTGGGATTCGTGAAATCGTCGAGTCTGCTCATTTCTCCGACAAACATTACCAAGGTATGCTTACCGGAAATCTTTCCGCTTCCGCCCGGGCCAAGCTCGTTCCTTTTGGTCTATGGGATTTCTTCCCCTTTGGGGCTTATGCTGAAGATTCTCTCGAGCGTACGGATCTGGGACCTATTGCCCTTCGCCGGGCAAAAGAGCATGCGGCCGTCGATTTTCTACCCGAGGATGTGATTGTCATCGGCGACACCCCTCACGACATTGCCTGCGCCCGTTCCTTTTCCGCCAGATGTCTTGCTGTTGCCACAGGAAAGTTCGGACTATCCGAACTTGAATCCCACCAACCCGATTTTCTGGTCGAGGACTTGTCCTTGCCCGACGTTCGACGCTTTCTCGACCTTTAGTCTTGCGACAAGCCGCTGTCGGGCTTTTCTCGATCTTATGCCCAAGACCTTACTTTGCGACGGACACAACCTTGCCTTTCGAGCCTTCTACGGAATCACCGAGTTGACCCGCAGCGACGGTTTTCCCACCAACATGATTCATGGATGGCTCAAAACTTTCTGGAGGTTGGAGGACGACTTCAAGCCCGATTGCGTTCGAGTTTACTTCGACAAGGGAAAAGCCACGCGGCGAGAGGAGATCTTGCCCGAGTACAAGGCCAATCGCGGGGAGCCTCCCGAAGACTTCGTTAAGCAACTTCCTTGGGTGAAAAAGCTTACTCGGGCTCTTGGCTACTCCTCAGATGAAAGAGAAGGCCTTGAGGCGGACGACCTTATTGCCTCGGCATCGACTCGCTTGGCGACCACGGACGAGGAAGTTCTGATCGTTTCCGCCGACAAGGACCTCGCCCAGTTGATCGGCTCGAACGTTCGTCAGCTCTTGCCGCCTCCTACCGCCAATCCTCGTTTGGGTTGGCGTATTCTAGACGCTTCCGGAGTCCACGACAAGTTCGGGGTTTCTCCCAAGCAGATCCTCGATTACCTCGCCTTGATTGGCGATACCTCCGACAACATCCCCGGCCTCGCAGGAGTGGGCCCAAAGACTGCGACCAAGTGGCTTTCCGAATACGGTACACTGAGCGAAATCATAGAGAATGCAGGTCGCCTGGCCCCCAAGCGCTTCTGTTCCCTAGTCTACGAGAATCGAGAAACTCTTCGCAGGAATCTCGAGCTCGTTCGGTTGGAAACCGACGTCGAGGTAGACCTTTCAACTCCTCTGAATCCCGATCTCCCGGCCCTGAGGGAAATCCTCTCTGAAATGGAAATGAATCG